>SXOX01000098.1 GCA_005776585.1 Pseudomonadota bacterium | reverse complement strand
GGGGGGGCCTTTGGGGTCTCCTTTTGGCCGCCACACCCCGCCAACGCGGCCGAGACCGCCAACGCGCGCCAGCCCTTCGATGCGTCTCCCAGCCTGCTCGTCCACCTCATCGTTCGCATCGCGCCTCCTCGTCGGGCGCCCACGCCCTTGCTTCCGGCGGTTCAGTAGCGTACGCTCGACTCCGGATCAAGGTGCGCGCGCTCGGCCAGCGGGTCGAACGCACGCGGCGACCGCAGAAAAGAGAAATCGACGGGGCTCCACCACTTCGTGGTTGACTTCGGGGTGGTCCCGCTCCTATTCTTCCGGTTGAGTCGCCACGTGGAGCAGGACTTAGTTGCAGTGGACGAAATGGCGAGTCGAAAGGTGAGGATCATGAAGAAGGCAGCATGGATTGGACGAGCGGGCATGCTTTCCATCGTCGTGCTTCCTGCGGCTACGGCCGGGGCGGTTCCGTTTGCAGCATCGGTGGCATCGCCGCCGTTGGTCGCGATGGGCGTGCTCGTGGGCTTGGCCCTGCTGGGTCTGTCGATGGCCCTCTTCGTGCGTACGATGCGCTCGATGAAGCGAACGCGCGCTGAGCGTCCCATCGACGTCCTCCGCCGCAACGTGGACACGCAGCTCGAGCACTATCGTGCAACGGCGGATCGCAGCGCGGTGGGCCCGATGATCGAGGCTCTGCGTGAGGCCGAGACGGACGAGGAGCGCCAAGTGCTCGTCGAGGCGCTCTCGGAGATGTCGGGCCGGTACTTCGGCATCGACGTCGTCGCGTGGCAGGCTTGGTGGCGTCGTGAGTCGGGTGCCTCGCTTCCGGCGAGCGCTTTGCGCACGGCTGAGCCCCCCGCCGGCGAGTTCCTCCCCGTCTCGTAAGTCGGGCGTCACTGAGGTGCCAGGCACTTCGGTCGCTGCACGTTCGTAAACCACCCCACGTGAACCCCCAATGAGGCTGCGGCTGTCCGCGCCGGCTTTGCAATTCGCCGGCTAGCGGTTAGGGACTGCTGGTGCAGTCATGCAGCACGGCCGGGTGGCCGTGGACGATACGTCGTTGTGTTGGCGTCACCTCGACTCCCAAGAGCTGCGGGTCCATCAGGTTGTCGCTCGACCCCTCGGGCGTATCCACTAGGGGATCGACCACGGTCGAGCCGAGCTCACGCGTATGAAACAGCCCGAGGAAGTGGCCCAGCTCGTGGGCGAGGACGCGGCCGAGCGCCTGCGGTCTCGTCACTCCGGGCACACCCGCGGGCGTCCACACCAAGATGGGACCTGGGCGCCGCGCCAGGGACCCTAGCGGGCCGGGCACGGGCGTCGTCCCATCGAGCGCCCTGTCGTCGGTGGCCGTGAGCGAGACGGTGATGTACACGGGAATGCGCCGTACACCGACCGGCGTGCCCTGCGCGAAGAGCACGTCGACGTTCTCGGTCCCGACGGTGCCGAAGCCCGCGGGCAGGGTCACATGTCCTTGATCGTGAACCTCGAGCCCGAGCCCGGACAGCGCCGCATTGGCCGTCGCGACAGCGGTGATGAGTCCAGGCTGCACGTCCGCGCCAACCTCAGGGGCAAGATGGAACACGACCTCGACGGCCCCGTTCAGGGCTCCGGTCGGTGTCGTCCACGTCGTGACCGTGAGCGGTTCGGCCGTCCCGGAGTAGGGCGGGAACTCCGACCCGACCGCGCGCGCGAGGCCTTCGAGTGGTGCGCCACCCAGCACGGCTTTCGGCCCGGCGGGAAAGAGGAAGGCCGCAGGCGTGCGATTTACGGCGACTCGCGAGCGGCAGGGCAGGCAAAGCGGTATTGACGATGTAGACCACCAGCCGCTGTCGACGAGCGTCGTGGCACCGGAGGCCACGTCCATCGTCGCCCACGTCGGCGACGCGGACTCGACGACGACGAGGACCGAACTCTCGAGAGGCAGCGCCGGGGTCGCCCAAGCCGCGCCCGTCGACGTCGGGCCGGTGACCGGGGGGCCGCAGTGGCTCACCACCTCGGAGCCATCGGTTACGTCGAGGGCAGAATCCGGTCGCACTTCACTCGTCGACGCGCAGGCCAGCGTGCCAACCGCGGTGAGCAGGGCGCCTCCGCAACGCAGCCAACCCGATCGGGGCGTGGCGCGGACGGCTCCTTCGTAACGACTCATGGTCGGGGAAGGGGGATTCGAACCCCCGACTTCAAGCTCCCAAAGCTCGCGCGCTACCAGACTGCGCTATTCCCCGAGCGCCGCGTAACCTACTGGCCACCTGAGACCGGGTCAACCCCGGCGCACGCGCTCTGGCTGGTTGACTTGGCTCCGCCGGTCGGCAACAACGCCGCCATGGCGCACTGGCTCTTCAAGACCGAACCGTCCTCGTTCAGCATCGCCGACCTTGCCCGCGCGCCCCAGCAGGCGACCTGCTGGGACGGTGTCCGCAACTATCAGGCACGCAACATGCTGCGCGACCAGATGAAGGTCGGCGACGGTGTCTTGCTCTACCACTCGTCTTGCGACGTGCCCGGGATCGTCGGCACCGCCGAGATCGTCCGGGAGGGCTACCCCGATCCGACCGCCTTCGACCCCGCACATCACCACTTCGACCCCAAGTCCAAGCCTGAAGCGCCGGCCTGGTACATGGTCGATGTCAAGCTCGTCGAGACCTTCGCGGACCCGGTGACGTTGGACGCGCTCAAGGGTCACCCCGTCTTGTCCGGGATGGTCGCAGCTCGGCAGGGCAACCGCCTCTCGGTCACCCCGGTCACTGACGCCGAATGGCAGGCCGTCCTGGCGCTCGGTGGGGCCACTCGACGGGCGCCTGGACTGGCGCACTAGCCGTGTCAGCGCAGCAGACGCTCACGCTGCCATTGGGACCGCTCGACGCCCCGCGCGTCCGGAGCGTCTTGGAACTTGGCGGCTTCGACTTCGACTCAGCGCCCTATGCGTTCTTCAGAGCACGCACCGCAGGCTGCGTCGCGACGTTTTACGAGAAGGGCAAGCTCGTCCTCCAGGGCGCGGACGCCGCCGCGTGGGCACGGGTGCTGGATTGCGAGACGACCGAGGCCGTTCTCGAAGAGACCGAGCTTGCCGCGAGCGCCGAGCCCTACGCCGCGGCGCTCGAGCGCCATCCCGACCCGAAGCCGGAGCGCTGGGTCGGCATCGACGAGACGGGCAAGGGCGACTACTTCGGCCCCCTGGTCGTTGCCGCGGCCGTCGTGTCACGCGATCAGGTGGCGCTCCTACAAGAGCTTGGCGTCGCCGACTCGAAGCGCCTCTCCGACCCGCAGGCCAAGAAGCTTGCACAGGAGCTCAAAGCCCTCTGCCCGTTCGAGAAGGTCGTGCTCCTGCCGGCCAAGTATAACGACGTCTATGCCCGCATCGGCAACCTCAACACGCTGCTGGCGTGGGGTCACGCCCGCGCGCTCGACGGCGTGCTCGAGAAGGCACCGGAGGCGACCTGGGCGCTCTCCGACCAGTTCGCCAAGGATCCGGGGCTCATCCAGAGCCGCTTCCGCGGTCGCGCCAAGGACATTCGGCACGATCAATGGCCCAAGGCAGAGGCCGATCCCGCTGTCGCCGTCGCCTCCATCCTCGCGCGCGCCGAGTTCCTGTGGCAGATGGACGCGCTGTCCAAACAGGCCGGTCGCACGCTGCCGAAGGGGGCCGGTCCGCCGGTGCTCTCCGCTGCCAAGGCGCTCATCGCCGAGGCCGGTCCCGAGGTTCTCGGCCAGTTTGCCAAGCTGCACTTCAAGACGACCCAGCAGCTCGGCATCGCTCACCGTCCCGAGTCATAACCGAACGGGTATTCTCCACGTGACACGGGTCTTGACCGGCGTGTAGAGTCCGCGCCATGGCGGCCGCCGAGAACGCAACGCAACAGCCCTTCGTCTTCGACTTCGACACCCACCCGAGCCGCTATCGGCACCTCCGCCTTGCCGTCTCGCCGGACAACCCGGTGGCCGCGCTCTCGCTCGACATCCAAGAGGACGCGGGATTTCGGCCCGGCTACGCGCTCAAGCTCAACAGCTACG
>SXOX01000097.1 GCA_005776585.1 Pseudomonadota bacterium | reverse complement strand
TCCAGGAGACGACCAAGGTGCTCACCGAGGCGTCCATCTCCGGCAAGGTCGACTACCTCAAGGGCCTCAAGGAGAACGTCATCATGGGCCGGCTCATCCCCGCCGGCACCGGTGTTCGTCACTTCCGCAACCTTGGCGTCCGCGTCAAGGAGGTCGAGGACGACGAGGACGACGCCTTCGACGCCGTCGCGTAGCCTGCTAGGTCGGCGCGGTCGGAAGCCAGAGGCGACCGACCGCGATTGGCAGGTCGAACGGCGGGAGGGGGACCTCTTCGTCGTCGACCGCCTTGGCCAACAGCGCAGGCAGTCCGCCGCGCGCGACGTAGACTTCGACGGACCGCTGGTCCGGATCCACGAGCCACACGGTCTCGACGCCGCAGTCGATGTACATGGGCAGCTTCACCAGGCGATCTACACGCAGCGTAGTCGGCGAGAGAATCTCGCAACACCAATCTGGAGTGACGCGTATCGGGTTCGCATCGATGAGCTCGGGCACGCCCTCGACGCGCCAGGCCGCAAGATCCGGCACCGCCAGGCGATCGCGCGGGAAGCGAATCTCCGCCTCGATCTCGATCCACCAGCCGGCCCCGGTCGACTCCCCCTCGTCGATGGTCCCCAAAATCCGTCCGATGCGCTTGGCTGCGTGACGATGGGCCGAGGCCGGCCGGCTCATGGTGCGGAGCTCGCCCGGCGTCAGGATCTCGCCGGTGACGCCCTGGGGCAGGCGCTCAATCTGCGCATAGAGTTCGTCGAAGCTCGGGACTCGTGGCTCGGCAAGTGCGGCGGCGCGCATGAGGATCAGCCTAGCCGCCGGTAGCAGTGGCGGCAAGCGTGCCCGATCGATAGGTCACTGGTTCTACGTCCGCCTGATCGACAGTCTCGGCGTATGAGCGTCGTGACCGTTTCTCCCAAGTACCAGGTCGTCCTTCCGAAGGAGGTCCGAGAGCGGCTGCAGCTCGTCCCGGGCTGCAAGCTGATGGTCTTCGCCTCACCGAGCGGCGTCCGACTGGTGCCCGTGACCCCCATCGAGCGCAGCCGTGGATTCTTTCCAGGCCTGTCCACCGAACCGGACCGCGCTCAGGACCGCGATCTGGGCTCCGAGGCGCGCGTGCCGTGAATTTCGTCGACTCTTCCGGTTGGCTCGAGTACCTCGCCGGTGGTCCGAATGCCGAGCAACGTGCCTCTCCCAGCGACGGGCCGGTGCTTTCCTCGGCAGCGGTCTGCATGCGTTTCAGAAGTACGAGAGTGGCGCCGACTGGGTCACACCGTCGATGGCGAACCTCCTGAGGCTCCTGGACAGGGATCCGTCGCGACCCGCGGACGTCATAGAGATGCAGCGTCATTGGGATCCAGTGCAGGAGGCTCGCCCGAGTCGGAGACGGAGCGCTGGGGGATGAGCCGACAGGCAACGACACATGTTCCCGGTCACGGACAGTCGGGGGACCCTTCGCAGGCCTGGTCCTGACAGTCGGTTTGGCCATCGCCGTTGTCGTCCTTCCCGTTCGTGCAACTCGTCTCGACGCACCCCGGCGCGAGGCCGCACAGTGGGTCATTGCAGTCGGCCTGGCCGTCGCCGTTGTCGTCCATGCCGTTGTCGCACATCTCCGCGGCCGCGACGTGCACGTCCCGAACGAACCAGCCGGCGCCCGCCGCCGGCATGGGGCCGACTGCGTGCAGCACGAGATCGAAGCGCACTCCGTAGGACGAGACCGGCTCTGGGGAGGCCTCTACCATCTTGACGACCACGCGGCGCCAGTGGCCCTGGGCTTGCACACACGCTGCCCTCGGGCATCGGCAGAAAGATGCACCCGGTCTTGGGGTCGCACGAGTCCTGCGTGCATGGGCTCCAGTCGTTGCACGCAAGCACGCCGCCGACGCAGCTCCCGTCCCAGCACCTCTCGTCCCACGTGCAGGCGTTCAGATCGTCGCACGGCTCGGCCTGGGTCGCGTACCTCGGCTGGCAGGTCCCGCCCATGGCGGCGTCGCACGAATAGGTCATGCAGGGCGTCCCTGGCGGGCACTGGATCGGTGCGCCGGGCTTGCACAGACCGGCGTTGCACCTCTCGCCCGTCGTGCAGGGATCGCCGTCGTCGCAGCCAATGCCATCGGACGTGGGCTTGAGGGAGCAGTTGCCGGTCGACGGCTCGCAGCGGTTCTCGTAGCAGCTCTGGCCCGGACCGGTGACCGGCGGGCAGCTCAGCGCGGGCGCCGTCCGGCACGAGCCCCCGTGGACGTCGCCCCCGCCTGGCACTTGTCGTCGGCGTTCCAGCCGGGGCAGTCCTCGTCCTTCTCGCGCGCCCTCTGCGCTGGCAGCTCATAGGTGTCCGCGGGCATCGCCTGGGCGCCACTCTCGCCCTTGTCGTCGCACTTCGACGAGGCGAGCGAGAGCAACAGCGCCGCGCCGAGCAAGGCGAGCTCGGGGGCAGCTTGCACTTTCTGGTGGCGGTTCGCCTTCGACAACCTCGGCTCCAGTTGACAGTTCTGGCTCGCCCAGATCCGCGGACGCGCCAGTCTAGGAAACGCTAACGTACCACGTCATCGGGGGCGCCCGCGGATGACAATCGGTGGCAAGCTCAAGCGCCAGGCGCGCGCTGTGGCATCATGGCCCGCTGATGGGTCGTCCAGTGCTGCCCGCCACGGAACTCTGGCATGGTCTTGACTCTCTCGACGAACGCCGCGGCTCCGTTGTGGTCGAGCCCGCCGCGTCCACGGACTCTCACGGTCGCATCCCCGCCGCCACGGACAGGAGCTCGTGGGGCATGGCCGACCCCTGTCGGCAGAATAGCCGCGGGATGGCGCGCTTCGGACTGCCGGGTCGCACGGGCCCCCGCTCGATCGGGCGGCGGGGCCGCACGTTGCCCAAGGCAGAGCCCGTGGCGGGCTACCCGCAGCGCTGGGCGTCCGACTTCTTCGTGGACGTCTGGCCCGAGGAAGTCGCACCGCCGCGCCTCTGGTACTCGCCGCTCACGCTCGCGCCAAATGACGGCGGCGAATGGTGCTCGATGCACATCAAGAGCGTGGTCATCGATCGCCGCGTCTGGTTTGTGACCTCGGCGAACTTCACCGAGCGCGCGCAGGAGCGGAACTTCGAGCTCGGAGTCTGTCTCGAAGACGCGGCCCTGGCCGAACGTGTCGTGCAGCACTTCGACCGCGGCGTGTGCGAGGGCGTGTTCGTTGCGCTGCTGGCTTAAGCGAGTGCCTCTAGCGAATGTCTCTTCCGTCGAGGACCGCGTCGAACCACTGCCGCAGCACTGCCGGATTCGTCTCGCCGCGGATCCGGCGTGCGAGTGGTTCGGGGACGGGACCGCGACGCGCCAGGGCGTCGAGGAGAAGGTCGGCCATGCCCTCAGCCTTACCCTCAGCCTTGCCCTCAGCCTTGCCCTCAGCCTTACCCTCGGCCATACCCAGGCCATAGTGCCTCTTCGCGAAGTCGCTCTGCGGGTACTTCCAGCCCTGCGTGTTCATCAGGTCCTCCATCGCCTGCGCCACCGCCACGGGCAGCAGCTTCATCAGCAAGTCATGGTACGTCTTCGACTGCTCTTCGTCGATCCGCGCGAGGCCCTGGATGGCGGCAAGGGCCGTCTCGAGGCCGTCGGGTTCTTCCGCGTGCGCGACCGCGGACAGCACAGCGAGCTCGGGCTCTACGGCCGCGTGCTCAGCGGTCGCGATCCGCGGGATCCCGCTGGGACCGATGACGAGCGGCCGAAGCGCGTTCCGGGCATCGATGCGTATGGGCTCCTGTGGCCACGCGGCCACCCGCTCGCTCGGAGTCACGACCACGAGCGTCACATCGCCGGGGTGCGCGTCGGCGACGGAGCCAATGTAGCCGACCCACCGCCGGCGCTTACTCGCCAACGGACGGAGCTGCACCTCGACGATCAGGATGGTGCGCTTGCTTCCGTCGCCGACGGCCACGACGAGGTCCGCGCGGCGCTCGCGAGGCACGGTCTGCCCGAGATCTGACGAGAGCACCTCAACCGGGCCATGCGCCGCGAGCGCCGAGAGCCCCGCGGCGCGCGCGAGCGCCACCAATGACGCAGGCGCGTTGCGCAGCAGTAGGACGAGGGCCTCGTGGAGGGTCGATGGCATCGAGTCTCTCGAGGCAGGCGCCGTGCCAGACGGCGAGACGGTTGCCGTCGCCGGTTCCCGTTGGAGGAGTGCCAAGAACGGGTGCCATTGCGGGACCGCCGGTCTCGGAATGGCACTTCCGGCGTTCGGTCCGTGAATCTACGTCGGCAGCCGTCGTCGAGCACGGGAGTGCCAGGTCGTTCGCCACGGTGCGCCGCTGCAAGCTTCGTGAGCCGCTGACGCTCGCGTTCCTGCGCGACGGACCCGTCGCCGAGTGGCCACCTTGGGCTCTTACAATGCACAGAGTACGTCGACGGCTTGTGTCGCGCTTCGGACGGCGTTTCGGCCCGAACCATGCATACCGTGTCCACCGAGTGCGCGGCGTGACCCCCTCCTGCGACGCACGCCACGCCCTACCACGGCTCTGAGGTCACGACACGAATTCGTCTGTCACGCGTTGTCCGGCGTGCGACGACTCTGGCCAGCGTCCGCCACACGATCGCGACGGCTACCGCTACGTCGAGTGCACCATGTCGGAGGCCGTCTGGGCCACGACTCTGACGTCCCTTGCCGCGCGAGCGTCGGTGGAGGTCGCCGTCTGCGGGGCGACCCGAGTCGACCTGGTCCCACTCCTCGCCCTGCTGGAGTCTCGCGAAGTGAAGCGGCTGATCGTCGAGGGTAGCTGGTTCATCACACCGGGGGCATGTATCCCGATCTTCTCGCGCGTCCCGAACTCGAGGTCTTTCTCCCTCCCATCGGCGGCTCCACCGTCTATGTCTTCGGTGATCCGACGCGACTCGACGATCGCGCGACGCGCATCACCTGCCGTGTCCACGACGAGTGCAGTGGACCGACGTCTTCGGCTCCGACGTCTGCACCTGCCGGCCCTACGTGGCCTATGGAGTCGAAGAATGCGTCCGCGCGGCGCAGGCCGGCAAGACCGGCATCGTCAGCTACAACCGCAAGG
>SXOX01000096.1 GCA_005776585.1 Pseudomonadota bacterium | reverse complement strand
GGAGAACGTCATCGAGCGTATGCTGCTGCTCTCGGGGCGCGAGTGGCTCGAGCTCCAGGACGTCCCGCCCGAGGTACGCGGCCGGCTGCGCCAGGTGACCGCGCCGGCGATGGATCCCGCGCTGGCCATGGCCGTCGGGCCGCTCAAGGACATGGTCAAGGAGACCACCGAGCGCCTGGAGAAGGAGTTCATCGTCAAGGCGCTCAAGGAGACGCGCGGCAATGTCACCCGCGCCGCGCAGATCCTGCAAATCAGCCGGAAGAGCCTGCAGAACAAGATGAAGGAGTTCGACCTCCGCGAGCGGGAGCTGTAGCTCACCCCAGATCCTTGCAAATCACGCATCCTGATGTCAGATTTGCCAGGATGCTGAGGCGCCTCCTAGCCGATCGTGTCCTGCTGGAACTTCAAGAATCTCCAGCGGTTGCGCTCCTCGGCCCACGGCAGTCGGGCAAGACGACGCTCGCGCTCGAGGTCAGCAAGCAGCGGCCAAGCGTGTACCTCGACCTCGAGTCTCCTTCGGACCGGAGCCGCCTGACGGATCCGGAGGCGTTCCTCGCCGGGCACCTGGGGAAGCTCGTCATCCTCGATGAGGTCCATCGCGTGCCGGGCCTCTTCCCCGTGCTCCGCGGCCTGATCGACCGAGCGCGACGCGAAGGCGCGACGAGCGGCCTCTACCTTCTGCTCGGATCGGCTGGGCTGGACCTCTTGGCGCAGTCGGGCGAGACCCTTGCCGGCCGCATCGCGTACTTGGAGCTCGGTCCGCTCCAGCTGCGCGAAACGGGGCCCGGCACTCAGGAGCAGCTCTGGCTGCGTGGTGGCTTCCCGCAGAGCTTCAACGCGCGCTCGGATGCTGCGAGCCTGCGTTGGAGGCAGAACTTCATCCGCACCTATCTCGAGCGGGACATCCCCCTCTTCGCCCCGCGCCTGCCCGCGGAGACTCTACGGCGGTTGTGGACGATGCTCGCGCACCTGCAGGGTGGACTCCTCAACGTCTCCGACCTCGGACGTAGCCTTGGGCTCGACGTCCGCACGACGACCCGGTACCTGGACCTGCTGGTCGATCTCCTGCTCGTGCGCCGCCTGCCGCCGTGGCACGCGAACCTCGGCAAGCGCCTCGTGCGGTCGCCGAAGGTCTATGTTCGAGACGCGGGGCTCGTCCACGCGCTGCTTGGGTTGCCGCACCTCGACGCCCTGCTGAGCCACCCCGTCGTGGGCACGAGCTTCGAGGGCTTCGTCATCGAGAACCTCGCGGCCGCGTGTGAGCCGGATGCGACCTGCGCTTTCTACCGGACCGCCGGTGGTGCCGAGATCGACCTCGTCTTGGCGTGGCCCAACGGCACGCTTTGGGCGATCGAAATCAAGCGCAGCCTGGCGCCGCGGGTCGAGCGCGGCTTTCACGCGGCCTGCGACGACTTGGCCCCAGCGCGCCGGTTCGTCGTGACGCCGGGCGCCGAGCGGTGGCCCATCGGCAACGACGTCGAGGTCATCGGGCTGGAGGAGCTGTGCGTGCTCGCTGCCGGTGGCAACAGCTGAGCGACCCGCGCGTTGAAATGACTCACGACGAAAAAAATCCTTGACTGTCGTTCGCACTGCGACCAACCTGACCGCCTCGGCGCCGGGATGGAAGCGCCGGGATGGACCAAAACATCAAAAACGGAGTCCACTTTACTGGAGCTGGGCCCAGCGACGCGTACGTGCTCGCTCAGCTGAACAGCCCGCCCGCTCCCGACCTGACGATTCGGGGAAATGACGAGATCTCGCTCGAAGCGGGTGACGGCCCGGGGGGCCTCGTCCGCTTCGTCGTCGACACAGAAACGGTCGCCGAAGTCAGCAGCTCCGGTGGACTCGAGGTGTCCGGAGTGACCTTCTTCCCCGCTACCTGGCAACCTGTGAAAGAATGCATCCTGGACGCCCCGGCAGGGACGGTCCTGCATTTGTCATCCTCCGACGATCAGGGACAGGACCTTGGCGTTCACTCGAACAGCACCCTCACGGTACGCTTGACCCCACGAGGCAATCGCGCCGCACTTCTCCGGATTCTCTCGGACGAAGACGTGGTCATGACAATGAACGTCAGTGGCGGCGTTCACTTCATGCGGGATCTCATCGTCGAGCCAGCCCAGGGCGATGACGCCATCTTTGACGCCTCCGTCAATGGCCTCGCGACTCGCACGGGGTATGTCGCGCCGAGTGCGGCTGGACGGCTCGGAGAGGCGTATGCCGTTTCCGCGGCAGACGGTTCATACCGTTTGTGGGTCTACAGCGGACAGTGGCGCAAGCTGGACCTGGTGTAGGAGGGTAGTCCATGGACGAGTTCATCGAGATCCTGGACTGTATTGTGTACCCAGGCGGCAATCGGTTCATTGACCAGCAGACGGCCGACACCGTAGATCGCGTCGCCCTGCGCGCCCGCGGCGTCCTGACCCGACTTCGACAGCACATTGAACATGGCCACAATACAGCGAAATTTGTGATTGAGTCATTTCGCGGAGTTACGCCCCTGGCTACCCGCGACATGCGCCAAAAACCTACATACATGACCCGCTTCGATGTTCTTGACAT
>SXOX01000095.1 GCA_005776585.1 Pseudomonadota bacterium | reverse complement strand
AGGGCATCACGCACTCCATCTGTACGCTGGAGTTCGAGAACAACCGCGAGCTGTATGACTGGGTCATCGAGCACACCGGCGTGCGCCCGGCTCCGCGGCAGTACGAGTTCGCGCGGCTCAACATCGACTACACGGTCATGTCCAAGCGCAAGCTGCTCCAGCTCGTCGAGGGCGGCCACGTGACAGGCTGGGATGATCCGCGCATGCCGACGATCGCCGGAATGCGGCGGCGCGGCTATCGTCCGGAGGCCATCCGGGCGTTCTGTGACCTGATTGGCGTGGCTCGAACCAACTCGGTCGTCGACCTCGGCAAGCTCGAGTTCAGCGTCCGCGACGATCTCAACAAGGTCGCGCCGCGCGCCATGGCGGTCCTTCGGCCGTTGACCGTGGTCGTCACGAACCTGTCGCCAGGCGAGTCAGTGACGCGTCAGGCGCCGTTCATGCCGGCCGAGCTCGGCGACGGAGGCTCGCGCGCGGTGGCGCTCACCCGGACCATCGCCATTGAGCAGGACGACTTCCAAGAGACGCCCGAAGCCGGCTATCTCCGCCTCGCGCCAGGCCGTACCGTTCGCCTCCGTCATGGGCCCTGCGTGACGTGTACTGAAGTCGTTCGGGACGCATCCGGCGCACTGTCCGCGCTGCACGTGACGATGCATCCCGAGACCACGGCAGGGCAGGGGCCCTCCGACGGCCGCAAGGTGTGGAGTGTCCTGCACTGGGTGTCACTGGAGCACGCGGTGCCCGTCGAGGTGCGCCTCTACGACCGCCTCTTTTCGGTGCCGCGGCCCGACGAGGGTGACTTTCTGCAGGTCCTCAACCGAGAGTCGCTCGAGTGCGTCGTTGGCGCGCTCGTCGAGCCTGCGCTCGCCGCGGCCGCGCCCGGCAGTCGATGGCAGTTCGAGCGGCTCGGCTACTTCAGCGTCGATCCGGTTGACAGTAGACCCGGCGGGCTCGTCTTCAACCGGATCGTCTCTCTGCGCGAAACGGTGCTCGCGGAGCGACGGGACGTCATCGCCGCACCACCGTCAGAGAGCAACCGCGAGTCCACGAGGCCCGCGCGGCGCACACCCGCCGAGTATCGGGCCGAGGCGCGCGTTCGGGATCCCGCACTCGCCGACGCGTACTCGCGCTACCTTGCGCTCAGCCTGCCAGCCGAGGCCGCCGACGTGCTCTCAGGGGATCGTGCCCTGGTTGCGCTCTTCGATGCCGCGGCCACCGCGGGTCATCCGGTCGCCTGCGCGCGCTGGCTCGTCAACGAGCTGCCGCGCGTGACCGAGGGCCGGCCGTTGGAGGCGTTCCCCGTGCGAGGAGAGGCGTTGGGCGCGCTGATCGCGCTCGCGGAGAGCGGAGCGATCACCGGACCCGCAGCCAAGGAGGTCTTCGCCGAGTTGGTCCTCCGAGGCGGAGAGGCAACGGCGATCATCGCGGCGCGCGGGCTCGATCGGGCCTTGGACACGACGACGCTCGAGGCGCTCGTGGACGAGGTCCTCGCGGCCAATGTGGCCAAGGTGGCCGAGTTCCGCGCCGGTAGGACTGGGCTGCTGGGGTTCTTCGTTGGGCAGGTCGTTCGCGCGGCCAAGGGTGCCGCGAGCCCGACCGAGGTCAACGCGCTGGTCTCGCGCAAGCTCGGGGCCTGAGCGACCCCGAGGCCGCGTCGCTGACGCTACAGCGCCGCGCCGCCGCCGCCATTGACGACAGGCGTGCACGTCATCGTGGGGCCGGCGTCGCACGTGGTCGCTCCGCCGCAGTCCTTCGGAGCCGAGCCGACGGTCGAGAACGTCGCCGCCCCGCACTCGTAGAACGTACTCCCAATCTCGTCGATCCAGGACGCGTTGTAGATGGTGTAGACCGATTCTGGCGTCGCGGGGATGCAATAGTTGCCGTTCGCATCGGTCGTCACCGAGCCGTAGCCGAAGCCGTAGTCCAGCGCGAATGTCGGCGAGGCGTAGTAATTGACGTACGCATAAGGAAGGCCGGCGCCGGCGCTGTTGGTGACTTGTCCAGAGACGCACGTCGGTGCGAGCACCGCCAGTGTAATGTCGTTGACGCACGGACCTCCGGCGAGGCTGGCGGCGACGGGGGTGAATGTCACGATGTCCGTGCCGTAGCTGAAGATGGAGACCTCGCGGTCCGCGTCGACCTGCATCGAGAACGTACCGTCGGTCGTCGAGTAGGTGAAGTCGCCAAGGGTCGAGATGATGGGCTGAATGGCCGCGGGCTGCCCTGCCGCGTCATAGAGCGTGCCGGTCAAGCACGTCTGATCGAAGAGGTGCAACGCGACCGAGTTGGGACAGGCTCCAGCGCCCCCCGCCAGCGGCGTCAGCGCAACCGAGTTCGAACGGCGGGCAAACGTCGAGTAGAAGTAGTTCGGGTACCCGGAGTAGACGAGGATGCGCTCCTCGGCCGAGACCGTCATCGGTTCGGAGAAGATCGTCGCCGAGAACGTGCCGTCCTCTCCAGTGAGTGCAATCGTCGTGTTGCCCAGCGGCGTCACCGATGTGACCTCGATGCTGGGCACTGGTACTCCAGCCCCATCCACAAGGGTGCCCGTGACGCACGTCAAGTCCGCCGTCACGAGAGCCACGTTGTTCGGACAGGCCCCGCCGGTCGAGGCGACCGGGGCGATGAGCACGGTATTCGACCGCGTGCGCGCCGCGAAGTAAGAGCCTTGACTGTAGACATAGACCTCCGCGTAGACGTCAAGCACTTCGTCTTTGAATACCTGCATCGAGAAGGCACCCGCATCGTCCGTGTACGCAGAGTAGCTCGCCGAGGCGCCGGCATAGACGTTTTGGCCCGACAACGGCAGGCCACCTTCGGTCGTGAGAGTGCCAGTCACACAAGTGATGTCGGGCCCGATCAGAGTCACCTGATTGCCGCACTCGCCGCCCGTCGACGGACCGGCAACGAGGGTCACCGAGGTCGTCTGACGTGCCTCGTTGCTGCCGCCCTCTTCGCCGCCGCGATAACCCAGCGATACGACGCCTTGCACCAGGATCTCCTCGCCCAACGGCACCGCGGCCGCAAATTGACCGTCACTGTCTGTCGTAAAGGATTCGCTATATCCGCTGGCGACGTAGGAGAGCGTGATGTCGGCATTCCCCATCGGCAATCCCGAGGCCGATACGACTGTCCCCGAGAGGCAGGCGACGCCGGCGACCACGAGCTCGACGTGATTGGCGCACGGGCTACCAACCGAAGAGGCGGCGGTAATCGTCACAAGCTCCGAGCTCAGCAGGTTGCCGCCAACATAGGCTGTGCCCTGAACGTTGAGCAGCGAGCCCTCGAAAACGGTCGTGGAGACGTTGCCACTCGCGTCCGACTGGGCCGCGTAGTACCCATTGATCAGGATGCTCTGGTTTGGAATCGGGGCGCCACTCTCGGTACGCAGCGTCCCCGTGAGACACGTCAGGCTGCTCACGGAGTACGACACTCCGGTGCACCCGCCCGTCGCGCAGGTCGTGTTCACGTCGGGGACCGTGACGTCACCGAGCGGGATCGCCAGCGCGCCCCAATCTGCCGCGGGGTTGTACTTCAGAGTGACCGTACTACCTCGCTTGACATTGACACACGTCGTGCCTGCCGTGATGACTCCGCTCGTCGAGGCCCCTGAGTAAGTTACGCCGGACGCGACGACCGTCCCGCCTTCGACGAGTTCGCCTCCCGAGTTTGTCAACGTCACCTCGATGCAGTGCCGCGTGGTGATCGGCTGATCACAGTTCCACCAGGAGAAGTGCGGCAGCGACGCCTCGACATACAGCACGCCGCCGACGTCGATGACCGTCGCCGTCCCGGTCTGAAGCCACGTCGCGGTCGGGTCGTCGAAGTGCCAGAGCGCGATGGTGTCCCCGGCGACAAAGCTCGCGCCTGCTGCCAGCGGAAAACGAACCGTGGCATTCTGACTGAGGAACAGCTCCTCGCCACTGGGTCCCGTGAGCGTCGCGCTCACCATGCCGAACGACTCGAGCTGAACCGCGGCTCCGTTCTCGTCGATGCCCGAGTAGTCGCCTGGCGCCGAGTCCATGTTGTCGAACGTCGGGACCAGCATGGCGACCGTCAGTGTGACGCTCGTGGCCGGGTTGCCGTTCGCATCGACGACCCCGCCCGCCGGAATGGTGAGGCTCGAGCCATCGCCGAGCGTCACGATCGTGCCGTCTCCCGCTGCGAACGCGCTCGTCGCGTCCACCGCCGGCAGCGCAATCACGAGGCTCTGCCCGCCGCCAACCGGAACGAGGATCGGGCGCGTCACCGCTGCCGACGCCTGCGTCCCGTAGCCGCAATAGCCATAAAGGCAGAACTCGTAGGTCCCCGCCGGAACACTGATGATGACGGGCGTCGCTCCCGCAGGGACGGTCGCCGTGAAGCTGCCGTTTGCGCTCGTCGTGACCGAGACGCCGCCGACGTCGAGGATGACACTGCCGAGGTCATAGGTGCCCGACTCGTCGGTCAGCTTGCCGTCGATCGTGCCGGTGAGTGCGCCTCCTTCGGTGCAATCGATTGCACCGTTGAGGTTGTCATCGACATCGGGCGCGCCGCAACCGCACGCGCCCGGCGCCGTCTTGCTCGAGTCTGTCGGGCATCCGTCAGCACAGTCGAGCACGCCATCGCCGTCCGTGTCGAGCTCGCCGGCTCCGAGCGCGCCATCACAGTCGATGTCTAGAAGGTCGCACAGCTCTGGCGCGATGGGCGAGATGCTGGAGTTCCCGTCGTCGCAGTCCCCCGCACACGCAGGGTAGCCGTCGCCGTCCCCATCGACGTCCGCGATACCACAGCCGCAGGTGCCTGGGTCGATCTTGTCCGGGTCCGCCGGACAGCCGTCCAAGCAGTCGGCCGTGCCATCGCTGTCCAAGTCCAGGTCCGCCGTGCCGCAACCGCACGTGCCGGGTGTTGTCTTGAGCGGATCCGCGTCACACTCCTCCGCGCAATCGAGGACGCCATCGCCATCGCTGTCGCTGTCCGCCGTGTCACACCCGCAGGCGCCTGGTTGCAGCTTGCCGGGGTCAATCGGACACGCGTCGCACGCGTCGCCCCGCCCGTCGGCGTCTGTGTCGACCTGATTGCCGTTCGCGCTGTCCGGGCAATTGTCGGTGTCATTGCACACGCCATCGCCATCGGCATCGCTAAGATCATGGGTACAGCCGCTGGCGGGGTTGCACGCATCGACCGTGCACGGGTTGGAGTCATCACAACCGACCGCAGTGCCGCCCTCGCAGCTGCCTGCCACGCACGCTTCGCCGGCGCTGCACGGGTTACCGTCGTCGCAGCTGGCCGTGTTGTTGGAGTGAACACAGCCAGTCGTGGTGCCACACGCATCGTCCGTGCATGGGTTGGCGTCATCACAGCTCACCGCGGGTCCGCTCGTGCACGCGCCGCCGCCGCAAACGTCACTGGCCGTGCAGGCATCGCCGTCGGAGCACGCGATGCCGTCGGGCGCACTCGTAAAGCCGCACTCGCCGGTGGTCGGGTTGCAGGTCCCTAACCCACGCGTCGACAGCGTGCCAGCCCATGAGATCAGCGTTCCACCATTGCAGCCGCCTTCGAATCCAAAGGCCTGTGCCGTAATCGTGTGTGGGCCGGGGCTCGCCACGCCGAAGTCGATCTCGCCAGCCAACTCTCCCGGGGTGAGGCGGCCAGTCGTGTGCGTCAAGACACCGTCCACAGAGAAAGCGACCGCGATGTCGGAGCAATGAGAGGGCGCGACATGGAACGTAGCTCGCAGGTGACCATCCGTACCCGTCGTGAGCGTGCCCTGTTGTGTCGGATCGCAGCGCTGCGGCGTATCGTCCGTGTCACAGTCGCCATAGAAGTACACGATTTGGTCCACCTGACACGGCCCGGTCGTGCCACAGACGATCGGGTTGGCACCGACGCAGCCGCCGCCCAAGCACGCATCGGACCGAGTACAGGCGTTGCCGTCGTCGCAGGGCGCCGTATTGTTTGTGAACGTGCATCCGCTGGTGCTGTTGCACGTATCGTCGGTGCAGCCGTTGTCGTCATCACACGAGGTCGCAGGGCCGCCAATGCACGCGCCCCCCGCGCAGGTGTCCGAGGTCGTGCAGACGTTGCCGTCGCTGCAGGCGACCCCATTGTTGAGGTGCACGCAGCCAGTGCCGACGTCGCAGCTGTCGTCGGTGCAGAGATTGCCATCGTCGCAGTCGGCGGTGTTGCCGCTGACGCAGACGCCTCCGGAGCACTCATCGCCGACCGAGCACGCGTTGTCGTCACTGCATGCGGCCGCGTTATTGACATTCGTACAACCTGCGGCCGGATTGCACAGATCGTCGGTGCAGCCATTACCGTCGTCGCACGTGGCTGTGAGGTCGACGTGCGTGCAACCGGAGGCCGCACTGCAACTGTCCGTCGTGCAGGCGTTTTGATCATTGCAATTTGGGGGAACCCCATGTTCACACGTGCCATCGGTGGGATTGCAGGTCTCGAGCCCATTGCAGGCGTTGCCGTCACTGCAGCCAATGGTCGAGGGATCGTCGACCGACGTGCCCACGCAAGTCGTCTCTCCTTCGAACGTACCCTGGACGCGAATCGTGCGAAGTTCAACCAATGCCGCCGTCAGGTGAATGGTCTCGAACGTACCACTGCAGTCCAGGTCGATGCCGTAGGCATTGCTGCAGCGTCCGTCGGCGGTCGTGCTGCCCGTGGCGCAGTTCGGGATCTCGATCCACGTATCGTTTTCGCCATCCGAGTTCGTGTCCTCGAACGTGGCGATGGCCAAGGTTCGGTTGCGGAAGCTCCTGGCGACGGCCGGATCCCGCGCGGGCAATCGCAGCGCGACGATTGGCCTCGCTGCGACGGCGGCGTCGGACAGCCCACCCAACGTGACCTGGTACTCGACGCATGGCCCCGGCCGCACCGCGGTCAGTGTTCGCCCTGGCGTCGTCGCATCCCGGGGGAGGTGCAGCGTGAGTACGCTGTCGGGGACCACAAGCCTGTTGGCCTCCAACGCGCTGGTGACCAGCGAGTCGTCGGTCGTCGAGACCGCGCCCGGCGTCGGGTCGGCAGGTGCGTCATCGCACGGATCGCCCAGGCCGTCGTTGTCGAGGTCGATCTGGTCCGGGTTGTGCAGCGCTGGGCAATTATCCACATTGCCGCACGTCCCGTCACTGTCCGCGTCATTGTTGGCATCTCCGGGGCAAGCGTCGCAGCTGTCCGCGTTGCCGTCACCGTCGAGATCCTCCGCGGTATAGAAGCACGTGCCTGTGGCCGAGTCGCAGCCATCCAGGGTGCACGAATCGCCGTCATCGCACTGGGCCGGAAGGCTCACGCACGTCCCCACGGACGGCTCGCAGTAGTCGAACGTGCACAGCTCACCGTCGTCGCACTGGACGAGGCCCTGACCCTGACAGCCGTTGGCGCCGCAAATGTCGTCGGTCGAGCAGGCATTGCCGTCGTCGCATGCTTCGTACGGATGGTCCGCGCGCTCACACACCCAACACGCCTGCAACGACTCCTCCTCGGCGTTGACCCAAGTGCCGCTCCGTAGGATCACGACGCCGTCCGCCGGGGCGCCATATTCCTCATCCGAGAGCGGGGTGAGTCGGGTGTAGTCGTATGGCGAGCCGTCGGTCCACGCGTAGGTCCCCTCCGTGACGCGATCGGTGAGGCCGATCCAGGCCGGCGGCGCGCGCCGCCGGCGGCGGCCAGATCGACAATTGTTGGAGACCTGATTCATGACTGCGCCGTTGTCCTCCTCGGAATCGATGCTGGCGAGCTCCGCACCGCGCCGCTGACAGTAATCGCGCGCCTGGCTCCAGGTCTTGCTTCCCCGCGAATCGCCGCGGCGCGCGCCAAAGGCCTCGAAGCAGCGACCGTTGACAACCTCACCCGTGCACCCCTGGACGGCATGCACACAGCCTTCGGCCGTGTCACAGAAGTCGGTGGTACAGGCCTGACCGTCGTCACAGTCGATCGGCAGGGACACGCATACGCCCGCCGTGCACGTATCTCCGATGGTGCACGCGTTCGTGTCGTTACAGGCGGTGCCGTCCGGCTGGACCGCACCCATGACGCACAGTCCGGTCGCGGGATCGCAGGCACCCGCCTCCTGGCATCCGTCGCCCAGGCACTCGAGGGCGGCGCCGGCGCAGCTCCGCTCGAAGCACGCGTCGTTCGCGGTGCAGAGGTCTCCGTCGTCACACTTGCGAACGTTCTCCGTATTGGCACATCCATTGGAGGGGTCACACGAGTCGTCCGTGCAGACGTTGCCGTCGTCGCAGCTTACGGTGTCATGTACACAACCGCCCGGCTCGTCGCAGTAGTCGTCGGTGCATTGGTTGCCGTCGTCACAATCGACCGAGCCACCGCTGCACGCACCCGACGCGCACGTGTCCGGACCAGTACAGGCTGAGCCATCGTCGCACGCCGCCCCCTCGCCATTGTCCGCAGCAACGCACGAACCCGCGCCGTCGCAGGCCTCCTGTCCGTTGCACGGCTCTCCGTCCGAGCAACTGGTGCCGACGGCGACGCTGGCGTCTGCAGGGCAGTCGTTGCTGGCGCCGTCGCACGACTCGGCGGTGTCACAGGCACCGGCAGCAGCACGGCACTCGGCCGTGGACTGGGCGTCTGCGGGACAGTCGTTGTTGGCGCCGTCGCACGACTCGGCGGTGTCGCAGGCTCCAGCGGCCGCGCGGCACTCGGCGGTGGACTTGGCGTCTGTGGGACAGTCGTTGCTGGCGCCATCGCACGACTCGGCGGTGTCACAGGCGCCGGCGGCTGCGCGGCACTCGGCGGTGGACTTGGCGTCCGCGGGGCAGTCGTAGCTGGCGCCATCGCACGATTCCGCCCTGTCACAGGCACCCGCAGCGGCGCGGCACTCGGCGGTGGACTTGGCGTCTGTCGGGCAGTCGTTTCTGGCGCCTTCGCACGATTCCGCCGTGTCACAGGCACCCGCAGCAGCGCGGCACTCGGCGGTGGACTTGGCGTCTGCGGGACAGTCGTTGTTGGCGCCGT
>SXOX01000094.1 GCA_005776585.1 Pseudomonadota bacterium | reverse complement strand
GCCCGAAGTGATTGACATCGGGGAAGACTTCATCTTGGAAAGGCAAATTTGCCCCGCCAGAGTCCACGAGGTAGAGGCAGGGCAAATGATTTTCTTCGGCGATCTGCTGGGCGCGCAAATGCTTCTTGACCGTCATTGGGAAATAGGTGCCGCCCTTCACCGACGGATCGTTGGCGACGATCATCACCTCGCGGCCCGAGACGCGCCCCACTCCGGTGACGAGGCCCGCGCCGGGAGCCTGGTCGTCGTACATGCCGTGGGCGGCGAGCGTGGACAGCTCCAGGAACGCCGTGTCCGGATCCAGCAGGCGGGCGACTCGCTCGCGCGCCGGCAGCTTGCCGAGCTCGCGCTGGCGATCCTTGCCAGCGGTCGCGGTCGTCGTCGAGCGCACGCGCCCGAGCTGAGCGTCCAGGTCGGCGACGAGCGCCCCCATGCGCGCCGCGTTCTCGACGAACGCCGGGTCCTGCGGGCGAACCCGCGATTCGATGACTGCTCCCACGCGCGACCCTCCTCGGGCGGTCGTCTATCACGCGAGGAGCGCGTTGATAAGTCACGGCGGTAAACTCTCGCGGGCTCCGGACCGATATCTTCGGGCATGGACCCGGCCCTCACCGTCCTGTTGGTCGTCCTGGCCGTCCTCGTCGGCGCGGGCGGCTACGCCTTTGGCAAGCTCGTCGCGCGGGGGGCCAATGACGAGGAGCACCTGCTGCTCGCGGAGCGCGGGCTCGAGGCGAGCGAGATCCGCACGCTGATCGCGCTCGTGGGTGCGCTCCCGGACACGCGGCTCGCGGACGTGCTCATCTCGCCGCTGCGGTTCAACCGGGCCGTGAGCGCCTTCGTCGAGCTCTTGCGTGAGAGCGCCTCCGCCGCGCCCGAGGATCAGCAGCGCCTGATGAGCCGCCTCGCCGACATCGACGCCGTGCGCCGGCGGGTGCACCCCCGGGGCGGGGCGCTGCGCCGCGTGACGAGCACGCGCGATCTGCCCGAGGGCACCGAGCTTCGCTTGGAGCTACCGCGTGCGGGCACCGGGACGTGGGTCAACGGCGTGCTCGTGCGCGTCAACGAGGATCACCTCGACATCCTGCTCGAGCGCGCGGAGCTCCTGGACGGCACGCGCGTCGGCGTCGCGACGCGGGTCGAGGTCTATCGCGATGGCCAGGGGCGCTGTGTGTTTACGACCGCCCTGCGCACCGCCGACCGGACGCCAGCGCCGCGCGTGGTGCTCGAGCACACCGAGTCTGTGGCCACGACCAACCGGCGCGAGTTCCTCCGCGAGGCGACCTCGGCGCCGCTCATCGTGTCCGTGACGCCCGAAGGCGCCGACCCGCAGAGCGCCGTCCGTGGCTCGGTCCGCGACCTGTCGGGTGGCGGGCTCGCGTTTACGGCGCCAGTGCGCGTCGAGACCGGCGACCGTGTCGCCGTGACGTTGTTTCTCACCGACGAGCTGGACGAGCTGCCGCCGATTCGCACCCACGCCGAGGTGCGGCGCACGAGCCCTGGTCCGAGCGAGGACGTCCCGATCATTCATGCGCGCTGGGACGAGGCGCTCGACGACGAGCCCCGCGAGCTCATCATCCGCCACGTGCGGCGCGCCGAGCAGCGACGCATCCTGGCGACCCGAATTCTCGAGCAGCTGGACCGCCTTCCCGTGCGGCCCACGCTCCGCGCCGATGCTCACCCGGGTGATCTTCGTTGACATCCCCGGGGCGATGGGTACATAGCCGCGCCAACTGCGAAAGGGTTTCACCTCCATGTCCGCCTTCAATCGCCTCTCCCATGCCGCTTTTCTCGCCGCCCTCGTGACCGTCGCCGGTGCCGCGCCTGCCGCGGACCTGCCCTCCAAGTCGGTCTACTTCGGCGTCTCGCTCGGGGGCCACCTCGTGCTCGATGACTGGGATCTCAACGACGTCGCGGACCAGCCGAGCAACGACGGCAAGAGCGGCTTCTACGGCGAGCTGCGGCTCGGCGCCATGTTCGCCCCCTACTTCGGCATGGAGGCGCAGGTCGGCTTCGTGCCCTACGGCACCGAGGCGAGCGACACCAACTTCGCGCTCCGGGGAAGCCTCGACATGCTCATCCACTTCATGAAGGGCAAATGGGTCCCCTTCTTGGACATCGGTGGCGGCTTCTACAAGAACCTGTCGGGCGATCGCGGCAAGGACATCGACTACGAGCTGCACTACGGCTTCGGCGTGCGCGGCATGGTGCTCGACTGGATGGCGCTGCGCATCGAGGCGCGGCACGTGCTGACCGACGGCTACGACAAGACCGACAGCAACCCCGGCGTGGCCAACAATCTGCTGCTTGCGATCGGCCTCGACTTCTTCGCGTGGCGGGAGCAGCACGGGCCCCTGGACAGCGACAAGGACGGCATCCCCGACGACCAGGACAAGTGCCCGACCGTGTGGGGTCATGCCTCCGGCAAGGGCTGTCCGGACCGCGATGGCGACGGCATCGTCGATGCCACCGATCGCTGCCCCGACGTCAAGGGTCTCCTCGCGCTGCAGGGCTGCCCGGACACGGATGGCGACGGCATCGCCGACGACAACGACAAGTGCCCGACGGTGCCCGGCGTCGCCGCGCGCCAGGGCTGCCCGGAGCCCAAGGACACCGACAAGGACGGCGTCATCGACGACCTCGACGAGTGCATCAACGAGCCGGGCCCTGCGGACAACAAGGGCTGCCCGAAGAAGACGGTCGTGACCGAGGAGATCAAGAAGAAGTTCTCGGGCGCGCTCCAGGGCATCGAGTTCGACACCGGGAAGTCCACGATTCGCCAGAACAGCTACGGCATCCTCGACAAGGCGGCCGCGCTCATGGCGGAGTTCGCCGACCTCAAGGTGGCGATCGAAGGCCACACGGACGACCAGGGCAAGCGCGCGATGAACATGAAGCTGTCCCAGGCGCGCGCGGAGTCGGTCGCGACCTACCTCATCGGCAAGGGCGTCGCCAAGGCGCGCATCGTGGCGATTGAGGGCTTTGGCCCCGACAAGCCGGTCGAGAAGGCCAAGACGGCCAAGGCGCGCGCCAAGAACCGTCGCATCGAGTTCCGGATCGTTCCGTAGCCTTCTTACATCGAACAGAAAGGTCGGTCTCGTATGAGCCTTCGGCAGCTCTCGGTTGCAGTCCTCGTCGCGTGGTGTGTGCCTGTGCTCGCGGCAGCGCAGGACAAGGAGCTCGTGCCCGACAAGCTCGAGTCCGAGGTCAAGGACAAGCCCGTCACGGGCTGGGTCCCCAAGCTCTCGCTCGGCGCCACGTTCGCGCTCGCACACAACGCGCACGTCGCGGGGGCGCAGGACGGCACCAACTTCAACCTGGGGCCGCTGCTCGACTTCTCCATCGCGTTCCTGCACCCGGAGCACGAGTGGAAGTTCTCGCTGAGCTTCCGCAACGTCTGGACGCGGACGCCGGTCATCGACGAGTTCGTCAAGACCATCGACATGCTCAAGATTGAGTCGGGCTACCTCTACCACAACCCCAACCTGCGGTGGATCGGCCCGTTCGCGCTCGTAGGGCTCGACACGTCCATCTTCCCGGGCCGGGACGTGCGGCCCACAGATACCGCGTACGCCACCACCGAGATCGACGGTAGCGCGACGACCGAGACCAAGTCGGCCATTGGGCTCACCAACGCGTTCGCCCCGCTCGTCCTGAAGCAGTCGGCCGGCGCGTTCCTGCGGCCGCTCGAGCGCAAGGAGGTCACCATCGACTTCCGCGTCGGCTTCGGCGCCCGCGAGGCCTGGTTTCAGAACGGTCGCGTGCTCAACGACGACGCTGCGACCAAGGACGTGGTCGAGCTCAAGCGGCTCGAGGACTTCAGCCAGGTCGGCGGCGAGCTCTTCGCCGGCATTGCGGGCGCGTTCGTCTTCGAGAAGTTCGGCATCGACCGACCTATCGAGTACAGCGTGAGCTGCGAGGTGCTGCTGCCCTTCTACTCCACGCTGATTCCGTCAGGGAAGAAGGCAATCGAGCTCACCACGGTCGATTTCCAGACCAAGATCGGCATCAAGATCTTCTCGTGGATGGGCCTCGACTACGCGTTGCGCGTCGTCCGTGCGCCGCTCATCACCGAGGACATACAGGTGCAGAACACGCTGCTCCTCAACTTCTCGTACGTCTACGCGCCGCCCCCGCCCGCGCCGGCGCCGGCGAAGTAGAAGGTCGCCGCGGGGGCCCGATGAACCCGCTGCTGCGACAGCTTCCCAAGGTCGACGACCTGCTCCGCCACCCGTGCCTTGGGTCATGGCCCCGTGAGCGCGTCGCCGAGGCGGTCCGCGACGAGCTTGCGGCGCGCCGTTCCGCGCTCCTCGCTGGGGCAGAAGACCCGGCGCTGGTGTCCCCGGACCGCGTGGCCGAGGCGGCCGTAGACCGCGTCCGCAAAGCGCTCTCGGCGAGCCTGGTCCCGGTCATCAACGCGACGGGCGTCGTCTTGCACACGAACCTTGGGCGCGCACCGCTCGACCCCGAACTGCTAGCCCTCGCGTGCGAGACCGCGGGGGGCTACTCCAACCTGGAGTTCGACCTGGAGGCCCGGGATCGGGGCTCCCGCTATGTCCACGCCGCGCGGCTCCTGTGCGAGCTCACCGGCGCCGAAGCTGCGCTGGTGCTCAACAACAACGCGGCCGCCATGGTGCTCCTGCTCTCGGCCCTCGCACGCGGGCGCGAGGTGATCGTCAGCCGCGGCGAGCTCATCGAGATTGGCGGGAGCTTTCGCTTGCCCGAGATCTTCGAGGCCGGCGGCGCGCAGCTGCGGGAGGTCGGGACCACGAACCGCACCCGCCTCTCGGACTACGAGCGCGCGCTCGGTCCCGACACGGCCATGCTCCTCAAGGTCCACCGGTCGAACTACGCCATCGTCGGCTTCACCGAGGAGGTGTCGGCCACGGAGCTGGCCTCGCTGGGGCGAGCGCGCGGCGTGCCCGTCTGCGAGGACCTGGGCTCGGGCTGCCTCGTCGACCTCTCCGCCTTCGGGCTGTCGACCCCGACGGCGCGCCAGCAGGTGGAGGCGGGCATCGATCTGGTGACCTTCTCCGGCGACAAGCTCCTCGGCGGGCCCCAGGCGGGCATCGTCGTGGGCCGGGCGGACCTCGTCGCGCGGTTGGCCAAGCACCCGCTGACGCGCGCGTTTCGCGTCGACAAGCTCACGCTCGCCGTCTTGGAGCGCACGCTACTCGCCTATCGCGATGGCACCGCGTTCGAGCGCGTCCCCACGTTGCGGCTGCTGGCGCTCTCGCTCGAAGCGCTGGAGGCGCGCGCCGCGCAGCTTGCGGCGGTGTTGAGCGAACGGCTCGGCGCGCAGGCCCAGGTCACCGTGGTCGCGACCGACGGCATGGTGGGCGGCGGTGCTCTGCCCGAGGCGCGGCTCGCCAGTCGCGGGCTCCGCATCGTGCCGCGCATTGGGCAGCGCACGGCCGTCGCCATCGACGCGGCGTTGCGTGCAGGGACCCCACCGGTGCTCGGGCGCGTCGCCGACGCCGCGCTGGTCTTGGACCTGCGCACGGTGCTCGAGGCCCAGGACGCGGTGCTCGTCGAGCGGATCGTGTCCGCCGTCGCGGGTTGACCGCGGCGCGATGCGCACGTAGGTTCCCGCCGCCATGCTCGCCTCTCATCGCAAGGTCGCCATCGTCGTCTTCGTCGTGAGCACGGCCGGACTCTCGCTCTTTGCTTGGGAGCGCCTCAAGGAGCCGTCCCCGCACTTTCACTTCGTGGACATGGCCTACTCGTTTCTGAAGGGGCGCCTCGACACGGACGCGCCGCGCAAGTCGGTGGCCGACGCCGAGAACGATCCCAACGCACCGCGCGGCTACGCGGCCGCCGTGCGCCGCCAGATTCAGAACCCGGACGGCAGCGTGCGCGGCTGGAACGACTTCGCCAGCTACCGCATCCTCACGATGAAGAACGGCGAGGTGCTCCGCGGCGTCTTCCCGTGGCGGGACCAGCCCAACGACGCGCGCAAGAACGACTTCCACGCGCTCGATGGCACGCTCTACCGCGTCGATTGTGCGCGCGACGTCAAGAGCGGCTGCTGGGGCAATGGCGAAAACGACGTCAAGTTTTACATCTCGTTCCCCCCGTTTCCCGCGGTCCTCATGATGCCGCTGGTGGCGATCTGGCAGTACGCGACCAACGACGTGTGGTTCACGCTCTTCTTCGGCGGCCTCAACGGCGCGCTACTCTTCCTGCTGCTCGAGTGGCTGGCTCGCACCGGCAAGAGCCACCGCAGTCGCTCCGACAACCTGTGGCTCACGGCCATGTTCGTCTTCGGCACCGTCCATTGTTTCTCGGCGGTGCGGGGCGAGGTGTGGTTCACGGCGCTCATCGTCGGCGTCTCGCTCAATCTGGCCTTCATCTGGTGCACTTTGGCAGACCGGCGCCCCATCGTGACGGGCCTCTTCGCCGGGCTCTTCTTGGGCCTCGGCGTCGCGACGCGCACGCCGCTCGAGTTCGCCGTCGTGCTCATGGCGCTCGTCACCGCGCTGCCCGACGGCCGCCTCCCTCCGCGCGACGCGTGGGGCCAGGTCCTCGGGCGCCTCACGGCGTTCGCGGTGCCCGTCGCCGGCATCCTCGCTGCGCTGATGGCCTACAACCTGGCCCGCTTCGGCAGCCCCATGGAATTTGGCCACACCTACCTTCAGGAAGGCCAACGTCCCGCGATTCGAGAGCACGGGCTCATGAGCGGCTGGTTCCTCGGGCCCAACCTGTCGGCCGCGCTCATCAACCCACCGGTCATCACGTTCGAGAGCGCGCCCTGGATTCGCATCACGCGGCATGGGCTCGGGCTCCTCTGGACCACACCGGCGCTGTTCCTGGTGCTGGGCTCGCCGCGCAAGACCTGGCTGTTTCGCGCGCTGCTGGCCACGGCCTTCGTCGTGTCGCTGCCGGGACTCTTCTACCAGAACACGGGCTGGGAGCAGTTCGGCTATCGCTTTGGGCTCGACTGGCTGCCGTTCGTGGTCGTCGCATTTGCTATCGGCGATCGCCCGCTCACCTGGCGCGTCAAGGCGCTCATCGCCGTTGGCATCGTGGTCAACGTCTTTGGCGCGATCACCTTCGGCCGAGCCAACGGATACTACTATTAGGGAAGCAAATGCCTGAGCCGACCGCCCAAGACCGCATCGCCCGCTTCGAGGCCCTCGTGGCGCAGTTTCCCGACAACGTCCTGCCGGTGTTCTCGCTGGCGCAGGCGTACCTCGATGCGGAGGACTGGGTCATGGCGGAGCGCCTCTTTGGCCGCGTCGAAGCGCTCAAGCCCGACTACATGATGGCGGTGGTGCATCGCGCGACCTGCCAGCTGCAGCTCGGTGACTTGGACGCCGCGCGGGCGACCGCCGAGCGCGGGCGCGTCATTGCCGTGGCCCAGGGTCACACCGGCCCGCGCGACGACTGCGAGGCGCTGATTGAGCGCATCGACGCCGAGCGCGACGGCGGCGGGATCTGAGGGCCTCCGCGCAGGCACTTATTGCGGCGACAGCTCCTTCTTGCGCTCGTCGTTCAGCTTGCGTCGCAGCGCCCACACGGCCTCGTCGAGCTCCACGCGCTGCTTTGCCGCCGTATTGGCGCTCGCGATGAGCTTGCCGAGGACGGTCGCCGCCTTGGACACCGCGGCGGCCACGCTCTCGCCCTGAAACGCCTGGGCGAAGACGACGCGCAGGCCGGTCTCCATCGGAGTGGCCGTCAGCGCCGTCGCGCCGACGACCGTGGTCAGCTCGCGCACGTGGGTCAGGCGGTCCTTGGCGCTCGCGGCCTCGGCGTCGGTGAGGGCCTTCTCTGCGACATCGAGATCCGCCTTGAGGGCGCGCCATGCGTCCGTCGGGCTTGGGCCCTCCTTGTCGTCGGCGGCGCTCACGACCGAGACGCTGCGCGCGCCCGCCAGGAGGTAGGCCAGCGCGCCCGTCTCGATGTACGCGAGGAGGCCTGCGCCACGCGTCTCGACGACCGCGCGCGCCTCCGCGTTGGGGATCGCGGCTGCAAACGTCGGAACCGTCGTCTCGGTCGCCCCCGCCGGCGCCACGAGCAGCGTGTCCTCGGTCGTGGCCACCAATCGCGACTCGCCGACCACGGCCGTGGTCAGCGGGCGCAAGCCGCCCAGCTCGACGCGCAGGCGCTCACCACCCGGCTCGGCCGTGACCCAGCGCTTGAGCGCATCTGCCGTGCTGAGCCTGCGTAGCGTCTCCTTGGCGACCTCCGCCGATGTGAGGCCGACCGCGACCGCGACGCCCAGATCCGTGCGTGTGGGCGGCGCCCCGGCGAGCACGGGGCCGGTGACGGCCAGCGCAAGGTCACCCGTGAGCGGCTCGTCCTTGGGGCTCGACAGCACGCGCAGGCCCGAGAGCTCCGTCAGCTGTGCGAGCGCCTTGCCGAGGTCGGGTGCCAGAGAGAGCGCTTCCGCGATCGCCTGGGTGACCGCGCGCAGCGCCTCCGGGTCGCACCGCGCCGACAGCAGCGCGTACGGCGGGACGCGGAGCATGTCTGCCAGCGTGACGACCGCCTCGCTCGCGCGAAACAGGCGCTGGACGACCGTACCCTTGTCGGCCGTGAGCTCCAGGGTCGCTGTCACGGCGGTTTGACCGACGTCGACTGCCAGCAGCGCGACGTTCACCGTGCCCAGGACCGCGCGCATGGCGGCGACCGCTGGCGCGGGCCGCGCACCGGCGACGGCGCGCAGGACCCGCGTGGGCTCCGTCATCGCGACCAGCTCCGCGCCCGGCGGAGTCGTCAGCTTCGCGAGCGTCGAGGTGCTGGCCAGGGACGCATCGCGTGCGACCTCCGTGAGCAACGCCGGGATCGGCGCGGCGTCCCAGGTCCACAGCACGCGCGCATAGCGCTCCTGGACGACGATGGCGCGGAGCCCCGCGGTCGGCGTTCCCGTGCGCTCGTAGACGGTCGCATTAGGGCCGACGGGGCGCTTCCCAACGCTGGTCCCGGTGTTCTTCGCGAACGCCGAGATGGCCCGCGCGAGCGCTCCTTCGTCCCAGATGGGCACGAGCAGGACCACGGCTCCGGGCACGAAGGCCAGCCCGAGCGGGCGACCGGTGTCGAGGCCCATGCGCCGGAGCTCCCCCGCGCTGAGGGGATCGCTGTCGAGCGCCTTCTCCGCCGACGCGATGCGCTCGCCCAAGAGCGCCTTGGCCTGCTCCCGCAGCGCAGCGAGGCCGAGGGTCTCGACGAGTCCGTCGATGCCGGCCGTCGCGATGAGCACGTGCGCGTCGCCTGGAGTGACCCCCATCAGCGCGGGCAGCCCCTCGGCGACGGAGACGCGGGACTGCGGCAGGGGCGGGGGCTCCCGTTCGGCTGCTCCTGCGTCCGGCGGCGCCGTGGTGGAGCTTACGGGCGGCGGCGTGGTAGCTGGCCCGGCCGAAGGCGCGGCGGGTGCCACCTGCGGACTCTCGGCGGGAGCTGCCGGTGGCGGCGCTGGCGCGGGGGTCGCCGCGCGCTTGCAGCCAGCAAGCGCCGCGATGGTACAGAGCGTGAGCCAAAGGCGAGGAGCGGAGCCGGTCATCGGGGCATTGTAGCCGAACCGGGCCGGTCGGGAACTGCGCGACGCGCCCAGCGGCGAGTGACGGTCAATCCGCAACACGCTCCTACAGCGAGAGCGTGGCGTAGACGCCGATGTGGAGCAGGTCGGGCTCGCCGCGACGCCGCGGGAAGATGTCGAAGCTGACGGCCACGCCAACCACGGGCCAGTGGGCCCCGAGCGAGACCCTGACCCCGACGTCCCGCTGTGGCAGCAGCTCGATGGGGAGGCCGACCCCAATGGACAGGCTCGGGATCAGCCCGAGTATCCCTGGCGACGCCGCCTCGAGTCCGAGCGCGAGGACGAGGCGATGTCGGAAGTCGGTGTCCAAGGTCAGAGACTCGATGAGCCAGCGCGGCGCGGCCATCTCGTAGCCGAAGCGCCCCATGAACCCGGTGCCGTCGCGGAGCTCACCGCCAAAGCCGAGAACGGGGCCGCCATGCGCCACCGGGATGGTCGGGGTGTCCATCCCGAGCAGGAGCACCGGAGCCGGATCCGGGAGGGTGAGCGCCCGCACGTCGCCGCTCTGCTGCTCATCGGGCTGGAGCGCCTCCGCCATGGGCCGCGACTCGGCCGGCTCCGCGGGCCAGGAGGCACGCGTCACCGTCACTCGATGGCGCGTGCTTGGCGGCCGCACCGTGAGCGCCAGCGGGCCGGTCGCCACGGTCGTCGGGTCGCGCGTCACCCACTCGAGCGCGAAGGTGCGGTGCTCGGCGGCCGGCAGGCGCGTCCCAAGGAGCAGGTGACGCGTACGAATGGGCTCGAGCGTCCAGCCCTGCCAGTCCGGCGTCCGCTCCGGGAGGATCAGGCTCGTCGCGATGACGAGGGCGCGCGGCTTCCCCGCCTCGACTGGAATCGTCGCGCTGAAGCCGTGCGGCGCCAGGCCCGCGTACTGTTCGAGCGGTTCGCCCTTCGATGGGAGCCCCTGCGGCTCAGCGACGCGCAGCAGCGTCCGAACGAGGCGCCCGAGCTCCGCCGGTGGCAAGATCGTGACGGGCAGCTCTTGGCCGCCGGCGAGCACCGCGGCGCGGTCACAGGCCGTGCCCCCAATAACGACGGTAACCGGACCCGCCGTGGGGGCCGAGACCATGGCCCCAATGCGGGCGTCGCAGCGTCGCGCCCCGCCGGCGTCGACACAGGTCAGCGAGAGGTCCGTCAGCTGAACGACGGCGCCGGGCGTCGTCGTCAGCGGCCCGATGAGGAGCGAGGCTGGTCGCGCCCGCGGCGGCGGCGTCGCGCCCGTGGGCCGAGCGCTCAACGTCAGCACCATCACGAGTGCGGCCCATGGCCGACCGGTCACGGGATGAACGCGCGGACGTTCAGGGAGAAGAGGTTGTCCTTGCCGTCGATCACGCTCTGGCGGAAGCCAAAGTCGACCGCGACGTACTTGCTCACGTACCCGATACCGCCGGTCACGTAGTGCGTCCCGCCGATGCGGTCCGCGATGTACCCTAGGCGCAGCGGCACGATGCCGGCGATGGCGTACTCGAGCCCCACGTGGAGGTTGGCGTCGGTCTTGCCGACCTTGCTGTCGAAGTCCAGGACGGCGTCGAAGGCCCCGAGGAAGTTCTGGTAGAAGACGCTGACGCCCATGCCGAGCTGCCGGGGCGCCTCGGAGAGGCCGGTGGGGATGAGGTTGTGCCCCGTGATCCCAAAGCGGAACAGGCCCTTGACGGTGATGAGCGCGCCAACGTCCATGGAGTGCGCGACGGACTTCCCGGAGTCACCGACGTCGATCTGCATGTACCGGTACGTGGTGCCCAGGTGGAGGGAATAGCTCTCGCCGCGGAAGCCGGTCGCGGCGGCGACGCGAAACGAGTGGCCGCGCCGTGACTCGTCGGTGGCCAGCTCGTGACCAAAGAAATAGCTGTAGGTCGTGCCCATGGCGACCCACTGGTTCGAGGCGCTGTCGGCCGCCGAGGCCGCGAAGACGTGGCCGCCGTACGGTTGATCGAATTGGTAGCCCGTCTCGATAGCGTACTGAATGAACTGGTGCAGCCCCGCGGGGTTGAAGAACACGGCCGCGGGACCGACCGCGGTGGAGTGCACCGCGTCGCCGACGCCGAGGGCCGAGCCGCTGGCGCCCTGCTCGCGGGCCTCCGCGGCTGTCGCGGCGAGGAGGAGCAGACTCACGGGCACGAGTCGCGCAGCCCAGCCTCGCCACCAGGTGGCCGGGGCGACATCGCGTGAACGGGGGCGGCGCATGGCGGCGCATCATCGGGGGCACCTGCCGCTCGGTCAAGCTATCGCGCGCTTTTGCAGCGACCTCGCTCTCTCAGGGCTCCACGAGCGGCACGCCGGCTCGGCGGGCTGCTTCAGCGAGTCGGTCGTCGAGCGTTGCCAGGGGCACGCCCTCCCGCATCGCCAGGTCGAGGTACGCTGCGTCGTATGCTGTGAGCCCATGCAGGCGGGCGACCGCGAGCACCTCGGTGAGCACACGCGGGGGATGATCGGGCACGACATCGATGCCGAGCCCCATCCCAATGTCTCGTGCCCGCAGTGCTTGTGCCTCGGTGAGGCGCTTGCGCCGCTCTGAGACGAGCAGCGTGTTGGCGAACTCCAAGGGCCAGACGGACGGCGCGATGGCGCGAGCCTCGGCGAGGCTGCCGATGATCGCGTTGGCGACCTCGGAGCCCTCCTCCAGCACCCATGCCACGACGACCGAATTGTCGAGCACGAAACGCATCAATCGCGTCCCTCTGCTTCCCACTCCGCGATTTCGGCTTGCGTGATGTGTCGCCCCTTGCGGAACTCGCGCCCGGCGGCGATGGCCTCCTGGACCGTCATCGTCCGCCGAGCAGGCGGAGGCACCAGCACCGCGACGGGCACCCCATGGCGGGTGATCGTGATGCTCTCCCCCGCAGCCGCCCGGTCGAGCAGCTCCGAGAGGTGGGTCTTGGCTTCGTAGGCTCCGATCTCCTGCATGACGCAACCTCCGACCAGTTGCCGACCAGATTAGCCCGTCACTACCCGGTCCGCAACGCCGATCACGCCGTTCCGTGCCTGCGGTTCAGCTCGGCATACGACTCCTCAGCGCTGATCCCGAGACCCGCCCCGTTTTGAGCGAGGCCCTCGTTCATCCAAGACGGCAGAATCAAACGCGGCGATAGTGATAGCGAGCGCCGCCACCGCGCCGATGAGCGGCTCGTCTTCGGGACCGCTCTCGCGTCAAGACCCCGCGCCGATGAGCGGCTTGTCTTCGGGGCCGACTTGCGCCCAGGGGCGCCGATGAGCGGCAAGTCCGCTCCATCGGCGCCTGACGGCGCGGCGCAGTCCGCGACGTCAGCTGTCCGCGACGTCACACGTTAAATCTAAACAACACCACGTCGCCATCCCGCATGACGTACTCCTTGCCCTCGATGCGCTTCTTGCCCCGCGCCGCGACGGCGGCCTCCGTCCCGAGTTCGAACAGGTCGTCACAGTCGTAGATCTCGGCCTTGATGAAGCCGCGCTCGAAGTCCGTGTGAATGACGCCCGCGGCCTGTGGCGCTGTCCAGCCCTTCTTGATGGTCCAGGCGCGCGCTTCCTTCTCGCCGGCCGTGAAGTAGGTCTGGAGCCCCAGCAGGTCGAACGCCGCGTGGGCCAGCCGGTCGAGGCCCGACTCCTGGAGACCCAGGTCTGCGAGGAACATCCGGCGCTCATCGGCGTCCTCGAGCTCGGCGATCTCCGCCTCGGTCTTGCACGAGAGTGGCACGACGACGGCGCCCTCGCTCCGAGCCAGCGCGCGTACGCGCTCGACGATCGGGCTCTCGGCGCCGACGTCATCCACATTGGCGACGTACAGCATAGGCTTCCGCGTGATGAGGTGAAAGCTCTTCATGAGCGTCTCCTCCTCCTTGGCGCACTCGACGGTGCGCGCGGGACGGCCGGCGTTGAGCGCCACGAGCACGCGCTCGAGCAGCGCGACCTCGGCCTGGGCGTCCTTGTCGCCGCCTTTGGCGAGCTTGGCCTGCTTGTAGTGACGGCGCTCCGCCATGTCGAGATCGGCGATGAGCAGCTCCATGTTGATGATCTCGGCGTCACGCACGGGGTCGACCGAACCTTCGACGTGGACGACGTTCGAGTCGTCGAAACAGCGCAGCACGTGC
>SXOX01000093.1 GCA_005776585.1 Pseudomonadota bacterium | reverse complement strand
TGGAAATCAAAGCCAAGCTGTGGGATACAGGCTGTCATCGGCGTTCCGGGGCTCCAAGTGCTGGGATTTTTCTTTCAACACAAGCACTTTACCCCGAAACGCCTCTCACCAAAAGTACCTTTCGTGAATTATCCGGGCTAGAGGTGCCCTCGGAATCAGCAACCAGATCGCCCTGCTCTCGGGAGCCACTGGCGACACACGTTGGTTTGCGGAGTACGCGGCACCTGGATTTGGTGCTTGGAGGGCATCGGTTCTTATTGGCGATTGGCTCGGCGTCTACCGGGTGGAGGACTCGCATCCCGTGGTGGATTGGATTGACATCTCGGGCGGCGTGCCGACCATGCGAGGTTGTTCCAGGTCGGAGTCGACTGTCCTGTGGCACGAGCAGTTCTCGGGCGTATCGGCCATCGATGGCCGGACGTGGCTTTCGGCGAGCGGCGCGAGCGGCCCGAGCACCCTGGAAGCCTATGACGCACTCGTCTACGAAGTTCCAGTGCTGTGAGTCGACGCATCGACACCACCTTGACGCATGAGCCCCGTCAGGAAGGCGGCAGACTCACGAGACGCGAATCCAGGGCCCGCCCAGCCATTCCGCAGCCTCGACGACCAGGCGGCTCTCGGACGGCGGCGGAGACAGCAACAGAGCCGACTGCAGTCCCGCGACCGGAGCCAACGTCAGGGCGCACAACGGTGGCACGGGTCCGGACCCAACCGGATCCACTTCAACCATCCCGCGAGTCAGCCGAACTTCCAGCAGAGACACCCGTGCAGGATGATCGGCGCACCGGATGACACGACAGCGCATCGCGGTCGAGACCGCGTCTTCCGCAAGTGCGTCCCGAACGCGCTTCACCTCGGTCTCCACGAGGTGCTCGCCACCCTCGACGCACAGCACCCACTGCCCGCGCGCCAACGCACGACCCGACCGCCAATGTGGGGCCAGGTCGCCAGACCACGGCTCAGAAGTGACATGGGCCTCGTAACCGCGCGCGAGCTCTGCAACGAGCGCGTCCGAGCCGACGTCAATGACCACAACCTCTTCGGCGAGCTGACGCACGCTTCGCAGCGTCTCCCCCAGGCCATCTGGCGACTTCGCGACCACGACCGCGCTGACCAGGATCGGGTTGCTTGGCTTCATGGGGTCCTCTCGCCATCGGAGGCTCGCTCCAGCAGGTCGGCCAAGGAACGGCACTCGGCCGCCAGCGCGACGGACTCGACGCGACTCAAGCGTGCGAAGTCGATGACGACCGGCCGCAGCTGTACCCGCGGCGCGGGTGTGTCCGATTTAGCCTGCAGTCTCCAAAGCCGCCCCCCCCCCCTTGTCAGCCGCACATTCGGCGGTTGCCGCGGAGGAAGGCGTTGCACTGCCGTCGGTCGCTCTGGACTGCAGTCGGGCGACCAGGGCATTGACCGACGCACGATGCTCCCGCACGTACGCCAGCCACGGCTCAATCGCTGCATCGGGCGCCGGTCGGCCGAGGTGCTCCATCAGCCGCAGCGCGTGAGTCGCCGTGAAGTGCGCGCTCGGGTCCGAGAGCGCGGCCTGGACGATCTGCGGCAGCGTCGTCAGCCTCTGCAGATACAGCACCTGTCGCCTTTGGAGTCTCATGAGCGACATGACGACCTCGAGCGGCTGGTGGAAGCGGAGGCGGTGCTCGACGATGGCCAGCCCGCGATCGAGGTCCGTCAAAGGTCGATGGTGGCAGTTGCTGACGAGCGCCAGGGTGAAGGCGTCGCTGTCGGCGAGCCCGGTGCGCACCACCGCCAGCGCCTCGGTCGCCCCCAGCCGTTGCAGCGCGCCGACCCGACGAAACCCGTCGATGATCTGGTAGCCCGGGCGCGTCGGGTGCGGTCGCACGATGATCGGCACCTGCTGGCCGCACTGCGCGATCGTCGCGTCCAGGCCTGAGCGGCTGGGTTCGACCCGAAAGTGGTACGCTCGGTCGTCCACGTTGAGCTGGCTCATGGCCAGGCGCTGGTTGGCGCCTTGCGGCACCTCCGCGCGTTGCGGCTCACGCCCGCTCGGCGGGACCTCCAGGTCGCATCGGACCTCATGGTCAACGTGGTGAATCATCACTACTCCCCTTCCTCGCCGCCCCCCGTCACCACGGGCCGTCGTGGACCCTGGGCGAGCTTGGCATTGCGCGCTTCCTGACGCTGGGACGCAGCATAGGAAAGATGGGAGCATGGGTGCAAGCGAAAACTGTTGCTCGACGTCACGTCAAAGGCCTTTTGACGGGACGCCGGGGCGATAGGGGTGCAATCGATTGCACCCGCGTGTCCCCGCCAAGCGCCAAAGGTCTTTTGCCCTCACCGGCATGTGCACGTCAAAAGGCCTTTGGGCCGTCACCGCCCGGCCTTCGCGACGCGCCAAGGACCGAAGTTCCCAAATGAATTCCGTCTCCTGCGCCTCTGATGGGAGTCTTGTCCGCCGTCCGAATCGCCGTTCGGCGAAGCCTTGACTCCCTGGGATCGCGTCCGTACCGTCACGGACATGCCCAGGGCGCGCGCCAGCTCCACACCGCTCCTCAGCGCCGCGGGCAGCCGCTGGAGACCGACCCTGAACCGGAGGAGACGCGATGATTGTCCCAAGCCAACCGAGCATCGTCTGGCAGCCCACGCTGTGGCTTCACACGCGCTTTGCGCGCAACTTCGTGCTCCAGTACGAGGCCGACTGGCTCGACACGACGGGATATGCGAACGTCGTGCTCGAGTTCATCAACTACTACGGCACGGCCCAGACCGAGCTCGCCATCGAGGGCTGCGACACCGTCGACGGCGGCTGG
>SXOX01000092.1 GCA_005776585.1 Pseudomonadota bacterium | reverse complement strand
ATCGCCGGGTTCTACACGCCCACGGGCGTCGGTACGCCGGTCGCGGAGGGCAAGGAGGAGCGCGTCTTCGACGGTCAGCGCGTCATCCTCGAGCGACCGCTGCTGGCGGACTTCGCCATCGTGCGCGCGCAGAAGGCCGACACCTTCGGCAACCTCCGGTTCTACGCCACGGCGCGCAACTTCAACCCCATGATGGCCATGGCGGCCAAGGTGACCATCGTCGAGGTCGACGAGATCGTGCCGCTCGGCGCGCTCGGGCCCGACGACATCCACCTGCCAGGGGTCTTCGTGCAGCGGGTCTTCGTCGGGACGGCGTTCGAGAACCCCATCGAGCAGCGCACGCTGCGGGCCGGCTGACATGGGCGTCGGACACGTCGCCATCGCCTTCGCCGGGAAGCACTTCGCCCCCAAGGTCTCGCTCGGGTGGCTCATCTTCGCGACGCTGTTCGTCGACGTGCTGTGGGCCGCCACCGTCGGCTTCGGCATCGAGCACGTGCGCATCGAGAAGGGCTTCCTCCCGGCCAGCCCCTTTGACCTCTACGACTACCCGTGGACGCACAGCCTCGTCGGCTCGCTGGGCTGGAGCGTCGGCTTCGCCGCCCTCGCCTGGCTCGTGCTCCGCGACGTTCGCGGCGCCCTGGTGCTCGGCCTCGCGGTGCTGAGCCACTGGGTGCTCGATCTCATCGCGCACAAGCCCGACCTCCCAGTCCTCCCGAGCGGCCCCTACCTGGGGCTCGGCCTCTGGTACTCGCTCTGGGGGACCATCCTCGTCGAGGCCCTCATGGTGGCCGGCGCGGCGTGGGTGTACCTGAAGGAGACGCGGGCCAGCGACCGCTTGGGCCACTGGGGCCTGATTGGGCTCCTGGGGTTCCTGCTCGTGATGCATCTGGCCGTGTACCTGGGCCCGCCCCCGACGGTCGCGATGATCCCCTGGAGCGGGCTCACGCTCTTGCTGCCGATGGTCTTCGCGCACGTCGTCGACCGGCACCGCACGGCGGTCGCTGCGGCGTGAGCTCGCCTGCGGTCTGCGTCCGGAACCTCACGTTTCGCTACCGGGGCGATGATCGCGCCGTGCTCGACGACGTCTCCCTGACGGTTCCCCGCGGAGCGCGCTGCCTGCTCGTCGGCGCCAACGGGGCGGGCAAGTCCACGCTGCTGTCGGTGTTGGCCGGGCGTCACCTCGTCTCTGAAGACGCCGTCCGCGTCCTGGATCGCCCCGCGTTCCACGACACGTCCCTCGTACACCGGGTGGGCTTTCTCGGCGGCACCTTCCCGTTTCACGTCGACCTGCGCGTCGGCGAGGTGCTCGACGGCACACGCGCGCGCCGACCCGTGGACGAGGCGCGGCTGGCGCGCCTCCTGAGCGTCCTCGGCATCGACCTGAGCTGGCGCATGAACCGCGTCTCCGACGGCCAACGTCGCCGCGTGCAGATTCTGCTCGGCCTGCTGGAGCCCAAGGAGGTGCTGCTGCTGGACGAGGTCACGACCGATCTCGACGTCCTCGCGCGCATGGACCTGCTCGAGCTGCTCCGCGAAGAGACCGAGACGCGCGGGCTGACGCTCGTCTACGCGACGCACATCTTCGATGCGCTCGACCGACTCGGCACGCACCTCGCGTGGCTCGACCGCGGCCGCGTGCGGTGCTTTGGACCGATGGACTCGATTCCGGAGCTCGTGGCGCGACGCACCGACGGCGACCCGGCGCCGCTGCTCCGCACCGTGGAGGCATGGCTACGCCTGGCGTGCTAGCCAATCCAGCGCGCTTGGAAACGTCAGGGCGACGCCCAGGGAGGTGAGCGTCTCGCGCGGATCGCACCGCCGTGAGTCGTCGAACAAACCCGCACCCGCCGAGGCCTCCGGAAGCGGTCGGCCCACGACGGAGGCCGCGAGAGCGCCCAACTCGAACCACGGCACGGGCCGCCCATCGGCGGCGAGGTAGGTGGCTCCGGCCTTGCCGTGCGTCGCAGCCGCGAGCAGCAGGGCCACCAGGTCGTCGACATGGATGAGATTGACCCAGCGCTCAGGGTGCCGCGGCAGGCGCAGGCGACCTTCACGATGGCGCTCCACGATGTTGCGACCTGGGCCGTAGATGCCGGCCGCCCGCACGATCCGAGCACCGAGGGCGCGATACGCGGACTCGTGGGCCAGCCGGGCGACGGCGTGCGGCAGCAGTGGAGCGCACGGCGAGGACTCCGTGACGATCGCCCCGTCGGCGTCACCGTAGACGCTCGTGGAGCTCACGTACACGAGCGCTGCGTCGGGGTCGGTCGCAGCCGGTGGATTCCACGGCTCGGGGGGCGGATGCAGCACGAACACGGTGCGAGCCTCCGCCACCGCCGGCGGGAGCGGCTCACCGGCGCGCCACGCCACCGCGGGGAGACCGTGGCCCTCGAGCTGACGCACCCGCTCGGCGCTGCGCGCGGTCACCACCACGCCCACGCCGGCGGCAGCGAGCCGGAGCGCCAGGCGCTCGCCGGTGTAGCCGCAGCCGACCACAGCGACCGGTTCGCGAAGCGAGTGACGGGTAAGAGTTTCCGAATCGAGGGCCATTGCGTACACTCCGCAGAGAGCGGTCCCAAGAGCGGGCCCGCTGCGAACGATAGCCGGGATCGAGGACGAGACGCCATGTCGAAGGAGCCGAGAAAGCCGTTCATCTCCATCGAGCTGAGCACGGCCATCAGGGACGCGCTTCGACATCGACACGGCGCGTTCCTGCGTCCGGGCGAGCGCTTCGAGGTGCGCGGTGAGTCGCACGGCGATGCCTGGGGGGTCGAGATCACCTTCGAGAACGCGGATCGCTCGTTGCATCTGCCGGTCGAGGTCGCGTTCCTTTTGACGGACAACCCGGGGTGCAAAGAGGACGAGGCGCGCGACGTCATGCTCGACTTCGCGGACTACTTCTTCGACGCCTACTTCCGTGGCGCGCGCGAGGTGACCCTGCCGCTCGATTGGGCCAGCTTCCCGTACGGCGAATACACCGTCAGGGCGCGTGGCTGGGAGCGCAACCTCAAGCTGGAGGACGCGGCCGACAAGCTCTTGGCAGGGCACCCGGTCGACGATGTCGTGGCGAGCCTGGGTCTCTCAGACCGGCGTTACGCAAAGGCGTAGCGCCGTCGACCTCCGCCGAGTGAGGTGACGTCGCCGCCGAGGTCGTCAGCGAGGCCGTCCAGGACGGCGCGAAGCTCGGTGGCGTCCACGGTGGAGGCGAGCTCCACGCCCAAGGCCGCGCGCTCCGACCCCGGCAGCTCGAACGCGTGGCCCGAGCCGAGACAGAAACGTGCGACCGCCGCGCGCAGCATAAGGCGACGGCGCTCGGAGGACCGCGCGGTGACGCCGCGCAGCGCGCGACTGGCGAAGACGCCAACGGCGAAGAGCCCCGCCGAGGCGGGGAGCCAGCCGAGCAGCGCCTCGAGCCACAGCGGGGCATTGCCGCCAAAGAGCGCGTCCAGGCCGACCGCGCCGACCAAGACACCGACGACGGCGTTGAAGGCGCTCATCGCGAGCACGGCGCGATCGGAGGCTGCGGCCTCGGCCCGCGTCAGATCGGGCCGGACGGCGTCAAAGCGGGGAGTCGGGCCCGTCGTCTCGGCGAGGTGACCGAACGCAAAGGCGACGGGGCTCTGTTCGGTCGCGGTCGGCTGGCCGCCAAAGCTCAGGCCGATGCGAGTGACCTCCCGCGCGGCGGTGGCGCGATCGAGCCCGTGCAGCAGGATGAGGTCGACATCGGTCAGCACGCCGCCGCGCGCACGGGCCAGAGCGAGCGCCTCGCGATCCAGGGCGGTCCGGTCCTGAAGCACCGCGTCGGCGCCGAGGGTGAAGCCCGTCAGGCGCTCACGCAGCGTTGGAGGCCCGAGGTCCCCCGGCCTACGGCGCCGAAAAAGCGCCTTCCACCGCTCGACGGCGTCTTGGCTGCCCTGCTGGAGCGCAAACCCCGCGAGGATGAACAGCACGACCGCGCCATAAAGCATGAGCGCCGAGCCGAGCCCGAAGGTCGCGAGCGCTGCGCGGAGCCCGGGCGGGTCGGCGGTGTCCGCCCGCGACAGGGGGCCGACACCCAGGCGCACGACGAGCGCGCCGTCACCTTCCCGCGGCTCGACGGTGCCGTCGCGATCGGTGAGAAGGCGGCCCAGGGCGGTCGCGACGCGGTCGTCGGGCAGACCGGTCGCGACGACGAGATCGGCCAGGGTCGCCCCGTCAGCGCGGGCATCGAGCGCGGCAGCCAGCGCGTGCACGTCCGCCGCCAGCGCGCGGTCCGTCACTCTCCCAGCGTCCGAACGAAGATGGCACGGACGTGGCGCAGCGCCGTCCCGACGTCGAAGCAGGCCGCGAGCTCGGCCTCGGTCAGGTGCGCGCGCACGTCGGGATCGGCCCGAAGCAGCGCGTGGAAGTCCTGGCCCGCCTCCCAGGCCGGGAGCGCACAGCGCTGAACGACGGCGTAGGCCGCCTGTCGGTCCATGCCCTTGTTGACGAGGGCGAGCAGCACGTGGCCACTCATGGTGAGCCCGCGCGTCGCCAGGAGGTTGGCCGCAAGGCGGTCCTGGTGGACGATCAGGCCGTCGATCACCCGCGCCATGCGCCGCGCCATGAAGTCCACGAGCGCCGTCGCATCGGGGCCGATGACGCGCTCGACCGACGAGTGGGAGATGTCGCGCTCGT
>SXOX01000091.1 GCA_005776585.1 Pseudomonadota bacterium | reverse complement strand
GTGCCGACCTGCGCCTTGGGGGACCGTCGTTGCCGACGCCGGGGATGGCCATGGCGACGCCCGGGTGGCGCAGGACCACGTTGTGACGCACCAGGGCACCCTGACGCCCTACGCGCGCAAAGTTTTCGCCATTGCGGCACCGCAGCTCCTCCGTCTGACCGGCGGTCACTGCGACCGCCATCGATCGTCGCGTCTCCCACTCCACCGAGCCTTCCGGATCGCCCCTTGCATTGCCGTCGCACCGCGGGTGGACAGGGGGAGCGATGAGAGCAAGGCAAGAGCCGGGCGCCGCAGTGCGCCTGCGCGGCGAGACGTGTGTGTGCGCGCTCGGCCTCGCGTTGGCGAGCGTCGGGTGCCTTACGTCGGACCGGCTGCCCGGGGCGCGTTGAGCGCTGGCACCCGGGCCCCGTCGAACGACGTCGTCCAAACGCAGCCCAAGGCGGAGGCTGCGCCCGTCCCGGAAGACGAACGGGCACCTCCGAGCACTTCGGTGCCGGCCGTGAGCACGCCCAAGCCACCGGCGAAAGACACCATCGAGCCGGAGCCACCCGCGGTCCAGGCCGACCTGCCCGACCTGCCGCCGCTTGGCCCGCTTCCGACCTCGCCATCGCGGACACGGACCGAGACCGCGTGGTCGTCCTCTCGCGAGAGACCGGCGTCCCCCTGCGGATCATCCCGGTCGGCGCCCGGCCGGAGCAGCTCGTCGTCGCGCCCGACGGCACCACCCCCTCTCGAAGGGCTTCGACGGCCCGAAGGGCTCCTCCTCCGAGAAGCCCGCTATCGAGTTCAACACGCCGTCGCTGCGGCTCGTGTTCGACACGGCGCCGTACCTGCACGATGGCAGCGCCAAGTCGCTGTTCGACGTGCTCAGCAAGACCGTGGGCAAGATGTGCACGTGGTCAACCTGACGACCGACGAGCGAGCCGACCCGGTGGCGTATCTGCTGACGCCGTGACCCGCGGCCGCGCCAGAGCCGGCGTGGTCACCAATGGTCTTGGGGCTGGGCTAACGGCGCTCGAGCACCCAATTGCGATGATCCGCGTGCTCGGTGTAATCGCGATAGAGCCGTAGCGGCGCGGTCACGGGCCACGCCAGGGCGCGGACCGGCAGCAGCGATCGGCTCGGCAAGAGGCGCTGCATCACGACCGCCGGGGCGTACTCGATGGTGCGGTAGGTCTCGAGCGTCTTGTAGCCGACGCGTTCGAACACCCGCTCGTACTCGTCGCCGTGGCGGTAGACGCCGTGCTCGGTCCAGTAGCGCTGTTGGCCCCGCGTGGTGACGTTCGTACGAATGTACACGATGTTGCCGGGGCGCTGGGCGTTCGCGATGCGCTCGAACAGGGACTCCAGCGTCTCGTCCGTGAGGTACTGGGCGCACCCTCCGATGCCGACGAGGTCGGCACCGGCAAAGTCGTCGAACGTCTCCATGCCGCTGACACGGAATTCGACGCGAGACCCCTCGGTGTGCGCCCGCTGCAGCTCCTTGGCGCGCTCGATGAAGGACTCGTTCACGTCGACGCCCAGCGCCGTCTTGGCGACCTTCAGGTACGCCAAGGTCCAGCTGCCATTCGCGCAGCCGAGGTCGACGACCCGCTCGAAGGGGACGCGGTCGGCCAGCACCCGACCGAGTCGGGCCACGACCGATTCGCGCCACAACGGCTCGACGCGCACCTGGAGCCACAGGGGCACCGGGATGTGAAAATAGCTCTGGTCGTTGACGTAGACTTGCGACCGCCAGTGGTCGGCCATGCGCTCTTGAACTGGAGACTCGGTCACTCGGGTACCTCCGCGGCGGCGTAACCTAGGGTCGGCGCGCGTGAGCGTCAAGCTGAAACGCGCGGGCCCGCCCCGGGCTCACGGGACCGCAGCGGAGGACGCCGAGCGGAGGAACGTCGCGCCGGGCGGCGGACCGGAAGGATGACCTTGCCCGCCGACGTGCCGTCATGGGGCGGGCCGCCTGCACCTCGCCGCAAGGCGACGGCCTACGGCGCGCGTCGCGGTGGCTTGGAGACGGAAGCCCGGGCGCTGTTCGCACAATTCACAACGTCCACGGCCTTCGGCGGCGACGTGAGCGGAACCTACGACGCGCTGAGCATCAGCGCGGGTGCTGTGACCCTAGCCCGCATCATGCATGAATGGCGCGATGTCAACGCCGCGAACGCACGGCTGAGCCGTCGCGGCGCAACGCGCCGGGATTCACCGACTGAGACGTACTGGTGGTACGGCGAAGGAGGTGAACGACGGCGCAAGCCTGCGATCGCGGACGTTGACGCGTGAAAGTCATGCATAATGCGGGCTAGGCAAGCTGGCCGCGGAGACGAAGGCGGCGTTCTATCCCTCTGCCGGCAATCAGGACCTGGACCTGGGCTTTCGCCTCCTCAAGCAGCCCCGAGTCTATACCGGGATCCCGGCGCAGACTCCCTGCGACGCGGAGCACAGCGGCGCGCTCTTCTTCGACGAGACGTCCAAGCGCCTCATCTTCTGCGACGGCACGACGCAACGGAAGATCTCGACCTGCGTTCCCGGTGCGGGCTGCCCCGCGGCCGGGACCGTGGCCTGCGGCGCGCCGCTGCTCGACGCCCGCGGCGACGCCACGTGCCCTCCAGGCAACGGGACCAACTGCGACGACGGCAATCTGTGCACCACCGATGTGTGCAACGCCACGACGGGCGCGTGCAGCCATCCGGCCGTGCCCGATGGGTTGCCATGCAATGACGCAAACGTCTGCACCGTGACCGACACGTGCGCGGCCGGCGCGTGCATCGGGAGCAACCCCGCGATCTCCGTTCCGCAGCCGCGGCTGCCGATGAACAACGCCACCGTGGGCAACGTGCATGCGCCAGGGACGATGCGGCCGAAGTTCGGCTGGGAGGCGTCCGCCGGCGCCGGCTGCGGGACCATCACCTACGAGCTCCAGTACAGCACCGATCCCACCTTCGCCACCGGCGCGACGACGGTCAGCGCGATTACGACCACCACCTACCAACCGCCGGTCGATCTCTCCGTGTCCACCATTGCGCCGGACGGGGCTCGCGTCGTCTGGCGCGTGCGCGGCTGTACGGCGGCCGCGTGCACGCCGTACTCCCAGCCGCCCGCCACTGGGGCGCTGCCATGGCACGTCAACGTCGGGCGCAGCGACCACGACCTGAACGGCGACGGCCATGCCGACCTGTTGATGCACGCCCAACAGGGCCCCCTCGGCGACACGGGCAAGGTCTATGTGCTCTTTGGATCGGCCGCGCCGGCGGCACCGTCCGGCACGATAGATGTCGGCAACGCCAACGTCACCTTGCCGACGCCCCCAGCCTCCGCGGGTGATCTGTTTGGCGGCAACGTCAACGATGGAGACGTCAATGGCGACGGGTACTCCGACGCCATCATGAAGGCGACGCTGAGCACGGGTCGCGGCCAGGTGTTCGTCTACCTCGGCGGAGCGGCCTTCGATGGCACGCAGGCGCCCTTGTCGATGCTGGGCGAGAGCGACGGTGATGAATTTGGCGCGCTCGGCGCCCTGGGGGACCACAATGGCGATGGGTTTGACGACGTCGTCGTCGGCGCGCCCGGAAATGACGCCGGCGGGCCCGACACGGGCCGGGCCTATGTCTACTATGGCGGCGGCACATTCGACGTCGGCCTCGACCGCATCCTCGTCAACACGCTGTCCAACGACGCGTTCTGCAAGCGGGTCGCGTCGATTGGCGACGCCGACGGTGACGGGTTTGCCGACCTGGCCGTCAGCGCGACCACCGCGGGCGTGCGACTGTATCGTGGCGGCAGCGACGGGCTCTCGGAGGCGAGCTGCATCTTCGCTAACAGCGTTGCGGCGCAGACCCACCTGGCCAAGCACCCCGGAGACCTCAATGGCGACGGGTTCGCCGATGTCGTGGTGGGCCACGATGCGGCGACCGACGCGCGCTCCGACGTCTACCTCGGCGCCAAAGGCGACGCCTTTGCGTGTGGGTCGCCAAGCCTCACGTTCAGCGAGGCGTTTCCGTATTTCGGCGTGCAGAGCACCATCGGTGACGTCAACGGCGATGGCTTCGGTGATGTCGTCGTGGGCGCCCACGGCGACGGCTCTGCTGGCGGCAAGGCCTACGTGTACTTCGGCGGAGCCGCCCCGGACACGGTCTCCGATGGCGTCCTCGCGCAGGGAAGCTCCACGGACTCCTTTGGCTACTCCGTGTCTGCGACCGACCTCAATGGCGATGGGCGCGCCGATGTCGTCATCGGCCAACCCAACGGCGGGGGCGGCGTGAACAACGGCCGGGTGTACGTGTTCCTTGGGGGGGCATCGACCGTCGCGTTCGACACCTCGGTCGACCTCCTCATCACCGACCCGACCGACGGGGACCAGCTCGGCGTGAGCGTCGCGTCGCTGCTGCCGCAACGCCGGTTCTGCCGCTGGTCTGGGGCGTAGCCGCCGCCCTGCGTCCGCCACCCGGCAACCGATTTTTCGCCGACGAGTGCTCCAACGGGGATTGCCTCGCGCACCTCCCAGAGGACGCCGAGGTCTGTCCGAGCTGCCATGGATTCGTCGCAGGGACGATTGCGGATCGCGGTGAGCGTCTCGCGGCGGAGGAAGCCGTGTACGCGCAGTGCGGGGTCACGCCGGTCGAACCGGAGGAGATGGCGGAGAGGTATTGAGCGCTTCGGCCTCGGAACTGGCGGCCAGAGCCGAGTGCCCCGTATCGCGGTCTGGAGCCCGTCGCGGGGCAGCTGACATCTCCTCGCACTGCTACCTGAACGAGGTCTGACGCCCCTGCGCGGAACTTCTCGCCCCAGGCGCTGTCCCAAGATGGGCTTGCTCGGGGGACGACGATGAAGATGCTGGCCGCACTCCTGGTGCTCATCTCGCTGCGGGCGCACGCCTGCGGCACGCCGGCGCGGCACGTGGCCGAGTCCGACGACATCTACCTCGTCCGGACGCACGAGTGGCAGGCAAACGAGTTCGGGGCTCATCAAGTCAAGTCCATCCTGCTCACGCTGAAGGGTCGACCCATCCTGAGCACCCTTCACGGCGGCGGCTCGAACGGGAATTGGGACACGCTGACGGGCGGAAGGCTCGCCGCTCTGTTTCGCGGACGCGACCCGATTCCCTGTGCTCCCCGTTGTCGGCCGCTCTCGCTGGAATCGTGCGACACGTTGCGCGGCCGTGCTCGGACGACGTGCCGCAGGCTCTGGCACCGCGAGGCAAAGGCCGGTCACCTCTGGCGGTTCGCTGGCTACAAGACGATGCTGGACTTGGTGCCCATCGAGCGCGCGGGGCCGCAGCTGCTCATCCTCGCTTCGACCGGTCCGACCGATCAGGTTCCGATGGCCACGTTCACCGTCGCGGTCCAGGACCGGGAGACCGGCCTCGACGGGCCGCTCAGTCGAGTCGACCTCGTGGCCACCGGCCCCGGGCTCGCGCATTTCCGGGTGTGCACTGAGGCCTCCGGCTGCGCGCGCGTGCTCGCCGGAGCGCGACACTCACACCGTGGGGCCCGTTCCCCGCCCCTTCAAGAGCGCGCCCCACACCGAGGTTCCCGCGAACCTGCGCCGCATCCACGCGCACCGCTGGAGTGGGTTGCCAACCGCTTCGCGCCCGGTCAGGGCGCCAGCGTCGTGGCGTCGATCGTGTGCGCGCCAGATCGCCCCAGCCCCGCCGGGGGCCAGCATTGCGCGGGCAGCGACCCATCGACCGCTGCGGCAACCACCGCGACCCACCGCTGCGCGGTCGCCTCAGCCGACGCCCTCGCCAGCG
>SXOX01000013.1 GCA_005776585.1 Pseudomonadota bacterium | reverse complement strand
GTTCGTAGTGGGTGGACGGGATGAGGATGTCGTCGTGGTCATCCACAGCCGCCATGGCACTCACTTCGGCAACGTCGCCGGGCCGGTGCCCTCGGGCCAGGGGTGGTCGTATGGGCCCCAGACGCGGCACGCCGGGTCGCCCTTGGGGTAGTCAACTGCGCCGTCGGCTACCATCAGCTCGGGGCTGGTGTGCCAGAATGCCAGGTTCCGGGGCACCCGATACGCCACCGAGTGCCTGGGGCTCGAAGCCTGACACACCCCGTCGTCATCCTTTTCCATTCGGCCACAGCATCGACCTTGTCCTCCCCAGCCGCCCACAAGTTCTCCACCCGCGGCGGGGCACACCTCGACCGTCGCGACTAGTTCTGTGACCGAGTCACAGCAGCTTCCGCTAAGAACTCCATCGGCAGCGGCCACTCGAAATGCGAGTTTCTCGACGGACCAGTCCAATGCCAGGATCACGGCGTCCGGAGCGTACTCGGCACACTTGAAGTTCAGCTTCTTCAGTTGCGCCTCTGATTCGACGAACCATGCCGGGGGAGGAGCTCCCCACTTCAGTCGACACCAGGGCCGAATCTGTGGAGCAGCGAAACAGGCCGGAGCATCGAGGCCGCCCTCACTGTCCTTGAGTTTCGCGTCGACGATGGCCAGGTCTGACGTCTCCGATCCGACGACATCGACATCGGAATCAGGGCCAGCCTGACCAAGCACGTCCCCTGTGCCCAACGCGTCGACCGCAAGCCCGCCACCGGCCGGGTCGGTCCCGCACGCAACCACCGTGGCTGTCACAAGCAAGACACGCTCAACGAGACTGCTCCGAGGCGCACTCATGGCCCGGTCCCAGACATGCGGTATCGCCACAGGTAGTCGCGGCCCTGGTTGTTTGCCACGAAGACCGCATCCGCGAGCCCGTTGCCGTCGAGGTCGGCGCAGACAACCTCATCGGTCATGTCAAAGCTCCGCTCTAGCCGAAGCCCCGTGAGCAGGTGCGTCGCTTGGAATGCCTGACCCGGCAACGCGCTCATTACCAGGTTGGGCTGGTGCTTCGTGTAGGACTCGTTGATGTTGCCGTTCGCGAAGATCAGAGTCACCGCGTTGGGCGAGAGACCCGCGACAGCTTCGAGCCGGCAGGCAGCGATCGACTGGGTCCACTCGACCTCCGTCATAAAGTCGAACCCAGGCGCTCCGGGGTGATTCGGCAGCAGGTCGCTGCGATCGAGGAACGTGGCACCCGTGCTGAGCAGCAGGTGGGTCTTCTCGACCTTCTGGTGCGCCAAGAGCAGGTCATCGACGTGCCCATCGCCGTCCAGATCCGCGCAGGTCAACTCGTGAATGCGGTGAACGACTGGCAGGTTCCAGGCCACGGCGTCCGCCACGGCGAACGTCGGCCCGAAGGCCGTCGGCGTCTGGAGGAGCAGCCGGGGACGGCGCTCCTGCGGCTGGAGTGGAATCCGCCGCCGCCCACCCTCGATGAGGTCGAGGTCGCCGTCGTTATCAACGTCACACGGGACGAGCGCGAAGGCGTCGTACTCCGGGTCGTCGGGGATGGCGACGCTCGCATCGACGAACGTTCCGTCTCCGAGGCCACGCAACCACACCGGCCAGTGATCGCCTCCCGTCGGAATGCCTCCCGACGGTTCGTAGTGGGTCGAGAGCATCAGGATGTCGTCGTTCTCATGTACGGCAGCCACCACGGCTCACTTCGGGAGCGTTGCGGGGCCGGTGCCTTCGGGCCACGGGTGGTCGTACGGCCCCCAAACGCGGCACGCCGGGTCGCCCTTGGGGTAGTCGATGCGTGGAATATCCGGCTGCAGTTTGGCCGCGCCACTCCAATAGTCGACGTCTTTCGGCAACCGGTAGGCGGTCGCGAGCGTGTTCGCGGACCCCTGACAGAGTCCCTCCGAATCGACCTCTTGGCGGTGACAGCATCGCGACTGAGCACCCCAGTGTGCGAACAAGAGCCCGTCGCTCGCAGTGCAAATCTCAGCGTGCGCCAGAAGTGCGGTGGCTCCATCGCAGCACTGACCCTTCCAGTCCAGTCGAATTTCAAGAAACGCGAGGTGCTCCTGGGACCAATCGAGCGGATCGCTCACCGCATCGGGTGCATACTCCGCGCATTTGAAGCCAAGTAGGAACATCTCTAGCTCGGTCTTCACGAACTTTGCAGGAGCAGGCACGCCCCACTTCAGTCGACACCACGGTCGAATCTGCGGAGCAGCGAAGCAGGTCGGAGCGTCGCCGCCAACGTCACTGTGTGTGGGCTTCGCGTCCGCGATTTCCAGGTCGGACGGCTCCATCCCGACGGCGTCGGCGGCGCCATCCACCCCAGCCTGGCCATTCAACTCCCCTGTGGCCAGCACGTCGACCGCAAGCGCGCCCGCGGTTGGGTCGACCCCACACGCGACCGCCGTCGTTGTCACCAGCAAGGCACGCACCAGCAGCGGCATCTGAGGCGTGCTCATGGCCCTGTCCCCGACGTGCGGTACCGCCACAGGTAGTCGCGGCCCTGGTTGTTTGCCACGAACACCGCATCGGCCAGGCCATTGCCGTCCAGGTCCGCACAGACGACCTCCTCGGTCATGTCGAAGCTCCGCTCCAGGCGGAGCCCGGTGAGCAGGTGCGTCGCCTGGAACGGCTGGCCCGGCACGGCGCTCATCACCAGGTTGGGCTGGTGCTTCGTGTAGGACTCGTTGATGTTGCCGTTCGCGAAGATCAGAGTGACTGCGTTCGGCGCAAGGCCGGGCACGGGTTCGAGCTGGCACGCAGCGATCGACTGGGTCCACTCGACCCCCGTCATGAAATCAAAGCCCGGCGCTCCGGGGTGATTCGGCAGCAGATCGCTGCGATCGAGGAACGTGGCACCCGTACTGAGCAGCAGGTGCGTCTTCTCGACCTTCTGGTGCGCGAAGAGCAGGTCATCGACGTGGCCGTCACCGTCGAGATCCGCGCAGGTCACCTCGTGGATCCGGTGAACGACTGGCAGGTTCCAGGCCACGGCGTCTGCCACGGCGAACGTCGGTCCGAGGGCGGTTGGTGTCTGGAGCAACAGCCGCGGCCGTCGTTCCTGCGGCAGGAGCGGAATCCGTCGCCGCCCGCCCTCGATCAGGTCAAGGTCGCCGTCGTTATCAACGTCACACGGGACGAGCGCGAAGGCGTCGTGCTCCGGGTCGTCGGGGATGGCGACGCTCGCATCGACGAATGTTCCGTCTCCCAGGCCACGCAACCACACCGGCCAGTGATCGCCTCCCGCCGGAACGCCTCCCGACGGTTCGTAGTGGGTGGACGGGATGAGGATGTCGTCGTTGCCATCGGCGTCGAGGTCTGCGACCACGACGTTGCGAGACATGAGCCCCTCCGCGATGGGCAGGGGCGCCGTTCCCGTGAAGCTGACCTGACACGCACCATTGTCCTTGTCCTGGAGCAGCATGACGCTCGCCCGGCCTCGGAACGGGTAGCTCGGATTCGGCGGTGCGGGATCGTCCTCCAAGAACCCGGAGAGCACGAGGTCGGTGCAGCCGTCCTCGTTGAAGTCCGCTGTGGCAACGGCGCTGTAGAAGCCTGGCATCGACGGAAAGAGCTCCGGCATGTTTTGGAAAGGTCCATCCGCGCCTGCCACGGAAATCCGCGGCTCCTCGGCGATGACGGCCGTCCCGACGCGGCTGCCCATCACGCGAAACAGCACATCGACCTCGTCGAACGGCTCCGGGAACGGCGTCGCCAACTGTCGGAACAGGACGGCGCCGTGCGTCGCGGTCGGCACGGTCTCACGCAGCTGCCACGTCGCACTCACGTACGGTGGTAGCTCCGCGACCGTCGGGTAGGGGAGCGCGTTGGGGCCAATGAGTTTCTTCAACTCGAGCCGGCCCTGCGCGGAGGTCTTGCCGGCGTAGGTGGCGAGCGAGGCCGCGTCGACGGTGTCCACGGACGCGAGCAAGCGGTCCATGATGCCCTCGGGCCAGTGATCGAAGAGCTCGGGCTTGGCGCTCAGCACCAGCGCTGCGGCACCTGCCACCATGGGCGCGGAGAACGATGTGCCGGTCCATTGCCGCAGGTACCAGCCGAAGACCTGCACGACGACGCCTTGCTTGTCCATGTAGTTGGTCCACAGCGACCACGCGGCCGTGATGTGATCCCCTGGGGCTGCAAGATCGACGCGTTCCGGACCAAAGCCGGAGCCCGTCATCGGATTCTTGCACGCGCTCGGCCCCACGAACGGCAGCTGGCAGAACTCCGGGCTCTGAGGGAAGTAGTAGTCCGAGAAGCGATCGTTCCACAACGACGAGCCGACGATGAGCCCAGGCTTGGGGCGTAGGGCCTGGGGGAAGCGCCATCGGCCGTCACCAATCGAGCCCGTGAGCGCGTTGACATAGAGATCCAGGTTGTCTCGGGTATTGCCCGAAGAGTTGACGTAGACCATTTCTGGGTCGAAGGCGTGATAGAAAGACTTGGTCATCGACAAGAACTCGGCCAACGTGTCGGTGACGCAGGCGGCGTCGCACCCCGCGTCGATCGTGGGGCCGACGTAGTGCCCCGCGGACAGGTTCAGAACCTTGGCGCCGTGCCGTGAGGCGTACTCGGTGGCGTCCGTCACGTCGGTCAGGTCCGCGGTCAGCGTCATGAAGCGACCCTTTGGTGTGATGCCAGGGACTGAATTGGCATAGCCCGAGTCGTTGACGTTGGCCGTCGCGACGCTTGCGGTGGCCGTCGCGTGCTCAGCGCGGTCCCCGCCATGGTCATCGTGAGTCGTGGCCCAGAGCGGGCCGAAACCGTGGTAGGGCTCGGAGATGAACTGATTCGGGTCGTTCTGGGGTAACGCGCTGTCTCGCTTCGCCAGCGCAAAGTCCGCACCATGCACGTCATCAATGACCCCATTCTCATCGTCGTCGTACGCAGCGAGGAGAGCCTCGCTCGCATCGTCGATGCATCCAGGTACGGCACCGCCGACGGCCGTGAACAGGCTCTGGCAACTGAAGTCATCATCCACGCCGTTGTGCAGCAAACCGGTCAGCGGATCGTTGATGAGCCGATCCACCTCCGGATCCGCGAAGTCGGTGTAGCCGTCGCCGTCGTCATCGACGCCCGGCTTCCCTGGGTAGCCAAAAGTGCAGGAGTCGAACGGCCCCATGGCCAGGCACGCCCCGCCGTTGTAGCCGCAGTCGACCGCTTGCTCGCAGGGCGCGCCCTTGAACGGTCCGCCGAGGCACTTGCAGCCGAACGGCGGGTGGCAGTCGCCGCAGACGTTGTCGTCGAAGCCGCAGTTGGTGACCTGCGGGTCTGCGCACTGCTCGACCGTCATCCCCGGAACGCAGCACAGGGAACCGATCGGCGGCACACAGTCGACATCCTGAAAGCACGCCTTGCCGACGATTCCAAAGTCGCACGTCAGGCCCTTGCACCGGCCGCGAGTCTCGACGCAGCGACCGTGGCGGGGGATGCGCAAGCGCTGCGATTCGCCGAGCGACGGTTCGAGGCAATGACATCCGTTGTCGGGGTCCAAGTCGCAGCCGGGCGGCAGGGGCGGCTCGAGATCGGGCCGGGCCTCGCCGGCCGTGCAGTCGGGTAGCGGGCCGTCGTCCTGCGAATCGGGACACGGCTGGTCCGCAGCGCCGCAACACTCCGCGTTGTTGGTCCAGACTCGGGGCGCGAGGTCCGGATGGTGCCAGTCCGAAACGCCGCCAGGCTCCACGATAGCGATGATGACCTCGGGCCCTTGCTCAACGGGGCAGATTTGGGGTGCGGACTCCTGCCAGCCGATGTCGGCTCCGTCGATCCCGCATAGGATGCAGCCACCCCAGCTGTAGGGACCTACGTAGCACGAATGACCGTAGCCATCCGTGAAGACTCCACCGCCCTCCTGGGCGCACACTGCCGGACCCGCGCACGAATCGGGCCCATCGCACAGGCAGACCTTGCCGGCCCAACCTGTGTCCGTGCACGACCAGCCGACAGGACAACCCGAGTCGTCAACGCACGTTGGGAAAGAGTTGGGGCCCATCAGGAACGCGGTCGAGCCTGCCTGGAGCAGATGCCAAGCGTGCGTTCCTCCATGATACGTCCCCGGGAGTTTCCAGTCATAGCCCTCATCGTCTGGCCAGTTCGGCCCGCACGTATCGGCCTCGAGCCGACGGGCGACATGCGCGAGCATGACCCACGGCTGGGCGCGCAGGCTCGTCGCGACCGCGGCCGAGGTCACTCCAGCCAGCGGTCGGACGACGAACGTCCCGTGCTGGCGATTCATCGACACGATCTCCGCCTGAGCCGCCGCCGCGGCGGCCTGGGCGCTCGCGAGCGGGGTGCCGAGCGGCATCCGAAACACGACCTGCGCCGGCGCCTCCGGGGTCGCGTTCTTGACGAAGAGTCGGAGCCGCACCTCGGCGACGTTGGCGTTCCAGTCCATCGCGGTGACGACGACCGTGGACTCGGCGCCACCGGGAAGGCCGGCCGTTGGCAATGTCGCGACGAGGCTGAACGTCGGGCCCGGCGGAAGGTGGGTGACCGTGCCATTGACCTCGATGGCCACGTCAGCAAGCACGCTGGCGTCGCCGATGACGCCGCTGATGGTGACCTGCCCGGAAGCGTCGGGGGTGACGGTGAGGCGGTCGAGCCGCGACTGCTCTGCAATGACCGGCGTGTTGACCCGGATGCGCGGCGGGTGGCCGTCGCGGTCGTCGAACGCGAGGCCGAAGTACGACCCGCTGGCGATGGCGGGTCCCAGGTGGAGCTCGATGAAGTAGCCCACGGCACCGTCTCCTGGATTGACGAGATCGAGGACCTCGACGGTGCGGTCGAAGGAGGCCGCTGCGTTGACGGCGACCCCGGACTCGTCGAACGCGACCAAATCCAGATCGCCCGCGGGCGCCTCGGACGGCGGGCTCGTGCCGGTCGTGGTGCCATTGAAGGCCAGCACGACTCGGAGCGTGCCGTACGGCTTGACCATCACGCGCCACCGCACGGGTGCGCCTCCCCGGTGGAACACGCCATTGACGAAGTCCTGAGAAAAATCCAGCGTGCCAAAGTCGAAGCCCTTGACCGCGGGCGGCTCACCCGGCACGCCGAGGACCTGTGCGCCCGTGCCAGCGAGCCGGGCCGCCCAATAGGCGTGCAGCACGCCGGCGCCGTCCTTGCCACAGCCCTGGGTCTCATCCGCACAGCCATAGGCCAAGTCACCGTCAAGCCCACCGGCGCCGGTCGTCATGAGGATCGCGCGCAGCGCCTCGGGCCAGGTGCCGAGCGTGGGATTGACGCTACGAACCAGTGCGGCGGCCGAAGCGACGATGCTCGCGGCAAAGGAGGTGCCGTTCATCGGTGCGCCCCGCCCGGCGGCGATGTGAACCGCCGGAGCGACGAGGTGAGGCAGCTCTTCGTCGTCGTTTGGTGACGGCGGGTTGCGCCACGAGGAGCACGCGTACATCTGGTCATCGAAAGGCGTCGCCGTCTGCCGGTCGTCGATGCCGCCAACGACGAGCCCCGACAGCAGGTGATTCTGCACGGAGCCGGCGGTGGGCTCCGTACTGCACGGGCCGCCCGTGGGGAAGTTGGCATTACCGGCCGAGGCGACGAAGAGGGGGAACGGTGGCAGGAGCGTGAGCTCGTCGAGCATGACGTCGTACTCGGTCGTGTGCGCGTCGGCCTCTTCCGACGACACGGGGGCCAGCCCGAACGCGATGGTGGTCGCGCCGTTCTGGAGCTGCCAGCAGACGCCGTCGCAACCGCCGACGTCGCCCGCATCAGAGATGGTCAGAGTCCCCTCCGGCACCAGTCCACCGCGAGGCATGGACAGCGCGCAGTCGTAGGCGGTGGCGGACTGAATGAGCGCTGCCGCCGTGGTCGTCTCCCAGGACGGGTCGCCCGTCGATGGTCGGACGAGCGCGCCGTTGAGGCAGCTCTGGGTTTGGGGGCGATCCCGCATGACGAGGCCAATGTGCTCGGACAGGCCGCGATAGCCCCAGACGTGCACGTCGCCGATGTGCGTGGAGTCGAAGGTGACCTCGGCGGTGCGCGTTTGCTTCGGCATGACGCCAAGTCGGACCACGATGGGAAGTCGGGCGAGTGCGCGCGCCTGGGCGGGCGTCACGCGGGCGCGGACGGCGGGAAGCGCGTCCCACGGCAGCGCCACGATGCCCTCACTGGCGAGCGCTGCCGTCAGCGCGGTCTGTGCGGCGCGGATGGCCTCGCGGCGTCCGAGGACGGCGACTCGAAACGCCTCGGGATCCCGCGACGCCAGCTCCTTGCGCAGCGGCGGTGCCGCAAGCTGCGCCCATGCGGCGACCTCGAGAGGACCAGATCCCGCGTCGAGTGCTTTGACGAGCGCGCGCGTCGCGGCGCCGTTGAGTGCGGGCGGGGCGATTCGGAGAGAGGGAGCGCCGGGCACGTGCACGACGGTTCGAAGGAGCGTCCCTTCGGTTAGGAGCGTCTTGTAGACCCGTGGCGGCACCTTCGAGCGCGTTTCAGCGGGCGGGCCGGCGATCCCAGGCGCGGTCTGGGCAAACGCCACCCCGTATACAACGAACGCTAATACAACGACGATCGCGCTCGCAGTCGACTTGGCTCGCATGGTCACCTCCGGTGGTGGGCCCGGGTTGCTCGTCTCAGGACAGGTCCCATGACGTTAGGCCAACGCGTGACGGCGTGTCAACTCAAAAACGAGCGCGTCGGTGAATTTTGATCGCTGGTTCGGTCTTGGAGAGCCCCGTGTTTCAACCGACGAGGGCAACGGCGAGCGCTCCGTGGAGCCGGGCCAGCGCCGCGCCGGGCTCGCCGGTCAGGTGAACGCGGAGCACGCGTCGCCCGCGCTCGGTCAGCACGGCGGTGTCGCCCAAGGCCTGCGCGAGCGCGATCTGGCCAAAGGTGAACGGCTCCCCGGGCACGGGCAGGTCCCCGGCGGGCGTGTGCGTGAGCACGATGAAGACGCCGTGGTTGGGTCCGCCCTTGTGCGCCTGGCCGGTCGAGTGCAGAAAGCGCGGTCCGAAGCCGACGCTCGCGGCCGCGCGCGTGCGATCGCGGATGAGCGACTGCATCCGATGCAAGATGAGCTCGTGTTCGACGGTCATCGGCAGATACGCGAGCAGAATGGCCGCGTCTCCAGCGCCGAGCGTGCCGAGGTGGGCGCGCAGCGCGGACTCCAAGTCGCCCGCGGCGGTGCCGTAGACGGCCAGCTCGCCGGAGGTGAAGCTTGGGACATCCACGTCGACCGGCTCGCCGCGCTGGAGCGCGCCAGTGAGGGTGCGGGTCTTGAGCTTGCTGGCCTCCACGTCCGGCTGGTCGAAGGGGTTGACCCCCAAGAGCGCGCCTGCGACGGCGGTCGCGACCTCCCAGACGAAGAAGAGTCCGCCGAGCTCCCAGGCGTCGCGCAGGACGAGCCGCAGCACAGGCGCGCCCGTGTCCTCGAGCGCGTCCAGGGATCGCCGCACGTCGCTCGTATCGTCGCCGTCGACCGAAATACGGACGAACATCCGATCCTCGCCATAAGCGTCGGGCGCCGCGAGGGGCTCGCCCTCGATCGGGAGGATGACGCGACCGTCCTTGCCCGTTGACTCGGCGACGAGCTGCTCGATCCACGCGCCAAAGCGACGCACTGACGGCCCGCACGAGAGTGTGAGCTTGTCGCGACCCAGCAGCGCGTTGGCGCCGAGGAAGAGGCCGAGCGCGAGCCCCGGGTTCTGTCCGCTCTCGGCCCGGCAGGCCATGGCGGCGGCCTTGGCCGCGGCGACGAGCCGGCCCACGTCGAGGCCCATGAGCGCGGCGGGCACCAGACCAAATGGCGAGAGAGCCGAGAAGCGCCCGCCAACGCTGGGCATCCCGTGAATGACCTCGCGAAAGCCGAGGGACCGCGCGCGCGTCTCCATCGACGAGCCGGGATCGGTCACGGCGATGCACTGACTGGCCGGGATGCGTTCGAGCAGCCGCGCCAACAGGAGATTGGGCTCGAGCGTGCTGCCCGACTTGGACTGGACCACCACGATGGTCTTGCCCGCGTCGATGCGGGCCTCGAGCCGCGCGATCGCGTCGGGATGCGTGGAGTCGAGGACCAACAGCTCAGGCCAGCCGGGCTGGCGCCGAAAGGTGGTGGCGAGGACCTCGGGGCAGAGACTGGAGCCGCCCATCCCGACGACCACGACGTGCTCGGTGCCCTCGGCACGCACAGCCTCCGCGAGCGCCGTCAGTCGGGGGACCCAGCCCTCGGTCTCGGCGCGCTCGGGCAGGTCCAGCCAGCCGAGCCAGTGGTCCTCGCCGTGATTCGTCCACAGCGTGGCGTCGCGGGCCCACAGCCGCGTGAGGCCGTCGACCTTCAGAAACGCGTGCTCGGCAGCCCAGGTCGCCGCGAGTGGGGCGCATTCGAGGCGCATCAGCCGTCGCTCCGAAGGCGCGACTCCACGGTCGACAAGAGCTTGACGAACGCCTGCTCGAACAACGTCACGCCCTCGTCCAGGAGCTGATCGGTGACCGCGCGCATCGCGAGGCCGTGGACCTCCAGCCGGAACAGGATGTCGTTAGCACGGTCGAGCTCGGCGGTGACCCTGGGCGCGAGGCGGCCGTGATCGCGAAACGCAGCGAGCGTCTCCGGTGGCATGGTGTTGACCGTGTCGCAGCCGATGAGCTCTTCGACGTACGAGACATCGCGATAGGCGGGATTCTTCGTGCTCGTCGAGGCCCAAAGCAGGCGCTGCGGCTGCGCGCCCCTCTGGAGCAGCGCGTGCCAGCGCGTCCAGCGTAGCAGCGCGAGGTAGCTCTGATAGGCCCGCTTGGCGTTGGCGATGGCGGCCTGACCGAGCAGCTCGCGCGCGGCGCCATGGGTGGGGATGACCTCGGCCTCCAAGCGCCGATCGACCAGCGAGTCGATGCGGCTGATGAAGAAGCTCGCC
>SXOX01000090.1 GCA_005776585.1 Pseudomonadota bacterium | reverse complement strand
GGCATGGGCCTCGAGCGCATCACGGCCGTGCTCCAGGGCAAGACCACCAACTACGACAGCGACCTCTTCGGCGACATCATCCAGCACATGGCGCAGGACTTGGCGAAGTCGCACTTCCCGACCGGTGACGAGGAGCGGGACGTGGCGTTTCGCGTCATGGCCGACCACGCGCGGGCGGCGACATTTGTCATCGCCGACGGCATCTATCCCGGCAACGAGGGCCGCGAGTACGTGCTGCGGCGCGTCATGCGGCGCGCGCTGCGCTTCAACCACAAGCTCTCGCCTGGCCGCCCCTTCTTCGCCGAGGTGTGCGCCAAGGTCATCGAGAAGATGAGCGTGGCCTACCCCGAGCTGCTGGCGCGCCGCGAGGTCGTGCTCGAGGTCGTCCGTCGCGAGCAGGACCAGTTCGGCCGTACGCTGGCGTCCGGCCTCAAGCGGCTGGAGGAGACGTTCCAGAAGAACGCCCAGTCACGCACGGTGCCCGGCGACGTGGCGTTCGAGCTGCACGACACGTTTGGCTTCCCGCTCGACCTCACTGAGCAGGCCGCGGGCGAGCGTGGGTTCGGCGTGGACCTCGCCGGCTTTCATGCGGCGCTCGAGGCCCAGAAAGAGCGCGGTCGCGCCTCGTGGAAGGGCGTCATCGAGAACACGGCCGTATGGGAGACGCTGCGCGAGGCCCACGGCCCGGTGGAGACGCTGTATTACACGCACGACGCGGCCGAGGCCACGGTGCTCGCCGTCGTCGGCGACGGCACGGGCGTCGTCACGCAACGCACGCCGTTCTACGCCGAGAGCGGCGGGCAGGTGGGTGACACCGGTGAGATCCGCGGGGAGGACGGCGCCGTGTTCCTGGTCGAGGACACGCAGAGCCCGGTCGAGGGCGTGACCGTGCACCAGGGTCGCTTCCTCGAAGGCACGTTTGCGCCCAACACGCGCGTGCAGCTCACCGTAGACGCGGCGCGCCGGAACCTCACGCGGCGCAACCACAGCGCGACCCACCTGCTGCACTTTGCGCTCCGCACCGTGCTGGGAGACCACGTCAAGCAGAAGGGCTCGCTCGTCGGCCCGCACCGCTTGCGCTTCGACTTCAGCCACTACAAGCCGCTCACGACCGAGGACGTCCGCGCCATCGAGCGCCTGGTGAACGAGCGTATCGTCCAGAACGCGCCTGCCGTCACGGAGGTGCTGCCCAAGGACGCCGCCATGCAGAAGGGCGCTATTGCGTTCTTTGGCGACAAGTACGGCGAGACCGTGCGCGTGCTCACGCTCACGCCGGACTCCGTCGAGTTCTGCGGCGGCACGCACGTCCGGGCCACGGGCGACATCGGCGCGTTTCGCATCATTTCCGACGGTGCCATCGCCGCGGGCACGCGCCGCATCGAGGCCGCGACCGGGCTCGACGCGCTGGAGCTCGGCTGGGAGCGCGAGGACCGGCTGCACGCGGTGGCCGAGGCCGTGAAGGCCAGCCCGACGGACCTGCTCGACCGGGTCAAGAAGCTCCGGGACGAGCACACGCGGCTCGAAGCGGAGCTGGCCCAGCTGCGCGCCAAGGAGCGGCAGGCGGGCGTGGCGGATGCGCAGCCGGAGCAGGCGGGCACGATCGCAGTCATCGCGCTCGTGCTCGACGGCGTGGCCGGCGGCGATCTGCGCGACATGGCCGACAAGGCGCGCCAGAAGCTCGGCTCGGGCGCCGTGCTGCTGGCCTCGAATGTGGCCGGCAAGGCCGCGCTGCTCGTGGCCGTAACGGACGACTTGAAGGGGCGTATCAACGCAGGCAAGCTCGTCGGCGAGCTGGCACCCTTGGTCGGCGGTCGCGGCGGTGGTCGCCCCGACCTCGCGCAGGCGGGAGGAGACGACCCGAGCCAGCTCCCGGCGGTCGTCGCGAAGTTCAAGGCCCTCGTGGCCAGCCTTGGAGGTTGACGTCATGCGATCGAGCTTCCCCATCCAGATCCTGGTCGAGAACGCCTGGCTCCCGTCGCGCGAGGCCGTCCTCGAGCGCTTCAAGCAGCGGCTCGCGGAGAAGACCGCCGAGCGTGAGGCCAAAGAGCGCTCCGGTAAGGGGTCCTGACCATTCTCACCAAGTCCGAGCTGCTCGACCACTTCGCGGCGGGCGCCCGACCCGTCAGCGGGCGGGTCATTGGCCCCGAGTACGAGACGCTGTGCTTCGATCGCGCGACGGGGCTCACGCCCACCTACGACGGCCCGAACGGCGTCGGCGCCATGCTCGCGTTCCTGTCGGAGCGCTTCGGCTGGTCGCCCGTGACCGAGGTGCTCGAGGGCCGAGAGAACATCATCGCGCTCACGCGGGACAAGCAGAGCATCACGCTGGAGCCCGGCGGCCAGGTCGAGATGTCGGGCGCGCCGGCGCGCACGCTGCGTGAGGTCAAAGACGAGCTCACGCGGCACACCAACGAGCTCGAGTACCTCATGGACCGCTTCGGCGTCCGCTTCGAGTGGCGTGGACTCAACCCGCGCCAGACGCCCGAGACGGCGCACTGGATGCCCAAGGGCCGCTACCGCTTCATGCGGCGCTACATGCCCACCGTCGGCGATCGCGGGCTCTGGATGATGAGCCTCACGTGCACCGTTCAGGTCAACCTCGACTTCCAGGACGAGGCGCACTTCTCCCGCGGCCTCAAGACCGGGACCGGGCTTTCGGCGCTCATCACCGCGCTCTTTGCCAACTCGCCGCTCACGCTCGGCGAGCCCAACGGCTACCAGAGCTATCGGTCGCACATCTGGACGCGCACCGACCCGGCCCGCTCGCACCTGCACCGGTTCGTGTTCGACACCGATGCAGGCTTCGAGGACTACATCGAGTGGCTTCTCGATACGCCGATGTATTTCATCTATCGCAAGGGCTATCGCGAGGTGCCCAAGGGGCTCACGTTCCGGCAGTTCATGCGGGGCGGCCTGCCGGGCGAAGGGCCCGACCTCGACGACTGGAAGCTGCACGTCTCGACCGTGTTCCCGGACGTGCGTGCCCGGCCGCACCTGGAGTTCCGCAGCGCCGACGTCGTGCCCCCGTGGATGATCCCCGCGCTGCCCGCGCTCTGTGTCGGCGTGTTCTACGATGCCGGCGCGCTCGAGGCTGCCTGGGATCTCGTCAAGGGCTGGACATTCGATGAGCGCGTGATGTTTGCGGCCGACGTCGCCAAGGACGCCCTGCGCGCCCGGCGACCGCGCGGCAAGGGCACCGCGCAGGACCTCTGCCGGGACCTGCTGCAGATTGCCCAGGAGGGACTCGAGCGCGAGACGCGCGCGGGTCGTGGCGCGGCCGAGGACGTGACGTACCTCAAGCCGCTCTGGGACATCGTGGACAGCGGCCGCACCCTCGCCGATCGGGTGCTCGCCGGCGAGCGCGTCCAGGACGTGACCGCGTAGCGTCTCGTCGGCGAGGTTCTGGTGGTGGACTCCCAATTCTTCGGGTAATCTGGGGGTATGCATCCCAGAATCATCAACCTGCCGCACTCCTTCAGTTTCTTCCTCTTCGGAGCACGCGGGACCGGAAAGTCGACGCTCCTTCGCGAGCACGCGGCCACGGCGGCTGACGGCACCATTCTATCGTTCGACCTCCTCGACCCGGACGTCGAAGATCGGTTTGCCCGCGATCCCGGGAGCCTCGAGGCCGAGATCGCCGCGCGTAGCCACGAGCGGGCCATCGAGTGGGTCATCATCGACGAGGTCCAGAAGGCGCCCCGATTGCTGGATGTTGTACATCGTCTGATTGAGCAACGCCAGACGAGGTTCGCCTTGTCTGGCTCCAGCGCGCGGAAGCTCAAACGCGGCGGCGCCAACTTGCTCGCGGGTCGCGCCCTGGTGCTTCACCTACATCCATTTACGTACCGCGAGCTCGGCGCAGCGTTCGATCTCGACCGCGCGCTCACCTCCGGGACGTTGCCCGGCATCTATCTCGATGTTGACCCACAGCAGCGCGTCCGACGACTTCGTGCGTACGCCCACACCTACCTGCGTGAAGAGGTCCAGGTCGAGCAGCTCGTGCGTGCCCTGGACCCGTTTCGAGCCTTCCTGGAGATCGCGGCCCAGCACAACGGCAAGGTCCTGAACTTCAGCGCCATTGCCCGCGACGTCGGCGTCCGCGACCACAAGACGGTTCAGACCTACTTCGAGATCCTCGAGGACACGCTCCTCGGGTTCCTACTGCCGTCCTTCAATCGGTCCATTCGCAAGTCTCAAGCCAAGGCCCCCAAGTGGTATTTTTTTGATACCGGAGTCAAGCGCGCCCTCGACCGAACTCTGGACCTGCCCTTGCTGCCGCAGACCAGCGCGTTCGGCGAGGCCTTCGAGCACCTGGTCATCGCGGAGTGCCATCGCCTCAACGAGCTACTCGAGCGCGACTATCGACTCAGCTACCTCCAGACCAAGGACGGCCTGGAGGTGGACCTCGTGCTCCACAAGCCACGCGATCTGGTGTTCATCGAGATCAAGTCCGCCGAGCGCGTCGACCCCACACGCGTCGCTCGGTTCGCGCGCCTGCTGCGCGACGTGCCCGAGGCGCGCGGCTACTGGCTCTCACGCGACCCGATCCCGCAGGACCTCGCCGACGTCCGATGCCGCTTCTGGCAGGACGGCTTGAGCGAGCT
>SXOX01000089.1 GCA_005776585.1 Pseudomonadota bacterium | reverse complement strand
GGCTGGAGGCTTCAATGGGGCCGTGACGTTGTCATCACGGAAGGGGCTGCTTGCGCGCAAGGTCGTCGCGAGCGCCATCACGCTTCAATGGGGCCGTGACGTTGTCATCACGGAAGGGTCGGCCACGGCGGGGCGGAGGCGCGGCAATGAGCGGGCTTCAATGGGGCCGTGACGTTGTCATCACGGAAGGGGGTGCTGCGGGAGAAATTGGCGGAGCTTCGGGCAGCCGGGCTTCAATGGGGCCGTGACGTTGTCATCACGGAAGGGGAGGCGATCCTCGTCTGCATCGCTGAACCGGGCTGGGCTTCAATGGGGCCGTGACGTTGTCATCACGGCAGGGACGCGACGACCACGCCGGCCTTCGATGGACTCACCAAGCTTCAATGGGGCCGTGACGTTGTCATCACGGAAGGGAGGATGGCGAGGGAGAGTGCCCGTGCCGAGTACTCGCTTCAATGGGGCCGTGACGTTGTCATCACGGAAGGGGATCGCCGTGAGCGGGTCGACGTCCACGAGCGGCGTGGGCTTCAATGGGGCCGTGACGTTGTCATCACGGAAGGGAGCACCCGGTAAAGAACCGGACTGACCCGACCCGACTGCTTCAATGGGGCCGTGACGTTGTCATCACGGAAGGGGCGCGGGTCGCGGAGATTGCGAACAAGGGCCTCGGAGCTTCAATGGGGCCGTGACGTTGTCATCACGGAAGGGGGTTGCAGCTCCGCGCCGTCATGTGACGGGTGTTCTGGCTTCAATGGGGCCGTGACGTTGTCATCACGGAAGGGCATAAGCGTGTTTCTTTATTGAACTTAACTTCTTAACTGCTTCAATGGGGCCGTGACGTTGTCATCACGGAAGGGCTGTGCATGAAGTCGCCGAAGCGCAACTTCGTCATCGAGTTTCAATGGGGCCGTGACGTTGTCATCACGGAAGGGACAGCCCGCTATGCAAGAACATGCTTGTATACTACCTGCTTCAATGGGGCCGTGACGTTGTCATCACGGAAGGGGCGCGCCACCTCCATCGCGCCGCGCCCCGGCCCCCGCGCTTCAATGGGGCCGTGACGTTGTCATCACGGAAGGGGGCCTGGGGTCCAACTGGCGGTTCTGACTCAAGAATTTCACTCCGAATCGGGCAGGCCCCGTCCGGTGCGCGTGCGGGGACCCTACACGCGCACGCGGGCGGCTGCAAGTGGTTCGAATCGCTTGTCAATGAGCGATCGGGTGAACCCTGGGGGGCGCGGGTTCCCGACGCACCCGCGGCGACGGTCACACGATGAGGACGTGCTGGCAAATGGTCGAGCCCTGCGTTCCGAGGAGGTCGGCCTTCTTGCGGCAGGCCTCGCAGAGCTTGATGAGCGCGACGCGGTCGACGTCGCGGTCGATGATCTCGGTGATGTCGTGCCGGAGCCGGACGAGGCGTCGGGCGTCGAGGCGTGCTTCGAACACGCTGTACTGGTAGCTGGCGCCGTAGCCTTCGAGCAGCTTGAACAGGCGCGTGCGGCGCTTGTCGTCGGCGATGTCGTAGAGCACCAGGAAGTAGTCCAGCGCGTCCATCGGTCACCGCATGCGGAACGGGACATAGGCCGAGAGGTCGCCTTCGAGCGCCTTGGCGAAGAGCCGCGCCTGGATCTCGAGCGTGCGCCGCAGAGAGTAGCCCGTGCCGAGCGTGGGGTGGGCGACGGTCTCGGTCATGCGGCTCTCCCAGGCCTCGAAGAGCCGGCGGCGCGCGGCGTCCGTCAGGCGCACGGCACCGAGCGTCTCCTTGAAGTCGGCCTCCTTGAGGATCTTCTGGTTGACGAGCCGCAGCGCGACGGCGTCGGCGATGACCGGGCGCATCTCTTCCATCAGGTCGAGCGCGAGCGCCGGGCGGCCGTAGACCTCGGAGTGGTAGACGCCGAGCGAGGGCTCGAGGCCCACGCGCAGGATGGCGGCCTCGACGTCCTTGGTCAGGAGCGCGTAGCAGAAGGACAGCAACGCATTAAACGGGTCGGTGGGCGGCCGGCGCGTGCGGCGTGCCATCGAGAACGGCGTTCCGCCGAGCACGGCCCCGTCGAGCGCGCGGAAATAGGCGCGGGCGGCGTTGCCCTCGAACCCGCGCAGGACCTCGATTGAGTCGGCGGTCGGGGCGCGCTCGGCCTGGTGGCGCATCTCGGCGAGGGCCTCCTCCAGCAGCGTCACCGAGGCGGCGTCGTCCTGCGTGCGCTTCTGGCGTTGGAGCAGGACGCGCTGGTTTTGGACCTTGGCCTCGACGATGGTGCGGGCGCAGGCGAGCCGAAAGGCCGGGTCGAGCGAGCGACGGTGCTGCGCGCGCTTGAGCATCGGGTTGCGGAAGCCTTCGCTGACGAACCGGCCCTCGTAGCGGCCGGTGTGGGAGGTGAGCGTGACGTCGATGCCGCGCTCGGACAGCTTCCGAATCGCGGGCAGCGACGCGTGGACGCCGCGACCAGAGAGCACGAGCTGGTCGAGCGTCTCGAGGCCGACGGTGAGCAGGACCTCCTCCTTGGCGGTGTCGTCGGCCTTGGGGCGCACGACCTGGATGGCCTCGCCGCGGAGCTTGACCGAGGTGCCGGCGGTGTCGACGTAGACGACGCGCTCGAAGGCGCTGCGGGCCATGGTGCCAACGACCTGCGCCCCGGAGGCGCGCGCGGTCAGGTCGGGTGCGCAGACGTCGTACCAGGAGCAGCCGTTGCAGCGGGGGAGGAGTGGGTTCGGAGGCGGATTGGGGTCGGCGAGGATGCGGCGCGCCTCGGTGACGGTGGCCTCGGCCTCGGCGCGGAGGGGGGCGTCGATCGGGCGGTCGACCGGCTCGCGATCGGCCATGAAGAAGAGCCGCACGACGGGGATATCGACGGCGTTCATCTCCTCGAGGGCCATCGCGATGAGCGCCATCGCCACGCGGTCGGTCGCCGTGCCGGGGCTGTGGCCGTGGCGATACTCCAGCGGCACGAGCGCGCCGTCCGGCAGCTCCTCGACGACGTCGACCTCGCCGCGCACGCCAAGCCGGCGCGAGAGGACGGGCACCGCGAGGTGGCGGGTCTTGGCGGGTGTGCGGCGGACGTCGCGATCGAGGCGATCCTGGTCCTCGAGGAAGCCGGCCTCGACGGCTGCGTTGCGCGCCTTGCGCCGGCCGTGGTGGACCTCGTACCAGAAGGAACGGGGGCAGTAAGCGACCTCCGCCGCGGCGGAGACGGTGAGCAGCTCGGCTTCGGGGGTCATTGGAGTTGCTCCGGTGCCTTCAGCGGACCATGATGGGCGCTGTGCCGGTCGTGCTTCGAGTCGAGGGCTTCCGATTCTTCTTTTTCAGCAACGAGGGGAGAGAACCGGTTCATATTCACGTCGAGCACGGCGAGGGCCCTGCGAAGTTCTGGTTGCGTCCAATCCGGCTCTAGTACTCCGAAGGCCTGTCCGCGCGGCTCCTTCGCCGCTGTTGCGAGCTGGTCTTCGAACATCAGCTGCGGTTTCTGGAGGCATGGCATGAGCACTTCAGCACCAAGTAACCCACGTGCGGCCAACGTCCGGTTCGACATGGACTGCCTCATCGTCGAGCTGGTTGACGGACGTGTGATCCACGTGCCCGTCGAGTGGTTCCCGACGCTGCGCGACGCCACCGAGGAGCAGCGCGCGGGCTGGCGGTTGATTGGACACGGCCTAGGGATTCACTGGGAGGCCCTCGACGAGGACCTGTCAGTGCGTGGCCTGCTGGTGTCGGAGCGCGCGGCGGCGTGAGCCTCCCGGAGCGAGGCGAAGCCGAGTACACCGATGCTGACCAGCATGCGAGTTGCTTGCCGGTGCGGTGCAGAGCACGATTCCACAGTGGAGGCCAGCGATGATTGTTCATGTCGAGCTCCCTGATGACACCCTGGCTGTTGCGAGGCGCGGGCCCGACGAGGTCGCCCGCGAGATGCGCCTCGCGTTGGCTGTGCGCTGGTACGCCGACGCTATCGTGAGCCAAGGTGCGGCGGCCGCGGTGGCAGGTCTCTCTCGAGCGGAGTTCATCGACGCACTTGGCCGCGCCGGGGTTTCGGCTTGCCAAGAGACAGAGGACGACATCCGCGAAGCCTTGGCAGGTGGATGAGCCGCTCGTTATCAACGCCTCTCCGCTGATCTTGCTATCGCGAATCGGTGGGCTGGACTGGCTGGCCGGGCTTTCGTGCGATCTGCGTGTTCCCGCGGCCGTCCTGTGGGAACTGGAGGAAGGGCGCACGCGAGACGACTGCGCGGTCCAGGTCCGTGGTCGCGCGAACCTGCGCGTCGTGGCGGACCTGGCGCTATCGCCCGCCGTCGTTGCGTGGCAGCTCGGACCCGGCGAATCCCAGGTCATCGCCCATGCCCTCGCCAGCCCTCCGGCGAGAACCCTCCTCGACGACCGCGCAGCCCGCCGGGCGGCACGTTCCTTTGGATGTCGTGTGATCGGGACGCTCGGGGCCGTCGCCCTGCTTGCGCACCGCGGCGTGATTCGCGACCTGCCAGAAACGGTAGACCGCCTCCGGGCCGCAGGACTGCGCATTTCGCAACCCGTCGTCGATCGCATCCTTGCCGATGCCCTGGGAAGAGGCGAACCACCAAGATGACTATCGCCAGTGACATCGCCGGCCTCCGGCGTCGCTGGAATCGGTGTCGGGGAGGGGCTGGGGGGCGGCGGGGAGTGGGTGTGGGCGGTCATGGCGTCCGCCTCGCCGCGTCGGTAGTGACGATTCTCTGGCGGACCTCCACTAGCAGGTTTACGAGCAGTTTCTCGGGTTGGGGCACGCCGAGGTCGTTCAGAACGGCCTGGACGAGCGGTTGGGTCAAGAACGTGTCGGTGCTCGACCAGAGCGCGGCCGTCTGCATGCGGCTGCGCGCGTCGCTCATCAGCGAAGGCGTGGGCTCGTTGTGCGCGATGTCGTTGCGTAGCTCGCGAATGTTGCTCCCGAGCACGCCATCGAACCTGGTCAATGCGTCGCTCTGGAGGAAGTGCTTGGCGATGCGCGCACCGGCACCGCCGTCACCGTCGTAGACCCAGAACCAATCGACGCCGTCGACCGTCTCTTTCAACTCGAAAGGGCGCTTCCGATCGTCGTCGGAGCCGTCACCTTGTCGGAGGAGCTTGTCTTTCGTCGGCGCTGCACCGCTCTTGACCTTGAAGAGGCGGCGCTTCTTCGGGTCCAATGAGCGCTCGATGCGCTCGCCTAGCCTGTCCCACAGCGCGGCTTCGTAGAACGCCACGGTGCCATGCACAGCTCTCGGGACGTCGCCCGCGCGAAGCGACAGGTCGACGCGCAGCGCGGCTCGCACCGCCATGCGCTGATGGCTCAGAACCACGAGGTCGCAGGCCGTCGGAAGCGGCAATGAAGAGGCAAAGTGCGCGAGCCATTTGATGACCTGCGTCCAATCCTGGCCGGGCGCGCCTTCGAGATGGCTCACCGCGCCCCACGCGCCGAGGAGATTGCCCTTCTCGACGAGCGAAAGCGCATGCCAGCGTGCGCGGTAGCCCGCTGCCGGGTGGAATTTCTCCTCCACAGCTCGTTCGTCTCGCTTGGCGCGATCACCATCGGGCACCTCCAGCGCCGCGACGCTCGGACCGCTGACGGTGTGCAGCCGCACCAATTCGTTGATGAGCTCGTTGGCAGCAGCGAGGCCGCCGGTCGTAGCCACGAACACGTGGTCATCTGGCTTCAGGTTCGCTGCGGCAAGACCGATGGCGTTCGACAATGTGACGACGACCGACTGGCGAACGACCGCGTCGACGTCGTTCGAGGGATCTTCGAGCTGTTCGGTTTCTGTCAGAAACGCCACACGGGTCACCTCTTCGACGCCACGATCGCGAAGTCGGCGCTCCATGACCTCGCCCGCGAGGCGTGGATCTCTCGCATCCTGCCGGCGGGTCTCGAAGATGAGCGCCGATGTCGGCGGCGTGTCACCGAGGTGTGCGATCACGGCGTCGAGCTTGGGCGTGCAGAGCTTCTGCTCGCCCTCCCCCAAAGCCTTGATGATGTCACTGCTTCTTCTGCTCGGGGCGTCGACCACTGACCACGAGCGCTCCATGATGGCGTCGTGCAGCGTGCCGCAAGCGTTGCCATCTAGCTTGTGCCTCTGGCCGTCCATGACGAGCTGCACGTCGGTTTGGCCCGCCGTCATCACGAGCAGCGACGTCATGGCGACCTGCCTTCCGTGTAGCGACGAACTCGCGAGTGCGTGGCACGCAGCGAGGTGTGGAAGGTGTAGATTTCGCCGTTCTCGCGCGGATAGTCCGCCGCGTCCGGGTGGTTGCGGCGATGGATGGCGAGCCACTCTACTTGGGTCTCCGTCCTCCGGTGGTTGGCTTCAACCCAGGCGTTGAGGTTGGCTTCGGCGTCTAGTGTTGGAGCGGCGCCCGCCTCATCGAGCAACAAGAGCGCCTTGGCCTCGATGCGCACGCTGCCCCAGCCGAGCGGGCGCGCGTAGCCGAGCTTCGAACAGTAGCCGTCGGTGTGCGTGCCGCCGAGCACACCCTTGAACTGGTCGGGGCTCAGGGCCACGACGATGGCGGCCAGTTCGCTCGTTTCGAGGTCGCGAAAGCGGACCGTGAAACGGAACGTGCGGCCCGTCTGAGACGCCTCGAGCGCCAGCGTGCTGCGGTCGTTCTGCTTGTTCGTGTCGGAGGCGTCCTCAGCTTGGGCGTTTCTCCGATCGAGATAGAACTTGCGACCCGCCAGCTCCCCGGGCGCGTCGTAGTCAGCGGCATCGCCGTAGGTCACGAGCGTTGCGTTGTCCGAGGGGCGCGAGCGCGGGTGGTGCGGTTGCTTGAGGTAGTGCTCGACCGCGCTGGGGCGGGGCATGCCCAGCTCCTTGAGGAAGGTCGGCGGCAGGAAGCGCTGCTCGTCGCTGTCGTTCTCGCCGACGACCTCGAGCCCCGCGTTGACGAAGACGCGGCCCATGAGCTGGGCGTGGTCGTCCTGGCCGATCCCTGCACTACCCTCGTTATCGCCGGTGTAGCCGAAGAGCCGCCGAACAGCCGAGAGCCCCGCCGGTGCGCCATCGCAGTCCTTCTCACGCTCGTCGTCGAGCGGGAAAAGCCCGTGTCGTTCCAAGCTCGGCGCATCAGCATCCTTGCGAACCGAGTCGGTGTAGGCCCAGCGGTAGTAGTAGTGCCAACCCAACGAGACGATGCACTCTTTCTCGGTGTCCCACTCGACCCACACGAGATCACCGGGCTGAAAGACCTCGTCTTTCGCGGCCTCGAGGATGCGGCTGCAAGCGGCGTCGCCCTTGACGGTGTTCGGCACATCGGGGTGCCGCTCGGAGAAGTGACCGTGGTTGAGATTGATGAGGTGGCGAACGGTCGCGAGGTAGCCGTCTTGGACGGCCAGCGAGAGCGGCGACGTCTCGGTCGGCTGACTCGGATTGGCGGTGAGCTTCTCGTGCAGTTTGCGCTTGGAGTTGAGCTTCTCGCCTGCGCCCTGACCGCCGCGGTAGGTAGCGCCGTTGCCGTCGTCGAAGCGGTAGTAGTTTGACGCCGGTGTCCACTCCCACGTGCCGTTGACCTGCTTCTTCCTGTCGTAGCGAAGGTTCGCGGGCAGCAGCTCGAGCCGATTCGGCACGCGAACTTGATGCTCGCCGTCGAGTGACTTCATCTCTACGCCATCGCTCGGCACACGAGCGATGCGCGCGATGAGCTTCGGGTTGGGCTGGTTCGGGAAGAGCGCGTTTGGGCGGTACGAGTACGAGCGCTCCGCGACGCGTTCCATCGGAGCGCCGAGGAGCGCGCCTAGCTCGTGGCGCAGAAGCCCCTTCAGCGAGTCGCCGGGGATGACAACGGGACGCCTGCCCCACGGCGCGCGCAGCGGGCAGAGCACCGACTTCTTGTTGGTGAGCGGTGTCCCCACGAGGTTTTCAGGTACTGGCCAGTCGTTCTCGTTGTCGCCGACCTGACCGCGCTCCCAGCCGACGAGGAGCGGCGTGAGCGTCTCGAGCTCGAAACGGACCTCACCGGAGAGCCGTCCTTCGCTGCTCGTGCCGTCGTGCCAGATCGGTGATGAGGTCGTGAGGTGCTCCGGGAGCGCGACGAAGCCGTAGGGCTTACCAGGGAGCCGCTGCGCGTTGCTCGCTGTGGGGCGCCCGCCCTGATGCGGGCTTTGCTGGCCACCTCGTTGCTGCTGGAACCCGCCCGTTGGAGGTTGCTGCGGTGCTGGTCTCGGCGCGGCGGCGGCTGCGATAGTCGTGTCGCCAACCTCGATCACTTCAAGCCCTGCGCCGTCGAGCTTCGTGCGCACCTGTTCAATGTGCGTGTCATTCGAGGCGCAGATGATGAACTCACTCGCGACGTTTGTGCCGACGATGTCGAGGTGCGGCATACCAAGCTGGTTGCTCTTCAACCGGTTGATCGCGCCCTGATCACGCGACTTGCCGTCGAGTGTGCGGACGCGGATGCGGTGCTTCTTGTCGGGTTTGCCGGGCATCAGCGTTGCTCCTGGGTGAGGGTGAAGCCGAGCACCTCGTCGCCAACGTGCCACTCGCGCAGGAGCACGTCGCCCTGGCCAGTGTTGGCCGACGAGAAGCGCTTGAACCCGTGCAGGCGCGCGGGAGTGTGGACCACGTGCGTTCGCTTGGAGTCGCTCTCCTGCGACGGGACTTCCTTGATGAAGACGAAGCGCGCGCCGCCCGACGTGCGCACCGCCCTCCAGGCCGAGTGCTCCGCGTAGAACGCGATCTCATCGACGTGAAGCGCGTCGTCTTCAGCCGGCCATTCGCGCCCGAAGGTCGTGGGCGGCGTACGCAAGCCGAGGGCGATGGTCGGATCACACCACCACGCGACGAGCAGGTCACCGAGTGCGACCTTCGCCAGCTTCGCGGCCTCTCCGAGCGTAAGCAACTCGGTGACCACGCCAGTCTGCGTTCGCACCCACGCGTGGACCGCTTTGGGGCGGTCGATGAAGCTGCGCGTTGCACGCGAACCGTGCAGGGTCGCCCCAGCGGATTCCTTCGGCAGTGTCCAGTCCCTCGCCTTTGCCACGTCGGCGTCGGCCCACGGCTTGGCCTGCCAGTGACCCGCGCCTGCGCCGCGCGTCTTGTGGCCGCCGATCGGTAGATGGCCGAGCGCACCGAGGGCGACCTGGTGGTCGACAACCCTCACCAGCCGCTCGACCTCGTCGCTCGTCGCGCCCTCGACGACGATGCGCACCGGGAACATGCCTCGAAGCACGCGCACCGCGTCGCGCTTGGCGCTGCCGTAGGAGCCCGCCGAGAATTCGTCCTCCGCGTGCAAGTGCAGCTTCGCCGCCGCCCATTCGCCCTCCGCGCGCGAGTCGCGAATCAGGATGCGGCTGCTCTTCCTGGCCGTGCCAAACACTTGGCCTGCGGGGTCATCCTCGCCGACGTCGCCCTGCACGAGGTGCGGGTCCTTCACGTCGTGACCGACCGCCCGCTCTCTGCGCGAGAACGCGTGACGCACCGGGCCGCGCACGCTCGCGCCGGGGAGCAGCGGGCGGCCGCCTTCCATAAGCAGCGCGCGATCGGTGCTCAGCGTGTCGGGTGTCTGCACTCTCGTCGCCCACGCAGGCTTGGCCCACAGCCCGTCACCCGTCGCCTGCACCGCCCGCTCGGTGTCGTGCGGACCGACGGCGAGCATGTCGAGGCCCCAGGCGGGCTCGTTCTCTTTCGGTTTGTATTCGCCGAACGAGACGTTCACGTCGAGCGTGCGGAGGCACCACGATCGCGTAGGCGAGACCACCGGGACCGCTGCGAGCGCCGTTGGTAACCGGGAGCGGCCCGAGGTCACCCACAGCTCGTAGGTCGCCTCGTCGAAACGGTACGCCTTCAACGCCTCGAGGTGACACCAACCGAGGCCGCGCGCCGCACCCCCACCGAGCCAGCAACGTCCCTTGGCCCAGTGCTCTTTGAGCACGTAGCCGAGTATCCCTTCGGCCTCGGTGAACTCGGCGTCGTCGAGAGCATAGGAACGGTCGACACGGAAGCTGAGCTGCCACTTCGTGCCCGTGGGGATGACCTCTCTGTCGTAGAGCACGCCGCCTGCGCGTGCGCCGCTCTTGTGGCGAATGCCGACGCCTGCGCGGATGCGCGGAACGCCCGTCGTCGTCGCGTCGGAAAATTCCCAGGCCGAACGGCGCAGCGCTCCGTGCTTGATGTCGTCCGAGACCGCGCGCGGCAGCGGGTCGAAGAAGCGCTTGGTCATCGCGACGGCGGCACCCTTGAGCCCTCGCCCGACGAGCGTCGGCACGCCATCGACGAGCGCGAAGGGCTGGTCGGAGCTGGTCTCGCGGTCGAGGCCCGACACGGAGAGCGCCGAGTCCTGCACGAGAGTGGCAGTAAAGAGCGTCAGCTTCGTGGTCATCGGGCCCCCTTGCGCAGGTCGGCGCGCAGCCAGCGAACGAAGAGGCGCGCCCGAAGTTTTCGTTGAGGCGCCTGGACGTTGTTCAGCTTGTCCAAGATCGCCTTCGCGTCTCGGTGCTTCCAGCACTTCCCTCCAACCGTCGTCGGATTGAGGCGGCTCTTGAGCGCGTTCGCGTCATCCCGCTCCAGGTCGCCGACGAGGTCCAGCCACTGAGAGAGGCTTGGCTTGCGGTCGTTGCCACCGCCAGACTCGGCCAGCGACTTGTGCGTCTTGAACCAGTCTTGGGCCTTCAAAGCGATGGCTTCCTCTGCGATGTCCGCTGCGACGGTCAACCGCGAGCTGCTCGCAGGGGCCTCTCCAGTGACACCGGGGAGCGTCGCATCGAGGCGAAAACGGCCGAACCCCTCGTGAGTGCGCTCGCCCAGCCACTCGTGCTTCGCGGCGCGCTCGACGAGCTTCGCGATGCCTGCGCCAGAGACCTCGAACACTGAGCCACGCCGGATGGCAGCCGCGGGCATGCGCCAGAGGCGCGAGGTGCCGTTGAAGCCGTGGATCATGACGCTATCTTGCAGTGACTTGCCAAGTTGGACGTCGTCGCCCAGCAGCGCCTTCAGCGTGTCTGCATCCATCGCTGTGCGCCAACGTAGGTACTCGTCGCGCACGAGCAGATCCGACGTGAGCGTGAGCAGCGGCTGGTCCGTGGTTTTGGTCGCCGACGCGTATCCCGACCACGCGAGCTGCGCGACCTCGACCGGCGCACCTGCGCGACCGACGCGTAGCCAGCGTCGCCCCTCGAGCACCGGCGCCATCTTGCTCGCGAGCTTCTTCAGGTCTTCACGCGACCCGCGAAGCTCGGCGAGGAAGTAGGTCTCCTCGACGATCTGCTCGATCGCAAAGAGCGACGTGTCCGCCTGCTCCGGATCGGGTCTCCCGTTGCGCAGCCGTACGCGGCGCGCCGGGCTGAACGTGGTCCAGGCATCGTTCGCGCTGGCGCGGTAGACGAAGAGATCATCTTCGGGTCGCTTCAACTTCTCACTGGCGCTCCACGCATCGAACCGCCTCGTCGGCGACGGTGGGTGGGCCCACCAAGGCACGTCGCCCGCTGCGCCCTTCGGCTTCTCGCTCTGCAGCGAGAGGGGCGCGGGCAGCACCTCGACGCCATCGAGGTTCGTTGGAGCGCTTGGCAACGGGAGCGCATCGCTCACTGAGACCCTTCCCGACGTGAGCAGCGAGGCCGCGTCGCGTTCGCCCTCGGCGATAAGCCACGCGGCGAAGGCACCGAGCAGCGTGCGGCCCGGCACGAAGGCGAGGCTCGGGATTAGGTTGTCGGGGGTCGCGGTCGCGGTAATGCACAGCGGATCGCGGTTCTTCAGCAGAAGCGTGAGGCGGCCCGTCGGTGAGCCTGTCGTGCGAGGGGTGTTCGCTGCGTCCGAGAGCGAGAGCTTCACCCGCCCGGTACCGGTGGAGCGACCACCTCCAAGCGCGTCGACCTCCTGCACGAGGCGCTGCAGAGTGGACATCTGATTCGCCGGCAGCTCGACCTCGCCGACGAGCTTCGTCCCCTTGGGCACGTACTCGATGACGCGCAGCGTGTCGTCTTTCGGCGCCCGGTTGTCGAACGCCTCGCGCGCCGTGGACCTCCAGACGTGGCTCTCGGTGTTTTCCCTTGCGTATAGCGAGGTGAACACTGCGCGCTGCGACTCGCCTCCAGCCCGCCCGAAGAGCCTTCCAGCCTCCTCATCGCTGCGGAGCCTTCGCGCAGCGTCGCGCAGCACCCCTTCGATGTGCGAGGCCCAGATGACGGGGCGGCCGTGGCGATCACGCGCAACGAGAGCGTCGATACCACCGCCGCCCGAGCCCGAGCCGAGGTGCGCGTCCGTTAGGAACTCGGCGGTGAGCGTGCGACGCACCCATTCGATACTGTTGGTCGCCGTTCCGACATCGGAACGACTGGGAGCCTTCGGCTCATGCCGCTTTGGAAGGTGCGCCTTGTGCTTCTTAGACATGGGCGGCCTCCTGCTCAGTGTTGGTGCGCTCGGTGTTGCGACCGAGGCGCGCGATCTCCGCAATCTCTACGAGGTCGAGCAACGCGGTGAGCCACGGCCCGTTGTTAGCAGCGCGCCGCCACGGCTCAATCACGCCCGCGTCTGCGAGGGGCTTCCTCGCCTCCTGCGGCAGCTCGGCGAACGCCAGCTCCGAAAGCGCATGACCACGTGGGAGCTGGTCGACGAGGTAGCGAAGCTGCGACCGCGGCGCGCCTGCGAGCTTGCCAGCCCCGCGCACGAGCCCTTGCAGCGAGTCGAGCCCCTGACCCAGCACATCGACGGGCCGCTGCGAGAGGATGCGCAGGTGGTTGCCGCTGCCGCGCAGCCAGTCGCGCCGACGCACATCCTCTGGGTCATCGACCCAGGCGGCACTGAAGACGGCCCAATCGACGACGGAGCGCCTCGCCTCGCCGTCCTTCAGCCCACGGAAGCGGCGCTTCGCCGAGCTGGCGAGCTGCGAGGCGACCTCGTGCAGCCGATGGATGGGGATGGCGTGCTTGGCGAACACCACGCCGACGCCGAGGGTCAGCTTGAAGTCCGTGCTCGCCTTCTGCAGCGCGTCCAACTCTGCGCAGAGTGTGACGATGAAGGGCAACGCGATCTCGGCCCGGCTCACGAGCAAGAGGTCATCGCCACCAAGCATGAGCGGGATGAGCGCGGCCTGCCCTCGATCGGGGCAGTGTGCGTCGATGGCCTTCTGCAGCGCGCGTCGCAGGAGCACTCGGTTGCGATGGAAAAACGCCGCGCGGTCGCAGTCGGTCTTACCGGCTCCGCTGCCAACGCCGTTGCCGTCAGCGTGGATGAGCGCGAGGTAGCCGTTGTTGACGAGTTCCTTCAGCTCTTGCGCGCGCTTGAGGGTCTTTAGCTTCGTCTTGTCACAGAGCAGGCTCGCCACGTCGACGGCCGAGCCGTTCTCGGTTCGCTTTGCTGCGTCGTGTCGCTGCGCGACGTCGAGCGAGACGGCGGAGCGCTCGTCTCCCTGCTCGACGATGGCCGACGCCAGCCCGCGCCCAGTCCACTCGCACGGCGCCAGGACCGGTAGCTCGGTCGAGAGATGCACCTGGCTCTTGGTGCGCGGCTCTCCGTCGATGGAGACGCGGAAGCGCAGGCCTGGTAAGTCCGACCGTAGGAGCTGCCCGGCCGCGTCGGCGAACGCGTCGGCGCCGCTCGCGAACTGCGCCTCGAAGTGGCCGCCGTCTCGCGCGAGAATGCCGTCCTTCGCGTCAACAACGGGATTGTCGTGGTCCCTCAGCGGATCGTTCGCGTCGGCACCCGGGTACGCCTCGGTGCTCGGGGCGAGGATCCAGCCGCGCTCCGTCGCTTGCGCCAGCTTCGGCAACTCGACGCGCAGTGTCTTGCCGAGGAGTGCGTTGGCGCCGACCATCGCACGCAAGCGCGGCACCGCGAAGAGATATGTCTGCACGCGCGACAACTCGATGTGGACTCGCTGGACCGTGATGGCGATGCTCATGCTCTCCCCTCATGCCTTCTTCGCGGCCGCGAGGGCGGCGCGTCCAAGGACCGTCGTGTGGTACTGCTGCTTCGAGCTTCGCGGCTTGTCGGGGATGGTCATCGCGAGCAACCCGGCTTCGAGCAGTGGAGCTACGACTTGATCCCGGAACTTGGTCCGGTCCGTTCGGCCAGAAGGTCCAATGAGCTCCGTCATTGAGCGCGGAACGTCTGCAAGTTCGAGGACTTGGACTTGGTACCGACTTAGTGCCGACTTGGTGCCCTCGATGTGCCACGTCGGCAACTATGTCCGCCGCGAACGTGACTGAGACGGCGAGCGACGCCTCGGTGAACGTCGGGGCCGCGATGCCATAGGCGAGGCAGGCCTCGATGACCCGGTTCGTGCCCCGACCCCAGACCTCGATGGCGCCCGTACGGTGGAACGCGCCCGCGATGAGTGGGTTGGGTGGGATCGAGCGGTGCTTGTGTGTGAGCATGTCGGCGCGAATGCCGGTTGGGAACGCGCCAATGCTGTGAATCTCGATGCGGTCGTCGAAGACGGCGATGGCGACGTACGAGCTCGGGTTGCTCACGTCGCGGTGGATGACGGCGTTGATGACGATCTCGCGCAGCGCGTCGGCCGGCACCGGCAGCCGGTCCTCGCGATTGATGGCGCCCGGTGGGAGGCGCGCCGACAGTGGCAGCGTCTGGTCGAGCCACGCGATCGCCTCGCGGACCATCGCGAACGCGTGGAGGTGCTCCTGCTTGTTGTCAATGATGTCGCCCGTGATCTTCGTGCCCCGAAAGCGCCCGAGCTTGAGCAGCGCCTGCGGGTAGTTTGGCAGGAACGTGGTTCCGTAGAGCATCTGCGCGGCCTGGGTGACGTGCCCGTCGATGCGCAGGCCAAGCCGGTCGAGGATGTCGCCGATGTCCATGCTCGTGCCGGCCGAGAGCCGGCGCTGCTCGATGGCGGTCGCTCGCGCGCGGAGGATCTCCTCGCGGTCGAGGTCTTCGAGGCGCACGCCCATCGCGGGCTGGTTCTCCCAGCGGTACCGACTGTGGTTGCGGTCGAGAAGCAGGCGCGCGTACTCGTCTTGCGACATCACCAGGGTGTCCGCGACCTCCTGGCCGATGAGCCTTCCGTTGGACCCAACGCCGATCAGCGCCTTGCCGCCGTCGCCGTTCAGGAAGGCGCACAGTGTTTCACCGGCGCGCTTGAGCTCGGCGGTTGACCGCTTGAGCTCGAGTGTCTCGGACTCGTCTGGGGCGACGAGCGACTGGAGGGCGGTGAGGGTGGTCATGGCTTCCCCCACTGACCTCGCAAGGCGGCGACCGTGCGAGTGTCCCTCGAGCCGTGCGGCCCTGCCATCACCAGACGCCTTGAGATGGCGCGAACGAGAGCTTCCCCTTCGTGCCGGAGACGCGATCTGCGCTGAACGCCGCGAATGCGCCCCGTTCTCGCTGCTCCTTGGGGCGGCCAACGCCCCCCCATACGAGCGAGCGCACGGTGCGAAGCGTGGCAGGAACCGTCCAAAGCACCCACGAGAAGGTGACCCGCTTTCCCGAGCGTCTTGACGCAACTGTGATGGACTCCTTGCCGGGAACGACCGGCAGCAACCCGAAGGCTGGGATGGCAAGCGCCTGTGCGCCAAGCTCGGTCGAAAAGTCGTCAGTGGTCGTCGGATTCGAGAGCCGAAGTGCGTAGAGGCGCTCATCGGACGGGTCGAGGCGAAGCGTGGGCTTCCTGGTTCCGAGCTGGAGTTCCTTTCGCTTTACGTCTGGTATCCGGTACGACCTCTTCCAGGGTTCAAACAGCGCTAACCGCACGTGCTCCTCTTCGACGAGCTTGAGCACGTCGCGCATGGACTGAACAAGATTCTGGTGACTCGACCCGTTCGCTGCGCACAACGTGGATTCGGAGGCATCATCGCCCACCAAGCAGGCCAAGCCAGCAAGCAGGTTGACAGTGGTCGGAGCATCACCCTCGAGCGCGATTGCTTCGTAGTTCGACCTGGTGAAGTCAGAGGGCCTGTTGATGTTTCCGAGGCTCCCATCGAGACTGGGCCCCAAGGCCCTCAGCCTGGCGAGCAAGACCACCGCAAGTTGATCCGCTACGGCGGGGCTCTGCAGCACCGCAGTACCATCTTCCTTGAAAGCGAGCCGAGGAGGACCGAGACCCTGCTCGCGCGCATGCTCATCGAGCAAGGACAATGAGCCGAGCGCGGTGAGGAAGCCCCAGAGGTGATGCCCGTCGAGCCCGGGCAGGAGAAGCTGATTCATGGCTTCGATTGCTCCTCTTCGCTGGCCCGGTGATCAGCGAGGCGAAGGATGGCCTCGAGCCAGCACAGCTCCTGCCAGCCGTACTTCGCGACCAGTCCCCAGAAACGGTCAGCCAGCGGCGAGTCGAGGCGGTGCAGTCCGTTACGGGAGGTTGTCGGACCGAAAGCAATTTCGCCGAAGGTCGTGCTCGTGTGCTCAGCGAGCGTCACATCGACGGGGTTCTCGTCCACGACGGCGGGCGCGAAGGGGCGGCAGTAGCCGTGGTGGCTCGCGACGAGGTGGAGCACCAGATCGAGATCGGGCTCCTGCGCGGTGTTTGCCTTCTTCAAGCCTTTCTTCACGGCCTCCAACTGTCGTTGGACCATCGCGAGCGACTGCACCTCGTGGCGCGCTCCGCGTGGATAGCCGCTCTTCTGCTGTGCGAGTCGATGTGCCTCGCGCGCGCCAGACGGCATCGCTGACTTGGCCCACAGCGTCTCGTCCTTGAAGAGCTCAATCTCGCTCCCCGCTCGCAGCATGAGCTGAAAGCGCCGATCGGCCTTGCCAATGTCATGCAGCCATGCGGCGAGCGCGACGTGCTCCGCGAGCCCCGTGCCGAGCCCGCAGCGCGTCGCGTACTCCCGTGCGAAGGCCTCGACGTCGGCGCTGTGCTCGGCGAGCGAGACGGCCCGTCCGGCATGAAACGAGTCGTCGCCGTCGGTAGTCAGCTCGACGCCGTCTTCGAGCGTGTCCTCGGGTTGAAGAACCGTTCGAAGAGTGGCGAGCGGCACTCGCTTCGCTTCGATCACGGTCCAAGAAGGCTCGCCGGGAACGACGAGCGAACCCCGCCCCTTGGCGAGCTTCTCCGCCCACAGGCGCTTCCATGCTGGCCAGTCGCCACTCGGGGCGAGGAGATCGAGCGCGCTGCGCGCGTCGGCGGAATCGTCGAGGGGCAGCGAGAGCCCGAGCCCGCCGACGACGACGGGGTGCAGCCGCAGGACAGGCCGTGCGCGCGAGAGCAGCTGGGCCCTTTCAGCACAGTCCTGGACCGGCTCGGTCGAGGTGGCGTCGAAGCAATCGCTGCGGATGCCGCCGTAGCTGACAGGAACGACGATCGTGTTGCCAGGCCTTAGCGAGGTCTCCGAGTCGGACTGCGCACAGACGATCTCACTCTCGTCGCCTCTCCAGCGGAGCGCGCGGCGCCCTGCCGTCTTTGGCTCATCAGTGTCCTCCGGAGTCGCGCCCTCCGTGTCACCCAGATCGCGCGCGGGCTGGCCCGCGAGCCACGCCCGCACGGTCACGAAGGGCAGCGACATCGCTTCGAGGCTCGACGGTCGAACCGCTGCCACGGCGGCCGTCGCAGCGGCGACGTCCCCACGCGAGAGCACCTCCTCGGTCAGATCGGCACGCCAGACCACCTGCACATCTGCCGGGCCGGCTTTGGGCCCATGCAACCAGAGGCTCACGTCGGGTAGCTGGCTCGGGGCAGGCGAAGTCTGGGCCCAAAGGTCGAGGTACGCGGGGAGCAGTGTCGGCGCGCTCGGCTTTGGCGCGAGCAACTTGGTCAGGTCGTCACCAGTCGGGACCTCCAGCGCGAGGACGCCGAAATCCACCATGGCCATCCTCGCGATCTGTGCTTCGGACTTGATCTTTCGCTCGCTCTTCAGGTTCTTGGATCGCTCTCTCTCTTGTTCCTTCAGCCACGCGACGGTCTCACCGATCGCTGTGCCATAGATGGGATCGTCGTCGGCCAGCGAGAGCTTCTCTCCTCGACGCTTGAGTTCTTCCTTGCGCTTCTTGCAGTTGTCGTAGACGACGACGCCCTCTGCCCGCGCATATTTTCCAAGCCGGTCAACGCGACCGAAGCGCTGCCGGAGGCTGTCGAGACTCGCCGCTTCGGTGACGATGGCGTCGAAATCGAAGTCCGCGCCCGCCTCGATGCATTGGGTGCCGACGATGACGCGCTTCGGGCCGTCGGCGCTCCGACTGCGCCCTGTCTGCACGGCGGGCCGCAGCTCGCGGAGCACATCGTCACGGTCGAGGGGGCGCATGCGGCCTGTGAGCAACGTGACCGCTGCATCCGTTCTCAGCATCTCGCCGAGCTGTCGAGCGATCACGCTGGCACTTGCGAGGCGGTTTACGACCACCGCGATCGTACGATGCCGTTCGAGCAGCTCCTTCGCCTGCTCGATGCAGGTCTTCTCCAGGGCCGTTCTGTCCTCCACCTCGACGAGACGTACTGGCTTGCTCGCGTGCAGGCGCGGCCCGAGCGCCGAGTCGGGCGTCTTCTCGTCGTCCAGCAGGGCGAACGGTTGCTGTGCCCTCGTGCCCGGCGTCGCCGACAAGAACGCGTGCCCAAAGCGCGTCTTCACGCCGCTGCCCGAGAAGCGCGTTCGCAGGCGTGCGAGCTGATCGAGCGTCTGGCGGAACGGCTCAGAGAGATGCACCTCGTCGAGCAGGAGCAGGGTGTCGTTGGCCAGCAGGCCCGCATGCACCGGCTTCATACCCTGGCTCACGCCGTAGCCCTGCATGAGCATGCGCGAGCCGACCTGATCGACCGTCGAGGCGATGACGAGCGGCTGATCAGGTGTACGCGCCCAGCCGTCGTCCTTCGGCATGCCGCCGCGCAGCGTGAACACGCCGAGGGGCTCCTCGCCCGTACGAGTCAAGGAGCGCAGCCGCATGGCCACCCTGACGACGGTGGCATCTGTGCTCGTCACCAAGGCCCGCAGGATGGAGCGCCCGCGCTCCGCGACCTGATCGACGACGATGCGGCGGTCCACCACCATTGCGATGCGACGCGGGCACCAACGCGCTGCCGCCGCGTTCGGTGCGTCGAGCGCGAGGGCGAACAACGCGATGTCGATGCATGTGGTCTTGCCAGAGCCGGTCGGCAGGTCGAGCACGCGCGGCCATGCCTTCTCTCGAACGATCTGCTCGAGCAGGCGCTGCTGCCAGGCGAAGGGCTGCTTGCCGCCATGTACGGCTGCGTGAAAGGCGCCAAAGTTGTCGGTGGAGAGGGTCATGTGTCCTCCACGGGTAGACAGAGCCCCAGGCCGAAGTAGCGCCCGGCGCCGAGCAGCAGCGGGCCCCTCACAGGCGTCTCGAAGTGGATGTCGGCATGAACTCGCACGCGGGGCGTTCGACCGGGGCGCCCAGGCCACGGCAGGAAATCACGGACGTGCTGTGCGCCGGGGAGCAGGGGCGCAAGCGACACCTCGACCGAGCAGGGCCGAGCCCCGACAACTCGGACGCACGCGTCACTGATGTTCTGCTGCGCCTCCAGTGCGGCCCGGCGCGCGGTCCCGTCCTGGTTGCTGCGCAGGTTGCCCGGGTTTCTGTCGAGGGCAATTGGCGTGGCAGTGATGAACCGGGTGGATGCGCGGCACCACCGCGTAGGATCGAGAGCAGCCTTCGCTGACACGTCCACTCGCCGAACGATGAACGGCGGGAGCGTTCCAGCAGCGAGCGTAAGGTTGCCTCGTTGGTCCGAGCGCTCTGTCTCCCACCTCCCGACGAGGCGCAGCAGCAGCTCACGATCATCCTTTGCGAGCTCGCGCGGCAGCACCAATGCGCAACCCATGAGCGACCCGTCCGCGTGTTCGTTTCCGACGAACGGCAGCGGGACGAACGCGACATGCGGCTGCTCCGTGGGGCCGCTCTCCGCGTGGCCCGAGAGCGTCGCCGGAAGATCCCGGTTGCCGTGGAGCTCGATCAGAGCCCCGCGCAGCGCCCGCGCGAGATCGGTCGTGCGTGAAGCGACCGGCCGTGACCCGCCGACGCGCTCGAACAGCACCCAGTCGGCCGAGAAAACGCTCTCCGCCATCGGAGAAGGCGAAGCGGCCTTGGACGCCGCGCCGTAACGCTGAGGACGCGCTGGCAGGACGCGGCTGTGGAAGGCCTGATGGTGGTCGAAGGCTCGGTCGAGTCGTTCGAGCTGACCGGGACCCACCGCGCGCAGGACGACTTCACCCTCGTCGCACGGAACGAGCGTTGGTGTGAGGTCGCGATCGACGACGTGGCATCGCGCGAGCGACGAAGAGTGCCCCAGGCGGGTCACACGTGCGCAAAGCCGCTCGAGGGCGGTTCGATGCGGCGAAGCATCGGCGGTGGGCCAGAGGAAGGCGAAGGTTGGCGTCTCGGGGAGCACGACTGGGAAGGTGCGCACTTGGCGCGTACGACGTTCTGGCAAGAGTGCAACGGCCATTGCAAGAGCTTTGTCGGAAGGCTTGGATTCCACGACCTGTTGAGCCCTCACGAATTCGTCGAGCTTCGTCAGCTCCTTTTCGATCAGCCTTTCAGCGGCCTTCAACTCCTTGGTGGGTCCGCCGCTTTCGGCCAGCTCGGCGCGTTTCCGGTTCGCCTCCCGGAGGGCCCTCTCGGGATCGCCAATGAGCGTGACGTCGTTGACCGGCACGTAGACGTCGTGCACCTGCCGCCTCCCCACCCTCGAACCGAGATCGACCCACAGCGACGGCGCGCCCTGCTGCTCCAGCCACAGGAGCGCTGCTCGTTCGGCGACGTCAACTTCCTCGTGATCGTGGAGCGCGGCGACCAGCGCCGAGAAGAAGCGCGCAGGGTGCGGCGGCCACTCGGCGCGTCCGCGATCGTTGTGCGCGGTCGCCGCGTAGCGCCCCGTCAGGAACTCGATCTCAATCGCGAGCATCACTCGTCTCCGACTTCGGCCCCTGCTTTCACAAGCTCGTGGCTCCTCCTCACGAGGTCGGCCAGCTTTGGAGACGGCGTAAGCTCGGCGAGCGCCTTGCCCGCGGCCTTCGCGAACTTGACCTGATCGGGTAGCGCGGCGACTGCGGCGTTGTAGAGCGCGATTGCCGCGTCGAAATCGAGCTCGATGGGTGTCGTGCTTCCATCTCGGGCGACCGACTCGAGCCCTAGCGCGGAGCCCTTCTTCGGCACGAGCAGGCAGCGAGAGCGCAAGTCGTGGCCGCGGTTCTCCGCGCCGAGTACCGCGAGCAACCCGAGCGCAGCCAGCACCGTGCGAGATTCCTCCGCTCCCGTGTCGAAGCCCAGACGTCGAAGGGACGCCAGCGAGAGCACCACGGTGTGCCTTGCCTCGTCGATCGTCACGCCACCGCCGACGGCATCGATGGTTGGCGGGATGTTGCTGTGATTGGCCGTTGTCACCTTTCCGTCACCTTGTGTCCATGCGCCGCCCTTCCACTTCGCCCCCCACTTCAGGGCCACATTCTCTTCCTTCCCGACCCTGCCACGCTCGGCCTCCGCTTCGTCCGCCGTCCAAGTGAGCGACTCACCAGAAGTGCGTGCCTTCCGATACAGAACTGCGGCCGCGTTCACCATTTGAGCCGGGTCAATCCGGCACTGAGTCTTACTGCCAGCGACGGCGTTGATGCCGACGATCTCGGACACCAGCGCTCGCTGGAACTTGGCGCCGAGGCCGCCCTTGGGGCCCGTGCTGTCCCACAAGCCGAAGACGAGTCCCGTCGGGCAGACCTTGAACAGCGCCGTGGCGTTCTTGGTACTCGCGTCCGTAAACGACTTGCCGACGTCCGAAAGCCGAAAGAGCTGACCGTTGAACAAGCTGTCGCGCAGGAGCGCATCCGCGATGCGGTGGGGCGCGGTGAGCGAGGTGACACGGCCCACCTCCGGTGCGATCGTCGAGAAGTCGACGCTCACGACAGGCAGTGCAATACGCTTGTCGTCCCACAGTGCCTGAAGCGCCTCCTCCATCCGATTCGCCTGGCTCTGCACCGAATCGATGAGCACGCACGTGATGTCTTGCCCAGCGATGCGTCGCGTTTCGAACGCGTACTTGGCGCCGGGCTTCTTGTTCTTGTCATCCACGGCGTGGGTCGGCGGGAAGATCTTGTCCCCTGGGCCGCCAGCCGGCTCCAGCGTCGCAGTGCCGCGGATGGCCACGGCGCCACCCGCCACGAGTCTCTTGAGTTCAGCAAGGTCTAGCAGCATACGTTCTTATCCTTCCAGATGAGTCCGGCGTTCAGGCCAGTGTTGCGGACGTCGCGGGAACTTGGCCTTGAAGTGCCCCAACGCAATGGTAACCGACGTGAACTGACGGTTGCATCCGACTTTCCCATCGACAAGATGGCTTTTCGTTGCCAGCCAATACGTCGAGCGCAGATCGGCACGTGCGTCAACCCCTCGCGAGCCATGATCGGTCCGTCCACCTCCCGCACATCCTCGCACCACCCCCGCCCCCACCACCGTACTGAACATTCGTCTCATCCCCCATACCCCGCAATCGCCCCGCGCAGCTCCTCGACCACTGCCGCGCGCAGCCACGCCGGCGCGTCCACGTGCACCTTGTCGCCGAACCCCAGCACGAGCGTCACGAGCTCGGGCCCGGTCGCCACAAAGCGCAGCGTGCAGCCACCATCCGGGTGACCCTCGACGCGCTGGTCGCGCGCCCATCGCCTGTCGCGCACGTACGTCGCCACCTCCGGCCGAAAGCGCAGCACGACCTCCTCGGGCGCATGCGCGCTACGTGTGATCCCGAAG
>SXOX01000012.1 GCA_005776585.1 Pseudomonadota bacterium | reverse complement strand
GCCTCGGCCTTCGCCGACCTCGACTGTGACGGTCAGCTCTCGACCTTCCAGCGCTACGGCTACGGCGACGAGACGGCCTCGGCCGCTGAGTGCTCGATGAAGGGCTCGTCGGCCTTCTTCAAGTACAACGAGACCGAGTGATCGCTTCGGCTCGCTGAACCCAAGTGAAAGGCGGCCTTCGGGTCGCCTTTCGCATTTAAGGCGTCAGAACGAGCGCCCGTGCACGATTTTCCCGCTCAAGACTTTGACACCGCCCGTCAGGTCACTAGGATGCCACCCGCTGCGGGGCCGATCCCGCGGTGGTCGGTCGTGCAGGGCCGGCGTGACCTTCGGGCGATTTCGGGGCGTCGTCGCTCGAACCCAACTGTTGATGGAACTCAGAGGCAAGCGTAGGGGAGACGCAGCCATGAACGGGAGAACGGCTGAAGCCGCGATAGGCGACCTCGTGGTCATGCAGATGGCGTCTGATGCGCCCATCCGCAGCACGCGGGCCGTGGCGGCCGATGAGCACGCGGTCGTCTTGCGCCGCACTCCTGGAGATGGCAACTCGGGTCGCTTCGTGTGGCTCGAGATCATCGCACCCGACGGCGCCAAGTTGCGCCTGCTCGGCGAGGTCACCGACCGCGATACCGACACGACCTCCGTGAAGGTAAAGCACTTGTGGCCTCGAGATCGTGCCCGTTACATGGAGCTGGTCGCTTCGGCCTTTGGGCCGACGACACGCTGCTAACCCCCGTATCACCTCGAGCTCGTGACACCCCGCGCAGTCCGCTGCGCACGAGGAGAGACCCGTGAAGGACGTCTACAACCGTCTATTGAGCCTGGAACCGCGTGGCATCATGCTGGGCACCGAGCGCATCGCCGCGCTGATGGAGCCGTTGGGCCACCCCGAGCGTGCCGCGTCCCGCACCGTCACTGTGACGGGCACCAATGGCAAGGGCAGCGTGGCCGCCACAATCTCGGCGGCCGCGCATCGGGCCGGCACCAAGGTCGGTCTCTACACCAGCCCTCACTTGATCTCGCCGACGGAGCGCTTTCGTGTTGGCGAGCAAGACATGGATGAGGCCACCTTCGCGCGGCTCGGCGCGCAGGTCTTGGACACGGCCGACCGCCACGCGATCGAGCTGACGTTCTTCGAAGCGCTGACTGCGATGGCTTTCCTGTGGTTCAAGGAGCAGAAGGTCGAGCTCCAAGTCCTGGAGGTCGGCTTGGGCGGAGCCCGCGATGCGACCGCGGTCGTCACGCCCGACATCGGCGTCCTGACGGGAATCGCGCAAGACCACACGGAGCTGTTGGGCGATACCATGGAGGAGATCGCTCGGGAGAAGCTCGGGGCCTTCAAGGCCAAGACCGAGATTGTCGCCGCCATTCCTCCGTCACTCCTGCACGTCGCGCCGTCCGGGTGGCTGCTCGACCGCAATCTCCGGTGGCGCCGCACGTCGACCGGGCTGCGCGTGCAGGGCCCGTTCGGGATTATCTTCCTGCCGGAGCCCAAGCTCATCGGTCAGCACCAGTACCGCAACGCGGCCGTCGCGTCCGCGGCGCTCGTGCGCCTCGGCTACAGCGAGCGTCAGATTGGCGAGGGCATGCGGCACGTCCGCTGGCCCGGGCGCTGTCATTTCCTGCCGGGCACACCGCCCGTGCTCGTCGATGGCGCCCACAATCCGGACGGCGTACGCGCACTGGTCAACTCCCTTCCGGAGTTCGACATCGCTCCGGGGTACACGCTCGTCTTCGGGGCTCACCCCAAGAAGGACATCTCCCGGATGCTCAAGCGCATGGCCGAGACCGCGGGCCGCATTATTCTCACGACCGTCCCGCGGCTGCTCAAGCCGAACGAAGTTGCGGCGTTCATGGGTCGGCGCATGGGCGTCTCGACGGAGTCCAACCTCGCAGCGGCGCTCGCCTCGGCACGCGCTCTGGGCAAGCCGGTCGTGGTCGCGGGCTCGCTCTACCTCGCCGGCGCCGTCCTGGACCTCGAGCGCCAGCGCGGTTGACCGCGAGGGCGCCCTCGCCCATTGTTTGCCGGTGCTCGCCAAGCGCCTCCTCCCCTGTCTGGACGTCACGGACGGCCGCGTCGTCAAAGGCACCCGCTTCGTGGGGTTGCGCGACGCGGGCGATCCGGTCGAGTGCGCCCGACGCTACGATGAGGAGGGTGCCGACGAGCTCTGCTGCCTCGACATTACGGCGAGTCACGAGGCCCGCGGCACGCTGTTAGACGTCGTCCGTCGCACGACCGACGAGGTCTTTGTGCCCATCACCGTGGGCGGCGGCGTGCGGACGGTCGACGACGTCCGTGCGCTACTGCGTGCCGGAGCCGACAAGGTGGCCATCAACACTGCCGCCGTTCAGCGACCCGAGCTCGTGCGTGAGGCCTCCGAGGCGTTCGGTCGTCAGGCCATCGTGGTGGCAATCGATGCGCGCCGCCGTCTCGATGCCAGTGGCTGGGAGGTCTACGTGCACGGCGGCCGGACCCCGACCGGGCGCGACGTTCAGGAGTGGCTGGCAGAGGTCGATGCGCTGGGCGCGGGCGAGATCCTGCT
>SXOX01000088.1 GCA_005776585.1 Pseudomonadota bacterium | reverse complement strand
TCGCGGCGCTTGGCGATGGTCCCGAAGAAGTTCACGCCGAAGACGACCCACACGACCGCAATGGCCAGATCGATGGGCCACTCGAGCTCCGCGTACTCCTTGCCGGAGCTGTAGCCGAGCGGGAGCGTGATGGCCGCGGCCACGATGATGAGCTGCCAGCCCCAGAAGTGGAACGCGGAGAGCGCGTCGCTGAACATGCGCGCCTTCAGTAGCCGCTGCGTACTGTAATAGATGCCGCCGAAGAGGGCGTTGCCGGCGAAGGCGAAGATGACCGCGTTCGTGTGGAGGGGACGCAACCGCCCGAAGGTCAAGAACGGGAGATCGAAGCTGAGGGACGGGAGCGCGAGCTGAAGCGCGAGGATGACACCAACGAGCATGCCGACGATGGCCCACAGGACCATCGCGGCCATGAATTTGCGGACGATGCCGTCGTCGTAGCTGAATCGCTCAATCCCGGCTGCAGGGTGCACTACGTCGGTCATGCGTCCTCTCCCTCAATGAGCAAACGGGGGGAAACCAGAAGAGTGTGGCCCGCGTCATCCTCGGGAAAGGAGCCAAGGGGACGACGCGGGCCACCAGGGACGATAGGCGCTCCGACCTGAGTTCGTGATTCATGGGTCTCGAACGGTGCCTTTCGTACTGCACCGCATGAGAGCCGCGAGCTTCGCTCGGCCCCGTGTCCCGTTGGGGCGCTGACCGCTACAGCAACGGGCGTGCCAAGCGCGCGATCGCTGCACTGAGCGCCCGCTGGCTCATAGGGCCGTGGGCGGGCGGGCTCGAGGCTGGGCTATTCTGAGTCGTCCGGGCCGCCCCTTGGGACATTAGATCACGCAATCCTTGGCCCCCCTCTTGCACACGTCCGCCCCCGAGCCTCAGGATGGAGGGCGTGAACGCGAACACCCCGATGAGTCGACTGTCCGAAGAGATGATGGAGTACGTTGGGTTTGGCGAGGACGAGATCCAAGCCCTGCACTCGCTGCGCCCGGTTGTGGAGCGCGAGGTCGACCGCATCGTGGAGGACTTCTACGACCGCGTGGAGGCCAACCCGCGCACGCGTGGCATCGTCGCGGCCCACAGCTCGCGCAAGCGGTTGTCGGGCACGCTGCGCGAGTGGGTCCTCGACATCGTGCGGGGCCGCTTCGACGACGCATACTTCGAGCGACGTCGCCGCATTGGCCAGAAGCACGTCGAGATCGGCTTGCCTCCCCATTATGTGTTTACCGCGATGAACGTGCTCCGAGAGAGCCTCTCTCCGCTCGCGAACGAGGATCAGAAGGCGGCGCTCGACAAGCTGATGGACATCGAGCTCGGGATCATCAACCAGGTCTATTGGGACGACATCACCGAGGAGCTGCAGCGCAAAGAGCGCCTCGCGACCATCGGCGAGCTCTCCGGCAGCCTGGCCCACGAGATCCGGAACCCGCTCGGAGCCATTCAGAACGCGGCGTACTTCGTGCGCAGGCGCGTCGGTGACCAGGACCCCAAGGCGACCAAGCACCTCGACATCCTCGACCGGACCGTCGAGGAGTGCAGCTGGCTCGTGGAGTCGATGCTCGAGTTTGCCCGCGATCGCGCCCCGGTGCCTGCGCCGGTGAACGCGGCGAGGTTGCTCGCGAACGCGCTGACCGACGTCGCCTTGCCCACTGAGATCGCCGTCGAGTCGTGCGTGCCCGAGGGCTTCGAGCTCCATGGCGACGCGATCCAGCTGCGTGCGGTGCTCCGCAACCTGCTCAAGAACGCTGCGCAGGCCATCCTCGGCGCGTCATCTACGGGTCAAATCCGCGTCGAGGTCATCGAGGAAGCCGAGAAAGTCCGAGTCCTCGTCTCCGATGATGGACCCGGCGTCAGCGAGGACATAGCCGAGAAGATCTTCCAGCCCCTCGTGACCACCAAGACCTACGGACTTGGCCTCGGGCTTGCTTACTGTCGGCGTGTCGCCGAGGCCCACAAGGGCCGGCTCTTTCTCGCGCCACGGGAAGGCACGGGCGCCACCTTCGTTCTGGAGCTGCCAACGTGACGAGAACAAATACCCCATCACGGGATCCGCAGCGGGGCGAAACGCCCCATGGGTCGCCGTCCGATCGCATCGTCGTCGTCGACGACGAGCAAGAAATGGCCTCATTGCTGGGCGACGTGCTCCAAGACGCGGGGTACGACCCGGAGGTCTTCACCGACGCCGAGCTGGCGCTGCGCACGATGACCGACGAGCCGCCGGCGCTCGTCATAACCGACCTCAAGATGCAGGGCCTCGACGGCATGACCCTGCTCGAGCGCATGAAGACGCTTCACCCGAGCGTGCCCGTCATCTTGATCACGGCGTTTGGGTCCATCGACGTCGCCGTCGAGGCCACACGCAAGGGGGCCTTCCACTTCATCACCAAGCCCTTCCGCATGAAGGAGGTGCTGCTCGTCGTCGAGCGCGCGTTGCAACATCAGCGGGTGGAGGCCGAGAACGTGCGGCTACGGCGCGAGGTCGAGCGCAGGTATCGCTTCGGCGAGATCATCGGCAAGAGCCACCTCATGCAGCAGGTGTTCGGGCTCATCGAGCGCGTCGCCGCCACCAACTCGAGCATCCTTATCCTCGGTGAGAGCGGTACCGGCAAGGAGCTCGTCGCCAAGGCGATTCACTACAACAGCGCGCGGCGCGACCAGCCGTTCGTCGCGGTCAACTGTTCTGCGCTGCCGGAGGGGTTACTCGAGAGCGAGCTATTCGGGCACGTGCGGGGTGCGTTCACCGGCGCGCACGCCAACAAGAACGGCCTGTTCGTCGAGGCCCCGCGAGGCACACGCTTTCTCGACGAGATCGGCGACATGGGGCCCGCACTCCAGGCCAAGCTGTTGCGCGCGCTCCAGGAGAAGACCGTCCGACCCGTGGGCGGCAACAAGGAGATCCCCGTTCAGACACGCATCGTCGCGGCGACCAATCGCGACCTGCGTCGCGAGGTTCGCGAAGGGCGATTTCGAGAGGACCTCTTCTACCGACTCAGCGTGATCCCGGTCCGCCTGCCTGCCCTACGCGAGCGACCGGAGGACATCCCGCTGCTCGTGCGGCACTTCCTTCACCGCGTCTCGCATGAGCTCAGCTGCCCCGAGAAGCAGGTCAGCTCCGACGCGATGCGGCAGCTCATGCGTTACCCCTGGGAGGGCAACGTCCGCGAGCTCGAGAACGTCATCGAGCGCGCCCACATCCTCACGCAAGGGGACACGATCGAGTCCGACGATCTGCTGGAGGAGCTCCGCCCTGCGGCGGCGCGGCCGGCGGAGCCCGCGAGCCCGACGCCTGAGCCGGATGACCTTCCGTCGCTGGAGGAGCTGGAGAGACGATACATTGTACAGGTCCTGCGGCACACCAAGGGCAACAAGGAAGACGCGGCCCGCATCCTCGGGATCGACCGGCGGACGCTTTACCGATGGCGAACGCGCCACGATCTCGATCGAGCGATTGACGCGGAACGCTGATTCGGCGACCCTCCGCCGAGTGACGGTCGAGCACCAGATCCTGCTTGTCGAAGACGACGTCAACATTCAGCAGACGTTAGTCGATATCCTCGAAGAGCACGGCTTCGCTGTAACGGCTGCCTCCAGCATCGCCGACGCGCGCCGCCGTGCCGCGCCGACTGAAGACTACGCGGTCGCGCTCATCGACATCATGCTCCCCGACGGGAGTGGCCTCAGGCTTGCGCGCGAGCTGCGCGAGGCTCGTCCAGAACTGGACATCGTTCTCATTACGGCCAACGCGTCACTCGAGACCGCCATCGACGCCGTCGCCGTCGGCGCCTTCCGCTACCTCCAGAAGCCGTGCCACCCGCGCGTGGTCATTCAAGTCTTCGAGGAGATCCTCGAGCGCCGCTCCCTCCAAGACGAGGCCCAGCGCCAATCACGGCGCGTGCAGCTCGTCTACGACCTGCTGGGCCAGCTCGTGGGCGTCGGTGATCCCGGCACCGTCGCGTGCGTTGGTGCCGAAACGATTCGGCTCGCCACGGGCGCGACCTTGACCGCGGTCGTCGCCAAGACCGCCGCTGAGACGCCGCCGAGGACCTGGGTCGTCGGTCAGCCTCCGGCAGAGCTCGCTGCTCAGCTCGCCGACCCGACCTGGCTCGCGGGGCTCGCCGCCACCGTGCAGGCCGACGGGCCCCAATGCGTGCGTGGAGTCTGGTCCACCGCGTCATCGGGGACACCGAGCGACAGCGTCGTGGTCGTCATGATGTCGCCGCCGCCGTCGGACGTGGAGCTCGTGGAGCTCATGTGCCGCCAGATCTCGAGCGCGTTTCAGCGCGCCATCTACCACGAGCAGCTCCATGCCGCCTACGATCGCCTGCGGACGCAGCAGCAGACGCTCGTCGAGGCCGAGAAGCACTCGGCTGTCGGCCGCCTCGCCGCGGGCGTGGCGCATGAGATTGGGACGCCCCTCAACATCATCAGCGGTCGCGCGGAGACGCTGCTCGGCAAGGTCGACACGAACTCCGCCTTGGCCGATGGCCTGCGCATCATCGTCCGACAGATCGACCGCATCGCGATCCTGGTCCGCCAGTTGCTCGACTACTCGCGCACCGACAGCGGCGATGGGCGTGCGCCGATTCGGCTCTCGGCGGTGCTCGCCGACACGTTGCCACTGCTCCAGACGCGCGCCATGCAGCGCATGGTCACCATCGAGAACCGCGTCCCAGCCCTCGGCAGCACGATCGTCGCGAGCTTCCACCAGCTCCAGCAGGTCATCCTCAACCTGGTCCTCAACGCGGTGGACGCCGAGTCCAAGACGATCGTCCTCGACGCCGAGGTCGTCGGGCGTGGCCAGACGCTGCGCCTGACCGTCACCGACGATGGCACGGGCATCACTGAGGAGCACCTCGAGATGATATTCGAGCCGTTCTTCACGACCAAGGCGCGTGGTGAGGGCACCGGCCTCGGCCTTGCCGTCGTGCGCGGCATCGTGCGCGACCACGGCGGGCGCATCACTGCAGAGCGCGTCCCCACGGGCGGAACGCGTTTCTGCGTGGAGCTCCCGCTCGCCCCCTGATCGCGAGCCAGCTACTTGGCGGGGACCTGCTTGCCGTTGTGGCAGTCGTTGCAAGTCTTCTTCCCGGCGAACGCGCCCTTCTGCTCCTTGAGCTGCGTCACCTGGTCTTTGGCCTTGGCCCAGAGCTTGTTCGTCGGGTTGGCCTCTTTCTTGTCCTTACCGTCGGTGTGGCACGTCGTGCAGCTCGCCATGCCGAGCTCTTTCTTGTAGGCCAGCTTGCCGCCGGCCGTGCGCGTCACTCCCGTCACGCTCGCTGCCGCTGCGACGACCGCCAGTACCGTCAACCATTGTCTCATCGGGTCCTCCTGTGCGCGCCGCAGTCGTTGCTCAGCGCGCGAGATGCATTACGTCGACTGGATTGGACTTCGTCTCGCCGTGGCATACGGCGCACGCTTCCGCTCCGCTTGCGGTCGTCTGCAGGCTGATATGGGCCTGCGCGGCGTCCGAATCATGACAACTACCGCAGGCCGAGCCCCAGTCCCGCGAGAGCTCCGTCGCGGCCGTGGGGTGCGTGCGGTTGACTGGCGCCTGCCACGTAGACCCCGCGCCGTGGCAGCTCGCGCAGCTGGCCACGCCGCCCGGCTGAACCGGGAAGCCGACGGCGCTGTAGGTGTAGGACGTGAAGTTGTTCGGGTACGCCCCGGCGCCAAAGCCGTTGACCTGGTAGCTGTCCTTCTTGGTGAGCTCCTTGCCCATGTGAATCTTGTGCAGCAGCTCGCGGAAGTTCACGAGCACCCCTGGCGTGGCCGGCGCGCTGGCCGCCGTGTACTGCGCCCGATCCTCGGCGCCCGCTGCGCCATGGCAGACGATACAGGTGTCAAAGCCGCGTCGCCCGCCTCCGTGGAAGTACAGGTCGCCATGGCAGTTCGCGCAGGTGGCTCCGCCGCCCTCGATTGTGCTCCAGGGCTCGACCGTCGTCGCCCCGCCCACGAGGAAGTTCACGTTCGCCGGAGCGGAGGTGCCTCGGTAGGTCGTCTTCTCCGTGCCGACGGACACCTCGATGTTGCGGTAGCCCCAGAGACCGAGCGTGTAGGTGCCCGGGACCAGCGGCAGACGAGCCCACTTCCCAACGGCCTGACCCACGTCGGGCGAGTCGTTGATGGCCGGTGGGAAGGTGGCCGGCATGACCCAGTCGGTCGTGTACGACGCGACGAGCACGCGCCCCGCGGCGAAGCTCGCAGCGCCGGTCTCGGTGATCTTCCCGGTGGCCGCATCGAGCCCGTAGTCGGTGACTGCCGTCTTCTTCACGAGGGTGACCTTCGTCACGGTGCCTCCCGCCGCGTGGCCCTGGACCAGCCCGCTCCGGGCACCGGAGCTCATCAGCCACAGACGTTTCGAGTCGACCAGCGCGACCTGCCGATACTCTTCGGTCGTCTGGCCGTCGTCGAGCACGACCGTGTCACTGCGCGCAAAGCCTGTCGTGTCGGCGACGTCGATGAAGAGCTGGTCCTTTGGCGCCGCGCTCGAGAGCGTGGTCCCGAGCCCCGTCGCTGTGCGCTCCCACACGCTCGTGTCCGCACCCGTCACGTTCCAGTGCGGCGCGCGCACGGTCAGGAAGCTCTCCAGGGTACCGTCGTCAGTCGCCTTGCCGAGCCGCTCGAAGACGACGTTCTCTGGGAGCGCCAGCGACTGTGTCGTGCCCGTGCCGAGCGCCTTCACGGGGAGGGCACCCGTGTGCACGATGTTGAGGTTCATCGTCGGACCCGACAGGGCGAAGCTGAACGAGGCGACGTCCCCCGGTGCCACCGTCGCGCCAGCATCGTCGGTGAGCGCAAAGGTGACGAGCGCCTTCTCGCCGGGGTCGATGGTCCCGTTACCGTTGTGCGTTCCCGCCTCCGCCAGGCTCGTGATGGCCACGTTCAGACCCTTGTTGTGCGCGGGACTCAACAACGGATGCACGTGTGCAGGCGCGGTCGGGAGCAGCGAGCCATGGCACGCCGCACAGGCGAGGTCGGTTGGCTGCGGCGGCATCGTGTACCCGTTCGCCGTGTACGGCTTGGCCCAATCGACGTCGTCGTGGCAGCTCCCGCACGCGACGCGCGTGAGCTTCGTGTTGGCGTTCTCGCCGTCCTTGGGCGCGGGCAGCGGGCCGGCACCGTCCGGATCGCCGTGACAGGCGCCGCACGCGGTCGTGCCCATCCGCAGCGTGTCCTCAGTCGCCTTGTCGCTCGCCGAAAGCGCCGTGTAGCCAGTGTCTCTGGGCATGGGGATGTTGAGGTTCGGCCACCGCGGAAACGCGACCGAAGAGAAGTCGAAGACCGTGTTGTTGAAACCCACGAGCTGATACGGGATTTTCGGCGCGCCATAGTTGCGCGAGCCGTCGGCGTTCGTCCCTACGCCATTGACCGAAGGCAGATGCTTGGCGTTGTGCAGCTTGTGAATCATGACCTTGAAGTCGATGGAGACGCCCGGCGTGCCGCCGGCTGCCGTCGCGACGTTCTTGTCCTCGGCGCCGGCCGTGTGGCACGTCGCGCAGCCCTTGACGTCCTTGCGCTGCCCGCCGTGCGCGCGCAGGCTCTCGTGGCAGCTATTGCAGTTGGCGGTCGTGACGACCTCGGAGTTCTCGAGGGTCGTCGCTCCCCCGAACAGCACGTCGAACGTCGCGTCATCGCCGTCGCGGAAGGACACGCCCTCCACCGTGTAGGTCTTGTAGCCGTCCATCACGACGGTGTACGTCCCCGGGTCCAGGGCCTCCCCCGTCCGCTCGCCGTCGGCGGTGCCAAAGCTCGGCGAGTCGTTCAGCGGCGCCAGGTAGCCTGTCGGGATCGGCGTTGTGAAGGTGGTGCTGTAGGAGCCGTCACCGTGCGCTTTCGCCGTAGCGATGACGTCGTTTTTGCGCGCGAGGACGCGCTGATAGCCGCTCGTCGGGCCCGAGAGCCAGACGCCGAGCGAGTTCAGCTCGGCCAGCGGGATGACCTTGCCGGCCGCAGTCGTCGCGCGAAAGCGCACCGTGACGAAGTCGCCCGCCTGGAAAGTGCCGTTGGCCGCGCTTCCACCGGAGACCTCGTCGATCGTCAGCACGAGGCCGGGCAGCGGCTCCCACGGCTCGAGCGCCGTGTCGATGGGGATGATGGTCGTCGTGCCCGGCGCGCCGGTGGCGCCGGTGGCCCCAGTCGAACCCGTTGCCCCGGTCGCTCCCGTGGCGCCGGTGGCCCCGGTCGCTCCCGTGGCGCCCGTCGCGCCGGTAGCCCCAGTCGGGCCCTTCGGTCCGATCGGGCCCTGCGGTCCCGTGGCACCGGCCGCACCGTCCTTGCCCGCGGCTCCCGTAGGACCTTGCGGCCCGGTCGGACCCGTCGCGCCCGCGGCGCCCGGATCGCCTTTGGGACCGGTGGGCCCGGTCGCACCCGCGGCGCCCGAGGTGCCCTCCGGCCCGCTGCACCCGAGGGCCAGCAGCAGCGCTGCGGTCAGCCCGCTCGCCGTTGCGCGCCCCATCACGTCTCGACGTTTCCAGACGGCCATGGCTCAGCCTCGCTTCGCGTCAGCGGTCGAGCCCGCCGCGCTCGCTGCCGGGTCGACCGGAGCCTTCAACGCTTCGCGCGTCACGCTGAGCGCGTAGAGGCCCAGGCCCAGCAGAGAGCAGGGCACGCCGACGAGGATGAAGATCGCCAGCATGGTCGGCGTGAAGTGCAGCTGCGGCGCGAGGATCCCCGCGAGTCCGAGGAGCGCAAAGATCGCCGAGATGAGAGTCAGTCGCGGCGTTTGAGAGGTCGTGTTCATGGTTTTGTCCCGTTCTCTGGTTCAGGTGACGCGGCCGGGGTTGCCTCGGGAACAGTCTCGGGCCCAGCGGGTGCCGCTTCTTCCGCCTCCTTCTTGGCGGGGCGCGGGTGAGGCGAGTCGTGGCATTCGGTGCACTTCATCTTGCCGCTCTGCAGGTCTGCCGCCGCGTCCTGGTGGTCGCTGACCCCGAGGAACTTCTGGGACTCAGCGTGGCACTTCATGCAGTTGGGCAGGTAGGACTTCGCGTGGAGCGTGATGGGCTCCTCGTACCGTCCCGTCAGGTACCGGTAGATGTGGCCGAGCCCGGAGACCTTGGCGTCCAGGATGCCTCCGATGCCATACGAGCTGTGGCACTCGAAGCATTGTGACTCGGGGATGTAGCGATTCTTGTAGTGCTTGGCCGCCAGGGTGGTGCTCGCCGGATTCTTCATGTCCTCGACATAGGGCGTCATCACGTGGCAGCTCCCGCAGGCCTCGGGTGCCTTGGTCAGCTCCATGACGGCGCCAAGGCCCGTCGTCGTGGCAATAGCCGGAAGGACGCCCAGGCCCAGGAGCAGCGTGAGCTTCATGCCGACGTCGAGCCCGACGCGCTTGCCGCGCACCATGGCAAAGACGATGACGGTGGCGGCGAGCAGCGCGACTCCGATGGTCACGACCTGAAGCAGCTCTCCGAGGCCGGAGCCATGCGTTGGAGCGTGGGCGGCCCACGTCGAGGCCGCGGTGGAGAGGGCAGAGCTGGTTGCGTTTTCGTTCACGACGGCACTCCTCGGCGGCGGGCGGCTGCAACGCGTGGGCCACGGTCCGCGCGGCGCATTTCGGGCGCGGTCCTCGGGTTTCACACGTTCTCAGGACGATGTGACCCATGCCAGAGTGACCCGTGATGGGGCAAAATGGCCCATTTGTTCTGCTTCCTGGCGCAAAACAGCGACGGCAGGCTGTGCACGGCGCTTGCTTTAGGGCTCGGCGTGCGCTCGACCTTGGCAAAGACCTCCGGAAACCGATCCCTGTTGGCCCTCTTGGTGACGGCTGGCGTGATGGCCTCCTGCACGGAGCTGCGGTCACCTGGTCTTGCCTCGAGCAGCGACCTTGGCCCGGAGACCGCCGTCGCGCGCAACGCCGCGTGCATCGGCTGCCACGGCGACCTCGAGGGGCCGGCACCAACCGACGTGCTCCACCGGGCCCACCTGATGGGCGTTGCCGGGTTTCCGACCGTGGCCTGTGAGACGTGTCATCGCGTCCCGACGTCGCCGTCGGAGCGCGGGCACGCAGACTCGCCGCGGCCGGCGGAGGTGAGCCTCAGCGGCGCGGCTCTCATCCCGGGCGGGCCTGCAGCCACCTACGATCCCGTGACGCGCGCCTGCTCCGACGTCGCCTGCCACGGCGCGCGCAAGGAGGGCCCGTTCCCGGGTGCCACGACGCCGACGCCCGTCTGGAATCCGCTCGCGCCGGTCAAGGTCGCCTGCGGGTCCTGCCACGGTGCCCCTCCGGGAGGCGCTCACCCCGCGACGGGATCCTGTGACACGTGCCATGGGCCCCAGCGGGCAGAGCGTCACGGGAACGGGACGATTGATCTCGCCCTTCCGACCGGATGTTCTGGATGTCATGGCAACGCCAGCTCGCCGGCGCCGACGGATCCGACCCATCGAGCGCACGTGCTCGGGACGGGGCGCTCCAAGCCGGTCGACTGCGCGACGTGTCACCCGGTCCCGGCCACCGTCGCCGAGGTCGGTCACCTGCACTCCGGGCCGGCACGCGTGACCTTCGGTGTGGCTGCTGGCCCCAATGCGCGTTACGAGGCCGGCTCCTGCAGCGGCGTGTCGTGTCACGGAGCGAGCCCGACGCCGCTCGCGTGGAAGGGCACCGTGGGTCCGCTGTCGTGCACGACCTGTCACACCGCGCCTCCAGCGGCACCTCATCCGCAGGTCGGCGCGTGCCACCAGTGCCACGCACCAGTGCACACGCAGGCCGGCATCGCGGTGCCGTCACGTCACATCGACGGCGTGGTCGACAGCCAGCTCCCGACGACCTGCTCGGCGTGTCACGGGACCGGCGGCGACTCCGGCGCTCCGCTCGACGGCGGGCACACGACCCATCTCGACTCCACGATGGCGAGCATCCCGTGCGCGACCTGTCACCTCGTCCCCGCGGCCGTCCTCTCTCCGGGTCACGTCGACACGCCGGCTCCGGTCGAGCTGACGTTCGCTGGTAAAGCCGTCATAGGTGACGCGACTCCGGACTGGACCGCCGGCAAGTGCAGCGGGACGGCCTGCCACGGACCCGCGCAGCCTGCGTGGGCCAGCGCCAAGGGACCCGGCGCCGCGTGCGATTCCTGTCACGGCGCCCCGCCCGGCGGTGCGCATCCGCAGAGCGATCGCTGCGACGTGTGCCACGCGCCCGTCGCAGGTTCGGGGTTGACTGGGCCAACAATCTCAGCGGCCGGCCGAGTGCTGCACCTCGACGGTCAGGTGCAGGTCGTGGCCAAGCCCTCCTGTAGCGCCTGTCACGGCGACGCGAGCTCTCCCGCTCCGGCTACGGGAGCGCACGCCGCGCATCTGAGCTTCGGTGTCCCCTGCGAGACGTGCCACGTCGTGCCGGCGACCGTGCTCGCGCAGGGTCACCTCGACTCGCCTGCGCCAGCGGAGCTTACGTTCTCCGGACTCGCGCTGCACAAGGCGAGCTCGCCGACCTGGAGCCCGACCGCGCGCACCTGTAGCGGCACGTACTGCCACGGCTCGGCGACGCTCGGCGGCACCCTGACCACGCCCCAGTGGGACGCGACCGACGGTGCGGCCAAGGCCTGCGGCGCCTGCCACGGCTCGCCACCCACGACGCATCCGCCCGTCGGCGATTTTCCATGTGGCGCCTGTCACGACACCGGTCCCGGGAGACACCTCAATGGCACGGTCGACTTCAAGGGCCCATAGCGCGCTCGGCGCGCTGGTGCTGCTCTGCGCAGCGCCCGCCCTGACGCGTGCAGACACTCCGGCGAAACCGGCGACGCCGGCCGAGCCGCCGCGCGTCTACGGCGAGTTGCGGACCTATATTCGCGGCTGGCAGGACACCTCGCCCGAGGATCGCGCGACGCAGCGCTTTCGGCTGCCGTTCTTGCAGACCGTCTACGTCGGCAGCAATCGCGTGGGCGTCAAGGGCCTCAGCATCGAGGCGCTCGGCTACGGCGAGATCGAGTCGGTCGAGCCGCTGGTCGGCAACCGCGGCCGCGGCGATCTCCTCATGGCGACCATCGCGTGGCGCGGCCTCCCAAACGACATGCTCATGCTCAAGGCCGGCCGCCAGATCGTGCACGTCGGCGCGGCCAACAACGCGATCATCGACGGCTTCTCTGGACGGCTCGAGCTGCCGCTGAGCTTCACGCTCGAGGCGTGGGGCGGCTTCACGGCCGAGCCCGGCTTCGACTGGGGCACCGACCGCTGGCAGGCGGGCGCGCGTGCGGCCTGGAGCCCCTTCGACGTGGGCCACCTGGGCGTCTCGTTCGCGCAGGAGCGGATGTTCGGCGAGCCGTCCCGTGAGCTCGTCGGCATCGACTTCGCGTGGCGGCAGTTCAAGTGGCTCGACACGACGGGCTACTTCCTCATCGACGACCTCTCACGGCGGCTCCAGGAGGCCGAGCTGTACATCGAAGGGCACCCGACCCGCGAGTGGCAGCTCCAGGCCGAATACCGACACGTCGACGTCGCCGCGCGCATCCCGAAGACGTCGATCTTCAGCGTCTTCTCGAACGCCACCTACGATCAGGCGGGCGGCTGGATCGGCTTCTTCCCCCTGAACGGCATGCTCTCGCTCTTTGGCGGGGCCTCCGTCCTGGTCTACGACGCCGACGATATTGGCTACCGCGCCCGCCTCCGTGCCCGGCTGCTGCTCGACCGCCGCCTCGGCAACCTCATCGGCATCGAGCTCGGCCGCGTCGGCACCGGCACGTCCGGCTACTGGCAGACGCGCGCCTACGGCATGTGGAGCCCGACGTCCAAGCTGCACCTCACTGGCGACGTCGACTTCGGTGTCTACGACGACAGCGCCAGGACCAACGGTCATCGCTGGTCGAACGTGTCGCGCCTGACTGCCGCGGTCGATCTTTTTGCCGGCGGACGGCTGATGGCGGACGTGTCCGTCCTCGTCTCGCCGACGTTCTCGCAGCAATGGGCCGGCATGCTGCGCTTTACCTACGACCTCTCCGGGCGTCTCCCGGAGCCGCTCATGGTGCCGTGATGAAGCGCCTCGTTCAGCCCCGCGTCCTGTTGCCAGCGCTTGCGCTCGCGTGCGGGCTCGTCGCGTCCACGTGCTACGTCTTTCAAAAGCCGGACGCGATCATCTTCTCGCACAAGCGCCATCTGAGCGAGAGCGCCGCCTGCGTCGACTGCCACGGCGACATGACGCAGGTCGTGGATATGGTTCAGTCGCGCCTGCCTCCGATGGCCAAGTGCCTGGAGTGCCACGAGGACCGCGAGAAGGCCTGCGCATATTGTCATGTGACTCCGAGCGCGCCAGAGCCGGCTGCCCGCAACGTCCTCGGCGGGATCCTGTTCAACCACAAGAACCACGCTCAGCGCACCAAGAACGACTGCGCCACCTGCCACAAGCGCGTGATGGAGGCCGAGGAGCCGCGCTACTCGACGCGCCCGGAGATGCTCGACGAGTGCATGCAGTGCCACAAGAGCGACTTCCGCAACATCGAGTGCACGAAGTGCCATACGAATCTCACGGAGCTGCGCCAGAAGCCGTTCGACCTGTTCAGCCACCGCGGCAACTTCCTCGAGAAGCACCCCATCGTCGCCAAGGGCGACCTGGTCGTGTGCTCGCACTGCCATAAGGACAACTTCTGCACGGACTGCCACAGCCGCATGGCGCCCATGAAGCCGAGCCTCATGCGCAGCGACGAGCCCGATCGGCAGCTCATCCACCGCGGCGACTTCCTCACGACGCACCCGATGGACGCGCGCCTCGACGGCAAGCAGTGCCTCACGTGCCACCGTCAGAACTTCTGCCAGGACTGCCACACCAAGAACGGGCTCAGCGCGCGCGGCCTGACCAACGGGCTCGGGCCGCATCCGTCGGGGTGGCTGGTCAAGGGCTCGGGCGACTTCCACGGTCCGCCGGCGCGACGCGACATCGGCTCGTGCGCGACGTGTCACGAGCGTGGGGCGGAGTCGAACTGCATCGGCTGCCACAAGGTCGGCGGCGTGGGCGGCAACCCGCACCCACCGGGCTGGGAGTCCCGAATCGACCCGCAGCGCGGCCATGCCTGCGTGATGTGTCACCGCTAGCCGCAGAGCTGTCGAATACGCGCGCTAGACGCTCACACCGCGAAGGGTCAATCCAAGCGACAGGGCGGCTGTGGCTTGGCGCTCGTCGTGAGTCCAGAACTCGACCGGGGCCGGCAGATGTCTCGCGACGAGGCATGCCGTGGCGACGTGAATCGCGTCCAAGGAGCGCACCGTGGCGATCGCGTGCGGTGCCCGCGCAAGAGCGACCACTTCCGGAGTCAGCATGTAGACCGTGAGGGCCGAGAGCAGCCGTTCCAACTCACCGAGCTTGATGGCGAGCTCGCGATCGCTGAGCCGCCCTAACGCGTGAGCTCGGTACATGGCGCGATGGCATTCGATATCGGCCAGAATCGACGCGTGGATGGGGCCATCGTCCAGGCGAATCGTCTCGCCAGGCTCACCCAACAGCAGCCGGAGCAAGGCGCTGGAGTCCGAGAACCGGTGCGTCATCGCTCGTCGCGATCGGCGGTGATGAGATCTTGTATTTGGACGCCGGTCGATAACGGAGTCACGACGACGTCGCTGAGCGCACCCGCAGGGAGACGAACTTGGCCGTCCGCCGCGAGGCGGTGTAGCCAGCCGTCGTCTTCTGGGGTACGCGTTGGAGTCAGCTCTGCCACAGGCTCGTTGCGATCCATGACCAAGAAGCGCTCACCTTCGCGCGTACGTCGAAGGTAGCTGGAAAGCTGCGACTTCAGTTTGGCCACATTGACGCGCGTCATGGGCCCAGCATGTGACCATCATGACTATGTGTCAATCACGAGGTCATCGATGGCGCAGGTTGCCGGAGCAACCGAGACGACCTGCGCCCGCCGACCTGGGGCACTACATCGTGCGGCTAAAGATCTGCGTCTCGGGCGCACTGCGCTGGAGGCGCGCGTCGAACGCCAGACAGGCGTTGCGCAGAAACGGTCGGCCCGCGTCGCGGACGGCGACGCTGCCGGGCGAGAGCTCCACGAGGCCGTCCTCGGCCATCTCGCGCAGGCGGTCAGGCACCGACGCCAGGTAGGCCGTCTCCGGTGGCGAGGCCCAGGTCGTCTTGTGGGTCGTCATGAGCTCCAGCACATGGCGCCGGAGCACCTCGTCCTCTGTGTCCAGGAGGTGCCCGCGGAAGAAGGGCAGGGCACCCGACTGCACGCGTGCGGCGTAGCGCTCCAGGTCCTTCTCGTTCTGCGCAAACGCGGTCCAGGCGTCTCCGATGGCCGACATGCCAAGGCCGAACATCGGCGAGCAGTGCCGCTCCACGTAGCCCATGAAGCTCCGGTGCAGGGTGCCATTGCGCTGTGCGACCGCGAGCGGATCGTCGGGCAGCGCGAAGTGGTCCATGCCGATCTCGACGTAGCCCTCCTCCAGGAAACGGACGCGCCCGAGCTCGTAGAGCGCGCGCTTTTCGGGACCTGCGGGGACGTCGGCGTCGGAGTAGCGGCGCTGGCCAGGCTTGACCCACGGGACGTGCGCGTAGCCGTAGAACGCGATGCGATCCGGTCGCAGGCGCGTGATGGCCAGGACCGTGCCCTCGACCGAGTCCGCGGTCTGGAACGGGAGGCCATAGACGAGGTCCATGTTCACGCTCGTGAAGCCGAGGCGGCGCGCGCCCTCCACGACCGCGCGCACCTGGGCCTCCGACTGCACGCGGTGGATGGCGAGCTGCACCTCGGGATCGAAGTCCTGGACGCCGAGCGAGAGCCGCGTGAACCCGAGGCGGGCGAGGCGATCGAGGTGCGCCGGCGTGGTCACCCGCGGGTCCGCCTCGACCGACAGCATGGGCCGGCCCTCCGGTGCGGGAGCGGCTGTACCCAAGATGCCGGTCACGAGCCGATCGAGCTCGTCGGGCGAGAGGAACGTGGGGGTACCACCTCCGAGGTGGAGCTCACCGACGGGAATCTCTTGGTCCAGCGCGGCGCGATAGAGCGCCCACTCCTGCAGAACGGTGTCCACATACGGCAGCGCGAGCCCATGGTTCTTCGTAATCCGCGTGGTACAGCCGCAGTAGGTGCACAGGCTCTCGCAGAAGGGGAGGTGCACGTAGACCGACGCCGCTTCGGAGTGCGCCTGCGCCCGCGCGAGGGCGTCACGCAGCGCGCCGAGCCACTCGGCCTCTGTCGGGACGCGACTCCAGTACGGCACCGTCGGGTAGCTTGTATAGCGTGGTCCAGGGACGTCGTACTTCCGGATGAGGCTGCTGAGCCGAATTGGGTCCATCAGAGGGTTCGCCATGCGCTAGCCGGGCTCCACTTCCGCCACCTGCGCCTCGGGCTTGAGCACCAGCACGGGGACGGTCGCGCGGCGAACGACGGCGTCCGCCACCGAGCCGAGCATGAGCCGCGAGAGCACGCGGCCGTTGTGCGCCGGCAACAGCAGCAGGTCCGCCTCGAGCTGCTCGGCGCGCTGACAGATGGCCTCCGCGGCGTGGTAGGCCTCGGTCACGAACACGCTCACGGCGACGTCCGGGTGAGCGGCGCGCACGGTCTCGGCCAGGCGTCCGAGCTCGCGCGCGGCGCGAACGCGGCGATCGGTGGGCGTGTCGCCATACGACTGCGCCTCGAGGCCTGTGCCCGGGATGAAGACCGGGAGCGCGCGTGGAACGACGGCGTGATACAGCTCGATGGACGCGCCATAGTGCGAGGCCATCCACGCGGCCTGCTCGAGCGTCCGCTCGGCGTCCTCCACGAGCTCCACCGGCATGACGATGCGGCGCACGTCCCGATCCGGGCACTCCGGCCCGACGGTGAGCACGGGCGCGTCCACGTGGTGGATGACCTTCATGGTCGTCGAGCCGAGCAGCAGCCGCTTCATCCCGCCGTAGCCGTGCGTGGCAAGCACGATGGCGGAGACGCCCTCGTGGGACTCGCGCACGATCTCGTAGGCGGGCATGCCAATGCGGTAGGCGGTCTCGATGCGTGCGCCGAGGTGATCGAGCAGCCGGCGATGTTCCTCGAGCTTGGCCTCGACCGCGTCCACCACATGGGCCTGCCACGTCCCCACCGGGATCGGATCAGGTCCCACGTACGCCATCGTGTCGATGACGTGCAGCAGCCGGATCGGCGCGCCTAGCGCTCGCGCCAGCCGCAGGGCGTGCGGGTAGGCGGCCTTCGCGGTGTCGCTGAAGTCGGTCAGTACCAGGATGGGTCGAATGTCTGTCGGTGTCAGCGTGGTCATGAGGTCCTCCGGGTCGCGCACACGCAACCGCACGGTGGCAGAAGCAAGGCTTGGGCCACCGGCCAATCGCGCGCAGTGTCGCGATCGGATTGGCGAATGGGGAATTTTGCCCCGCATTGTTTTCAGAGCCGGGGCTTATTGCCCCGCGTCGTCGCGCTAGCGGCCCGTGAACAGCGGCGGCAGGTCGAGCGCTGCGCCGACGCCACGTCGGGTGAACTCGCCCGACACGTGCGCCTCGTAGCTGGCCAGCACGCGCTCTTTCTCCCGGGCCAGCTCCGTCACTCCGGCGACGAGCGCGTCCACGTCCGCCTGGGTCGAGTATAGCCCGAAGCTCGCGCGCACCATCCCCGGCACGTTGCGACGCTCCCCGTGCTGCATCTCGGCGAGATAGCGATGCTCTTGCGCGTCGGTGATGCCGAGCAGCCGCTTGACGTAGGGGTGGGCGCAGAAGCACTCGTTGCGGAGCGCCACCGCGTAGGCGTCGTTGAGGAAGGCGGCGGTGAGTCCGTGATGGACTCCATCGACGTTGAAGGTGACGACACCGGCGCGACGATGCTCCGACCACGCCGGTCCGAACAGGCGCACCCCTGGGATCGCCCCGAGCCGGCTCAGGGTGTCCGCCACCAGCTCCGCCTCGTGCGCTTCGATGGCCTCGAAGCCCGTATTTTGGAGCAGCTCGGCTGCGAGGCCCATGGCGATGGATCCCGGGATGTTGGGCGTGCCGGCCTCCTCGCGCGCCGTGATGTCGTCCTTGGGGACGTAGTCGTCGAGCGACACCGAGTCGACCATGCCACCGCCGACGTCGCCGACGCAGGCCGTGCCGACCGTGTGCGCGAGCCGACCCACGAGCGCGCCACGCGAGCCCGGCGCGTACATCTTGTGGCCCGAGAGCGCCACGTAGTCGAGCGACTGCTCCGGATCGGCGACGTGGAGGTGGATGGGCGCATGGGCGGCCATCTGGGCTGCGTCGACGACGATCTCCGCGCCCACGGCGTGCGCGAGCGCCGCGATCGCGTGAATGGGGTTGCGCACACCGGTCACGTTCGAGACTCCAGCGACCGCGACGACGCGCACCTGGTCGCCCTCGCGCGCGAGGATGCGCTGGAGATCGGCCAGGTCGAGCTGGCCATCAGGACGCGTCTCCACAAACCGACAGTGGTGGCGTCCGACCGCCTCGATCCACGGCAGCAGGTTCGAGTGGTGCTCCATGACGGTCGTCACGACGAGCGGGCGACGGGCGAGCTCGGCGAGCCGCGCGGCCGTCGCCCGACCGACAATGGCTTGGGCATCCACGGCGGTCTTCTTGGGGTCGGCCGTCTTCAGGCAGCGCCGCAGCTCCGGCGGAAACAACGCGCGGGCGAGGTAGTTGAGCGCGCCCGTCGCGCCGTTGCCCGTAAAGAGCACCAGATCCGCGCCGGGATCGTAGTGGACGAGGCGCCCCACGGCGTCACGGGCGCCTTCGATGGCGACAGTCGTCGCGCGCCCGGCCCGATGGGCGTGCGTGTGCGAGTTGGCGCACGACGTCTCGAGGTAGTGGGTCACCTGGGTGTAGACCCAGCGGGACATGAGGGTCGTCGCAGCCGAGTCCAGGTACGTGCGGCGGCGCTCGCCGCGCTGCCCGTCGAGGCCGATGACGGGATCCTGCTGTTCGAGTCCAAGAAAGGCGTCCATCTCCGCTCCCATGCTGCCTCTGCTCCCGGCTAGCTACGATTCAAGCGTGAGGCCAAGCCGCGCGCCACGCGTGAGGACAGGGCCATGATGCCGAGCTGCGGGTTTACGCCGATAGCCGTTGGGAACAGGCTCGCGTCGGCCACGTAGCACCCCGGAAGGTCCCAGACCTCGCCCTCGAGGCTCGTGACCGAGGAGCGCGCGTTCGACCCCATGCCCGCCGTCCCCATGAGGTGGACCGTGAAGAGCTCGAGCGTCGAGCGCTTCGTCTGCCGTGCCTCGGCAGCGCGCAGCTCGTCCATCGACCGGACGATCGGCGTGTGCGCGTACGGCACCAGGATCTCGGTGGCCCCGAGGTCGAAGTGCATCGTGGCCAGCAGCCTCACGCCCTTCTTGAAGCGCGCGTGGTCTTGCTCCGAGATGTCGTAGCGCGCGATCGCCATGCCGAACGGCCCGCGCGAGACCTGGCCTGTGACCGAGTCCTCGACCAGCACGCCGGTCAGGATCATGTGATCGTACCGCTCCATCAGCGCATGCGCCGCGCGTCCATGCGCGGGCAGGTGGCTGGCGACCATGGCGGGGCCGATCATGTTGTCGGCCATCAGGATGCCCTCGTCGTGGAAGTGGCGAATCTGCGCGTATTGATTGACGCCCTGCCAGCCCTTGATGGGGAACGGATAGATGGGCAGCACCTTGGCGTTGGGGTGCACGGTGAGGTTCTTGCCGAGGCGCCCGCTCGGGCGGCCGAGGCCGTGCTTCAGCAGGAGGTACGGCGTCTGCACAGCGCCGCCCGCGACGACCACGGCGCGACTGCGCACCAAGATGCGGCGGTCGAGCTTGCGTGTGCGGGGGTCGTAGCCACGCGCCTCCACACCGACGCACCGACCGGAGTCGATGCGCAGCGCCTCGACGCGCGTCTCGGTCAGGCACCGCGCGCCCGCGGCGATGGCGCGAGGCACGTAGGTGACCAACGTGGACTGCTTGGCGCCCGTCGGGCAGCCGGTGACGCAGTGGTTGGTGCCCACGCACAGCGACTGATTGCGCTTGTTGATGTCTACGTGCCAGCCCTGCCGGCGCGGCCCTTCGAGCATGAGGCGGTTCTCGTCGCCCATCGCGAGCGGGTGATGATGTCGCGCGGAGACGACGTCCTCGACCTCCAGGAAGAGCGCCTCCATCCCCTCGGGACCGAGCGCTGGCGAGCCCGTGAGGCGCGCCCACTCCTCCAGCACGTGCACCGGGGGGCGCCACATCATGCCGCCGTTGATGAGCGTCGAGCCGCCGACGCAGCGGCCCTCGACGAACGGAATCGGGGGCGTGCCCACCAGCGCCGAGACGCCGCCATCGCGATAGAGCCGGGGCAAGGCCACCGACAGCGCCGGAGACAGCTGCTCGGTGGGCGTGTAGCTGCCCTCCTCCAGGAAGAGGACGTGCAGGCCCGCCTCGGCGAGCAGGGCGCCCGCGACCGCGCCGCCTGCGCCCGTGCCCACGACTGCGACGTCGCACTCGAAGACGCGCTCCTGGCCGGGCGCGACGCACTCGCTGGCCGCGAGGATCGGCGAGGCCATTATGGCGTCATCTCGGGCGGATCCGGGCGACGGCCGAGGCGGTCTGCGGCGTGGGTCGGCTCCCCGGCCAAGAGGCGGCGACGCAGCTCGATGCGCTCCCGTGCATGGGCGTGGAGGTCCACTCCAAGCGCGCGCTGGATCTCCGGCAGGTCGTAGAACGCCGACAGAATGGCGCCCTTGGCGGCCATCATCAGCGTGCGCTGGAGCAGGAAGCGCGAGTGCGCCACGGCGTTCAGCGCGGCCTGCGCGGCCGTGGGCGAGGCGCGCCCCGAGATGCGCCCGAAGGCCTGGAAGCGCCACAGGGGCGACCAGTCCAGCAGGAAGAACGCGGCGATGAGCCCGATGGCCATTGGCCACGGCATGTACCGCATGAGGCGGCGCACGTGGTCGTCGATGCGCGGCACGAGCTCCGGCACGACCGGCTCCGGAGGGCAGAGGGCCACGATGACGGCGTGAAAGGCCCGCTCGGTCGCGCGCCCCATCGGCCAGCGGTCGGCGAGCAGCAGCGCCGGCGTGCTCGCGGCCGCGGCGGTCGGAGCTCGTTCGCGGGTCGGCTGCGGGGACTCGGGGGACGACACCATCGGCGGGACCATAGCGGGGGCAGCCCTTGGCCACAACCTCGGGAGAGCGGCGCGGCCTCGTCGCCGCCGCCAAAGTCGACTACTGTGGCCTCGTGCCGCACGCCCTGCTCATCAATCCGAGCTTCGGGTCGCTCTTCTCCGGGCGCGTCCGTCGCTACAATCGCCGCTTTCCGCCGCTGTGTCTCCTGCACGTGGCCGGCGCCTTCCGCGAGCGCGGCTGGACGGTGCGGGTCATCGACGAGCGTGCGGAGCCGGGCGCGCTGCTGCGGGCGTCGCCGGGTGACGCGGACCTGGTCGTGCTGGCGCTCTCGCCGCTCGACCGGTGGCAATGCCCCAATGTCGACTTCGACGCGCTCGACACCACCGTCGCGCGCCTCCCTCACGACCGCCTCGTCGTCTATGGCGCGCAGGTCACCACGCGGCCGGAGTGGACGCTCGACCGGCTCGGGGTCTCGCGCGGCGTCGTGGGCGAGCCAGAGGCGGCGATGTGCGCCTTGGCGGTAGGTGAACGCGAGGTGCCCGCGCTCGTGCAGTGGGATGGCGTGCACTGCACGACGGCTGAGCCCGCGCCGCTCGCGTCGCTCGATGCGCTGCCCTTTCCGGCGTTCGATCTCCTGGACGCGCGCCGCTATCGCTATGAGGTCCTCGGCGACCGACTGGCGCTCTTCGAGCTGACCCGGGGCTGTCCGTGGCGTTGCCGGTTTTGCTTGTTGTCAATGTACGGAAAAAAATACCGACGGAAGACCATCGATCGCATGATGGTCGAGATTCGCGCGGCCTGGGCGGCCGGCTTTCGCACCGCGTACTTCCAGGATCTCGAGTTCACCATCGATCACACGCTCGTCACCGCGCTCTGCGAGGCCCTGCGCCGGAGCGGTCTGCCGCTGCGCTGGGCCTGTCAGACGCGGCCGGACACGGTCGACGCGGCGCTGCTGACGGTGATGCGCGCGGCGGGCTGCGAGCTCATCCACTTCGGCGTCGAGTCGGGTGTGCCCGCGATCGTCGAGCGCACCGACAAGGGGCAGAGCCTCGATGCGGTGCGTCGCGCGGTCGCCGAGGCGCGCGCGGTCGGCATGCGCACGCTGTGCTACTTCCTGCTGGGCCTCCCCGGTGAGTCTCTGGCCGACATGCACGCGACCTTGCGCTTCGCCGAGGCCCTCGGCCCGACCTACGCCTCGTTCCAGGTGGCCACGCCGTATCCCGGGACGCCGTTTCACGCGGAGGTCTTCGGCGAGGGCGGCGAGCCTTTTCCGGACCACTTCCCAGGACCGCTCTCCGCTCCGGACCTGCGCGCGCTGGCGCGGCAGTTCACGGTCTCCTACCACCTCGGCGCACGCGGGTTGCGACGCCGCCTGAAGGACGGCGGAGTGCGCTCGGCCGGGCGTGAGGCGGCGCTGCTGATCCGGTACGCGGCGAGCTGAGCCGCTACGGCGCGCTCATGGCCTCGCGCTCGCCGCGCGTGACGACGACCGCGGCGACCAGATCGCCGGTCACGTTCAGCGTCGTCCGGCACATGTCGAGCAGCCGGTCCACGCCCAGCACCATGCCGACGCCCTCCGCTGGGACCCCGACCATGCCGAGCAGCATGATGACGACCGGCAGGGAGCCGGCCGGCACGCCCGCGGTCCCGATGCCGCCGAGGATCGCGACCAGGACGACCGTCAGCTGGCTCGAGAGCGATAAGTCTATGCCATAGAGCTGCGCCAGGAACAGGACCGTCATGCCCTCGAAGAGCGCCGTGCCGTTCTGGTTCATCACGGAGCCGACGGTCAACATGAAGCGGGCCGAGCGCGCCGGCAGGCGCAGCTCGGTCTCGGCGACGTCGATTGCGGTCGGGAGCGTGGCGTTGCTCGAGGCTGTGGAGAAGGCCGTCAGCATCGCGCGGCGCACGGACCGGAAGAAGTGCGCGGGCGACATCTTGCCGAGCCAGCGCAGCGCAAGTGAGTAGACGCCGAACTGGTGAATGGCCAGCGCGAGCAGCACGGCCCCGACGTAGCCGGCGAGCGCTGAAAGCACCGAGACCCCGAGGCGCGCTGTCGTTGAGAACACGAGCGCGCCGACGCCCAACGGCGCGAGCTTCAGGACCAGCGCGACGAGGCGCATGCTGACGTCGAACAGGCCCTCGAGTGACTCTCGCAGCCGCTCGGAGGCGGCCGTGCGCGTCAACGTGAGACCGACGCCCAGAAACAGCGCAAAGACCATGACCGCGAGCATGTTGTCGGTCGCTGCCGCCTTGATGACATTGTCGGGCACCATCGTGACGAGCAGGTCCGCCCCGCTCTTGTTGCCGGCCTTCATCTCGGCGACGCGGTCGGCGTTCTTCTTGGCCGCCTCGGCGAGCGTGGCGCGTGCTTCGTCCGAGAGCCCCGCGCCTGGCTCGAGCACCCGAATGGTCGTGATGCCAATCAACACGGCGATGGCCGAGACGACGATTGTGTAGCCGAGCGCGCGCAGCCCGAGCCGACCGAGGTCCTTGAGATCGAAGGTGGCGATGGCGTTCGCGAGACCCGCCAGCACGAGCGGCAAGACGAGCATGAGCAGCAGGCGCAGGAAGATCGTGCCGATCGGGTCCGAGCCGTAGCGGAGCAGGCCGTCGAGCGTGGCCGTGCCACTGAGCGTCGTGTTGGCGATGACACCGAGGAGAGCACCCGCCGCCAGGCCGGAGAGGACAGCCAGCGGGCGGGCCGGAGCCACGGGCTAGCCCTTGAGCCGAGCGGCGGCGCGCGAGAGGTACTGGAGCAACGTGGCGACGCCGAAGCCGGTGCCACCCTTGGACCACGTGTCCTCGTTGCGCGTGGACCAGGCCGGACCGGCGATGTCGAGGTGGACCCACTTCGTCCCGCCGACGAACTCCTCGAGGAAGAGCGCGCCGGTGATCGCACCGCCAGTACGCTTTCCGACGTTCTTCATGTCCGCGACGTCGCTCTTGATCTGCTTCTTGAGCTTGCTGTCGAGTGGCATGTGCCAGAGCGCCTCGCCGGCCTCCGCGCCACAGGCGAGGATCTCCTGGATGAGCGCCTGGTCGTTGCCAAAGACGCCCGCGGTCTCGTCGCCCAGCGCGATCGTGATGGCGCCCGTCAGCGTCGCGAGATCGATGATCTCCCGCGGCTTCTGCTCCACGGCGTAGGCGAGCGCATCGGCCAGGACGAGACGGCCCTCCGCGTCCGTGTTCATGATCTCGACGCTCTTGCCGTTGTAGCTCCGGTAGACGTCTCCGAGCTTGTAGGCCGCGCTGCCGAGCAGGTTCTCACTGGCCGGCACGATGGCGTGGACGATGAGGTCGGGCTTGAGCGTGGCGATGGCCTGCATCGTCGCGATGACCGCGGCCGCGCCGCCCATGTCCATCTTCATGTCCTCGATGGAGCCCGTGGGCTTGAGGCAGAGGCCACCGGCATCGAACGTGATGCCCTTGCCGACGAGCGCGACCGACGGCGTGTCCGCGGTCACGTTTGGCGGGCGCCACGTGAGATGGATGAGGCGCGGCTCCTCGGAGCTGCCCGCGCTGACGGCCAGGATGAGCCGCATGCCCTTCTCGTTGAGCGCCGCTTTGTCGAACAGCGTGACGTCGAGGCCGCCGCTCTCGGCGACCCAGCGGGCCTGATCCGCCAGGATTCGCGGCGTCATCGTGGCGGGCGGCTCATTGACGAGGTCCCGCGCCAACATGATGGCGCTCGCGGTCGCCTCGCCCAGCTCACGCTCGCCCTTGGGGATCGGCATGCACAGCGTGAGCGTCTTGAGCTTGCTGGGCTTGCTCTCCGTGGTGCGCCACTTGTCGTACGTGTAGTGCCCGAGCCGTGCGCCCTCGATGACCGACCGCGCGGAGACGCGCGCCGACGCGGCGACTGCGACCTTGGCGAAGCCGCTCTCGCGGCCCAGTCGCGCCGCACGCGCGCCCAGCTGCCGGCCGCCGTCGTCGGCGCTCTTGCCCAGGCCGACGAGGACCACCCGCTTCGCGTTCAGGCGCCCATGCGTGTGCACCAGCACCCGCTGACCGTCCTTGCCCTCGAAGGCCTCCTCCGAGACGACGGCGGCGAGCAGGCCTCCAAGGGCCTTGTCCACCTCGGAGGCCGGGCCCTCGAGCGCGTGGCCGATGACGGAGCCAATCACGAGCGCGTCGCAGGCTAGGTCGAGGACGGAACCGGAGTGGCGAGAGATGTCGAATGCTTGGGTCACGAATGCTCCTCCCGAAGAACGGGGGTCGGTACCACGGTTTACGGGCCGGAGCAAATCTGGACGCCGACTACGATGCGGCGGGCGCGCAGCTGGAGTAGGCTGCGCAGCCGTGACTTCCGATGACTCCCGGCCCGGACGGAGGCAGCGATGAGCGCGTCAGCGGTCGAATCCTCGCGTCGTCCCATCATCGTGCAGAAGTACGGCGGCTCCTCGGTGGCCGATCCCGAGCGAATTCGCCAGGTCGCCGAGCGGGTCGTCGCGCGCAAGCGGACAGGGGTGGACGTTGTCGTCGTCGTCAGCGCGATGGGCAAGACGACCGACCAGCTCCTGTGCTTGGCGCGCGAGGTCGCGGCGGAGCCCTCGCGGCGAGAGCTCGACATGCTCCTGTCGGTGGGTGAGCGCACGACGGCCGCGCTCCTGTCGATGGCGGTCCACGCGCTCGGCGAGCCGGCCGTGTCGCTCACGGGGAGCCAGTGCGGCATCCTGACCACCGACAGCCACGCGCGGGCGCAGATCATGGAGGTGCGCCCCTATCGCGTGCAGGACGAGCTAGAGAAGGGCTCGGTCGTCATCGTCGCCGGCTTCCAGGGCACGAGCTATCGGCGGGACATCACGACCCTCGGGCGGGGCGGGAGCGATCTGACCGCCGTCGCGCTGGCGGCGGCGCTCGGGGCGGAGGCGTGCGAGGTCTATTCAGATGTCGACGGCATCTATACGGCCGATCCGCGCGTTGTCCCCGAAGCGCGGCGGCTTGGCGCGGTCACTCACGACGCCCTCGAGGAGCTGGCCCGCAACGGTGCCAAGGTGATGCACCGCGAGGCCGTGGCCTGGGCTCGGCGCCACGGGGTGGCGCTGTACGCGCGCTCGACGTTTGCGCCCTCCACCGATCGCGGGACGGAGGTGCGCGTCGATCTGCCGCCGGCGCCGACGCCCGTGGTCGCCATCACCTCGCGCGCGGGCCTGCTCCGCGTGGACGCAGAGGGGCCCTACGCAACCGACGTCGAGGGCGTCCTCGATGACGTCCCGTGGTGCCATCGCATCGCCAGTGCGACCGCCGTACGCTGGCTGGTCTCGTCAGACGATGTCCACGAGATGGCGCCGCTGCGCGCGCGGCTCGAGGCGGCCGGTGCGCGAACGGAGCATCCGGCCGGGAGCGTCAGCGTCGTTGGGCACGGCCTCGGCGAGTACGCGTCCGTGCGCCGGGTGATCGGGGCCCTCTTTGCTGGCCACCCCTCGGTGCTCGGCCCGTTGTCGTGGACGGCGTGGCTGTCCGGCGAGCAGGCACCGGAGCTCGTGCGCCGACTTCACAGTGCACTGCTTTCAGACGCGCCGCGCCAATAAATTTCCGTTGACCCATTTGAGTCGATGCCTAAACTGAGGTTCAGTATTTGCGTCGCGCGAGCGCATGCTAGGGTGCGCGCGCTCGCGGGGGGCGCCCCTCGACGCGGAACACGTGCGTGACTGAGAACGGGGAGGTTCAGGTGTCGGTCAACAAGGTCATCATCATCGGACGACTGGGGCAGGACCCCGAGGTGCGCTACACGGGCTCGGGCATGGCGGTCGGCAACCTCAGCGTCGCCACCGACGAGCAATGGACGGACAAGGCCGGCCAGAAGCAGGAGCGGACGGAGTGGCACCGCGTCGTCGTGTGGGGGCGCACCGCGGAGAACTGCAAGGAGTACCTGCGCAAGGGCCGCCAGGTCTACGTCGAGGGCAGCCTCCAGACGAAGGAGTGGCAGGACAAGGAGGGCAACCGCCGGTTCACCACCGAGATTCGCGCCGATCGCGTGATGTTCTTGGGCTCCGGCCAAGGCCAGGGCCAGGCGCGCGGAGAGGCGGACGGCATGGGTGGCGGCCCCGGTGGCGGCCCCGGTGGCGGCCCCGGTGGCGGCTACAGTGGTGGCCAAGGCGGCGGTCCCGGTCCCAGCGGCCGCGGCGACATGGGTGGTGGGCGTGGCGGTCCTTCGGGTCCCTCGTCGGGTCCGCCCCCAGGTCCGCCGGGTGGCAGCTTCAACGACGACGACATCCCCTTCTAGCCGCGCCACGCTCACGTGAGCTCCAGCACCTCCACGGTCGCTCCAGTGCCCGACGCGACGGAGCTCGAGGCCGCCCTGCGCGCGATGGCCGCGGGCCGCTTCGTCGTGCTCGCCGATGATCGCGTCGACCCTCCCCGCGGCGCGCTCGCCGTCGCCGCGGAGGCCACGTCGGCAGACGCCGTCAACGTCCTCGCCTCCGAGGCGCGTGGCGTGGTGTGCGTCGGCTTGTCGGGTGCCCGGCTCGACGTGCTCGGCATCGGTCTGCTGCCGCGGAGCGACCCCGACGCGGTCGCGTTCACGGTCTCGGTCGAGGCGGCCGAGGGCGTGTCCACGGGCATCAGCACGGCGGACCGCGCCCGCACGGTGGCCGTCCTCATCGACCCGACCGCCACGTTGGCGGATCTGGTCAGCCCGGGCCACATCTTCCCCATCCGAGTCCACCCGGGCGGCGTCCTCGCCAACGCTGGTTTTGCCGAGGCCGCGTGCGACCTCACGCGGCTTGCGGGCGTCGCGTCGGGCGCCGCTGTCTTCGCCGAGGTCCTCGGACCCGATGGCGAGGTCGCGACCGCCTCCGAGCTCGACGCACTGGCCACTCGGCTCGGCGCTCCACTCATCCCCACCTCCGCGCTCGTGCGCCACCGCATGGCGCGCGAGTGCCACGTGCGGCGCTTGGAGTCGGGCCGCGTCCCAACCCGCTTTGGAGACCTGGACGTCACCGTCTGGGAGAACCTGCTGGACGGCGAGCAGCACCTGTTGCTCCAGCACGGCACGCTCGCGCCGCCCGCCGACCAGCCTGCGCCGCTCGTGCGGCTACACTCGCAGTGCCTCACCGGCGACGTGTTCCATAGCCTGCGCTGCGACTGCGGACCTCAGCTCGACGCCGCAATGGCGCGCATCCTGGCCGAGCCCAACGGCGCCTTGCTCTACCTGCGACAGGAGGGGCGCGGCATTGGCCTCGTCTCCAAGTTGCGCGCCTACGCGCTTCAGGATCGCGGACGGGACACCGTAGAGGCCAACGAAGAGCTCGGCTTCAAGGCGGACGCGCGCGACTACGGCATCGGCGCGCAGATCCTCACCCAGGCGGGCGTGCACCGCGTGCGCATCCTTACCAATAACCCGCGCAAGGTCTCGGGGCTCGCCGCCTTCGGCATCCAGGTCGAGGGTCGCGAGGCGCTCCAGACCACGCCGGTGCCGGAGAACACGCGCTACCTCCAGGCCAAGAAGCACAAGCTCGGACACCTCCTCGATGGCGTCTGACGCACACGCCAGCCCCCTCGTCGGGGTCATCATGGGCAGCCAGAGCGACTTCGCCACGCTGCGCGAGGCCGTCACCATCTTGGAGGTGCTGTCGGTGCCTCACGAGGTGCGCATCGTCTCGGCGCACCGCACGCCCGACGCCATGTTCGAGTACGCGGCCACCGCCGAGGCCCGTGGGCTGCTTTGCATCATCGCGGGCGCGGGCGGCGCAGCGCATCTGCCCGGCATGGTCGCAGCCAAGACGCTGCTGCCCGTGCTCGGCGTGCCCGTGGTCGCCACGGCGCTCAACGGCCTCGACGCGCTCTTGTCCATCGTCCAGATGCCCAAGGGCGTCCCGGTCGGGACCCTCGCCGTCGGTCCCGCGGGCGCGGCCAACGCCGGCCTGCTCGCGGTGCAGATCGTCGCCACCGCGCGACCCGAGGTGAGAGAACGCCTGCGGGCGTGGCGCGCCGAGCGCACGGCGCACGTCCTCCAGAACGCGTCGCCCCAATGAGCCCGATCCTCCCCGGCAGCACGATCGGCCTCTTCGGCGGCGGTCAGCTCGGCCGCATGACGGCCATGGCCGCACGTGGGCTGGGCTATCACATCGTCGCGCTGGATCCGGACCCCTCGTGCGCCGCGCGCTTCGTCGTCGATCGCACGCTTACCGCCGCCTTCGACGACGCCACCGCCGGCGCCGCGCTCGGGGCCGCGAGTGACGTCGTGTCCCTCGAGATCGAGAGCATCGCGCTGCCTGCGCTCGAAGCCGCCTCCCGGCACGCGCCCGTTCGGCCCAATGGTGACGTGCTCGGCATCGTGCAGGACCGCGGCGTCCAACGCCGCTGGCTCGCGCAGCACGGCTTCCCGACCGGTCCCTTTCGGGTCGTGTCCCACGCCACTGAGTTGGCGCCTGCCGCGGCGGACCTCGGCTCGGAGCTGTTCGTCAAGTCCTGTCAGGGCGGCTACGACGGGCGGTCGCAGGTGCGGGTACGCTCCGCCGACGCGCTCCCCGCGGCCTTTGCGTCGCTCGGTCACCGCCCCTGCGTGCTCGAGACTGCCTTGCCGCTCGACGGGGAGCTGTCAGTGCTCGTCGCGCGCCGTCCCAGCGGTGAGGTGGCCGTCTACCCGCCCGCCTTCAACCACCACGACAATCGCATCCTGACGTGGTCGGTCCTGCCCGCGCCCATCGCGCCGGCCCTCGCCCAACAGGCGCAGGAGCTGGGTCGCGCCATCGCGAGCGCGCTGGCCATCGAGGGGCTCCTGGTCATCGAGCTCTTCCTGGTTGGTGGCACGCTGCTGGTCAATGAGCTCGCGCCGCGCCCGCACAACAGCTTCCACATGACCGAGGTCGGCGCCTACACCAGTCAGTTCGAGCAGCACGTCCGCGCAGTGTGCGATCTGCCGCTGGGCAGCGCGGCCGTGCACACGCCTGCTGCCATCGTCAACCTGCTCGGCGACCTGTGGGCCCACACGCCAGCGTTTGACCGCGCGCTTGCGCTTCCTGGTATTCGCCTTCATCTGTACGGCAAGCGTGTCGCCCGGTCCGGTCGCAAGATGGGGCACCTCTCCGCCGTCGGGTCCACGCCCGAGGACGCCGTCGCGCGCGTCATGGCCGGCCATGCGGCGCTCCAGGCGTCGTCGCCCATCGCTCCGGACGCCACGGGACCCGGCCCTCGAGCCAGCACGTGAGCCGCTCGTGTGGCGAGCGGTCGTGGCCTAAGACGGCGTATTCCAGCCCATAGACGGGCAAGTAGAGCCAGCCGAGCCACACGGCCGTCACCACGTGACAGCACTCGTGGTGCAGGAGCCACTCGGGATCCGCCACGATCACGAGCCCGAGCGACAGCCCCGATGACGCGGGCGCCTTCGCGGGCACGAACACCACGAGGAACGGGCCAAAGCGCACGAGGCGCGACCGGATGCCACGCGCGCGGTGCCAGCCGACGAGCGCCAGGCCGGCCAGCGTCTGTGGCAGCGTCCAAGCGGTCATCAGCGGCGTGACCGCCAGCTGCGCCCACCGAGGCCAGGGCGGACGCGACGGGGTCGTAGGTTCACGCACGGCGCCATCGTATGGCACATTCAGGATGAGGCGAAACCATGGCGCTCCCTCCCGACGTGCTCGATCACCTCCGCCGCAACTCACGGCTGCGGCTGGACTGCGACGGTCACTTCTGGCTCGCGGAAGAGCGGGTCGCGCACCCGCGCGTCGAGCGCCTCTTTCATCAAGGCCTCTCGCTCGAGGCCGACACGGGCCGCCTCGTCCTGCGCGTCGGGCCGCAGTGGGCCTACGTACAATTTGTGGACGATGTTCCTTGGTTTGTGACGCGCCTTCGGCGTACCAACGACGCGCTGCACGCGACACTCGCCGATGGAAGCGAGGTCGACCTCGACCCGAGCACGCTCGAGATGACGCCCGCCGGGCACGTCCACGCCGAGCTCTCCGGTCGCGGCCGCGCGCGGCTGCTGCGCGATGCGACGAGCGCGCTCACTCGGTGGCTCGACTTCGATGGAGAGCGACCCGTGCTCATGTTCGTGTCCGGTCGTCGGGTGCCGATTCAGGTCCGCGCGGAATAGCGCCCACCAAGGCCGGGTTCCCAGCGCCGTGCCAACCCGTTTCACATGTGACTCTCAACAAGGGAGGGTGACTCGATGATCATGCGCTCGATTGGAGCCGCACGAGCCGGTCTGCTCGTAATTGGTGCTGCCGCTGTTGCCGGCCTAGCGACCAGCGTCGCCGCCTGCAAGAAGGCGGACGCCGACGGGACCGCGCCTTCGGGCTCCACGGTCACCGCCCCGAACCCCATGGCGCCCGCCGGAGAGCCCACCGCAGGCGCTGCGGCGTCCCCCGCGCCCGGCACCGGCCCGGGGGCCTCGGTGGTCCCAGCCGGAGCGCCCATCTCGGTCGCCGAGATCCTCAAGCAGTCGCTCAACTCAACCGTCGAGAAGACCGAGCGATTTCACTCCGCGCCGCACTACACGCTCACCATCGACCTCGACTCGGAGCTCTACGCCTACGAGGGCACCGAGCGGCTCGACTACACGAACCAGGAGAAGGAGGCGCTGACTGAGCTCAACTTCCTGCTCTACCCCAACTCCAAGGAGCTGTGCGACCCGGGGGTCAAGAACCTCGTCGTCGAGGACGTCCTCGTCGATGGGCGACCCGTCAAGGCTGACACGAAGGCCGAGCGGCTGCGAATTCCGCTCGAGTCCAAGCTCGAGCCCGGCAAGCGCGTGACGGTCACGATGTCGTTCAAGGGCGTCATCCACCGCCAGGCGGAGGGCAGCTCGGACATGCAGAAGCTCGCCCTGCAGCAGGTCATCCAGATGATCATGGGCGACGCCGGCCAGAAGGGCGGCTACGGCATCTACAGCGTGGGCGACGGCATCACGAGCCTCGGGCTCTGGTACCCCAAGGTCGCGGCGTATGACGACAACGGCTGGGACTCGAAGCACGACACGGATCTCGGGGACGTGAGCTACTTCGATGTCTCGAACTACGACGTCACGGTCACGACCTCCGCCGACCTGCAGCTCGCGACGACCGGCGTGGAGCTCTCCCGCGCGCAGGCAGGCGACGCGCAGAATCGACGCACGACGCGCTTTGTGGCCGGCGCGGTGCGCGAGTTCACGATCCAGGCCTCGCGAGAATACGAGAGCACCTCGGCATTTGTAGATGGCGTAAAGATCACGAGCTGGTACAAGAAGACCGAGTCCAAGACCGGCAAGGACGTGCTGGAGTACGGCAAGGCCGCGCTCAAGCTCTACAACACCGAGTTCGGGCCCTACCCGTACACGGAGCTCGATCTCGCCGAGGCGCCGCTCGTCGGCGGTGCCGGTGGCGTCGAGTTCCCGGGTCTGACGACCATCGGCAAGATGTTCTACGCCTCCGACGCCGCGCCCGCCGGTGGCGGCGCGCAGGCGACGATGGCGCTCGCCAACAGCAAGTACGTCAAGGAGACCCTCGAGTTCGTCGTCGCGCACGAGGTCGCCCACCAGTGGTGGAACGCGGTCGTCGGCTCCGACTCGAAGCGGCATCCGTTCGTCGACGAGGCCATGGCCAACGCGACGGCGGCCTTCTATTTCGAGCGCGTGCACGGCAAGGCCGTCGGCGACGCCCAGGTCGAGATGCAGCTCAAGCTGCCGTATCAGCTGGCGCGCATGGTCGGCTCCAAGGACCGGCCGGTCGATCTGCCGACCGACCAGTACAACGGCATGATGGAGTACGCTGCCATCGTCTACGGCAAGGGAGCGCTCTTCTTTCACACGCTGCGCCAGCAGATGGGCGATGGCGCCTACCTCGGCGTGGTCAAGAGCTACTACAAGGCGCACGCGTTCGGGATTGCCAAGCCCGAGGACCTCATCGATGCGTTCGCGAAGGCCTCGCCGAGCCCGGATCGCACGGTCGCGCTCGCGGACCGATGGCTCAAGCAGACGCACGGCGACGAGGACATCGGGCCCATCAAGTGGACCGCGTTGCTCAAGACGATGCTCGGCGACGAGCTGCTGCAAGGGCCCATGGCCAGCGTCGTGAAGCTGCTGGACGACAAGGGCGCCGGTGAGATCGCCAAGCTCCTCCAGCGCGTCATCTCGCCGGACGGCGAGGTCAAGGAGGCCATCGACTACGGCGCGATCGTGAAGCTCGCCGCCAAGCTGATGGGCTCGGAAGGCGGCGACGACGGCGGCATCCTGGGCAAGGTCGGTGACGTCTTGTCGAAGAACCCGAACCTGATCGACGACGTCCTGGCCGGCAACGACAAGGGCCTCGTCAAGGTGCTCGCCAAGCAACTCGTCGGTGGTGACCCGAAGACGGACGCCATCATCGACGCGACCGACGCCATCTTGAAGCTGCTCGGGGACTAAACGGGACTACGGAGGCCTACGGGGCGCCGATGGTCAGCTCGCCCGGCGGGATGGTCTCGTTCGCGCCGCCCACGAGCGCTTGCGCATCCGCCGAGAGCCGCCACAACGTCGTCCGACCCTGGTCATCGACGATCGCGACCGCGCGACCGCGCACGACCAGGCGATGCAGTCGGAGCGCGACGAAGTAGCCGAGCAGGCCGCCACCAATCGCGATTCCTCCGCCCAGCTCGAGGCTCCGGACGCCGTCGGCTTGCCCGCGGAGCAGGGCAAAGGCGCCGACCGTCAGGCACACGAGCAGGACCGCCGACCAGCGGCCCAGCATGCGATCGGCCGCGCTGGCGCCGGCCTCCAAGGGCAGGACTGTGCGTACGCCGGCGAACGAGCGGTACACGGGCAGCCCGAAGAAGCGGCGCGTCACCGTGATGCGCGTCACGCCGTCCCCGGTGACGGCCAGATCCGCCGCGGGGCCAAAGCCCAACCATCGCATCAGGGTCTCGGCCAGGTAGCGGACCGGGAGTGGCAGCAGCCATGAGGCGATTCTGGCGGGCCACGAGCGCGGCGCACCGGCCCAGCCGGCGAGCGGCTCCGGCAGCGCGGCGCCCATCTGCGTGGTGGCCACGGCGAAGGTCTCGGTCCGCGCTCGGCTGGTGTCCTGGACCGGCGTGCGCTCGGCCGGTAGGGCATGACCTTGCTCACGCATGAGCCAGCGTCGCGCCGCGCGCTCGGGATCGGTGACGTGAATCGCCGCGTCGAGCGTGTCGGGGAACAGGTGGCGCGGCAGCAGCTCCGTGTGCTGCTGGCGGAGGCGCAGCACCCGCGCATAGAGGCGCAGCGCCGCGTCCCGGCCGCGCTCGTCGCCGAGCAGCAGGCGCGCGGTCGTCACGAGCAAGATGGCGTAGCCGCGGAGCCCGCTGGCGAGCGTCGAGGCGTCTCCGGCGCGGTTCAGTTCCGCCAGCCGGCTCTCGGTGATGCGAAGGGAGGCGCAGTAGCTCGAGTCCGCGAGCATGACGCGGGCGAGGCAGGTGGCCATGGCGTCACGTCGCACGGGATCGGCGAGGGCGTCGTCCGAGCCGGTCGCCCCGATGAGCTGCGGGATCCCCGTGCAGGCATCCCGAGCCAGCGACTCCGCGGCGGGCCCGAGCTCCGGCAGCGTCTTGGCGACGATGAGCTCGCCGCGAAACGCGCGATGCAGGCCGTGGCCTGTCAGCGGCGTGGCGAGCCAGGCCTGCGTCAGGTACGCCGTACGCAGCATCTCGGCGGTATCGGTGCCCCCATCGGAGCAAAGCGACAGCAGGCCGTGCGCCTCCGCGATGCGCACGAGGGCGTCGGTCGGCGCGACGCACAGCAGGTCCCGAATGCGGGTCAACGTGCGCGACGGCGCGTGCGTGAGGCTGGCCGTGCCGACCGCGAGCCCGATGGAGCCGCTCTGTAGCACGAGCGCGGCGAGCCAGCGCTCCTCGGCGACGGCGACCTCGTCCTGCACGAGCGCACGGAGGAGCCCGCGCGTGGGGCGATCTTCGACCAGCGCCAGCGCCTCGCGCAGCGCCTCGTCCGACGCGTGGACCAGCAGGCCCAAGAGCCGTGCGAGACGCACCGCGCGCGCCGTGTCCTCGGTCGCGTCCTCGGTCGTGGGCGCGCCGCCCCCCAGCAGCCCGAGCGCCACGTCCGGAGCGCGCTCCCAGGCGGCGGGCCGGTCCCCGTGATCGAGCGAGCGAACGAGGCGAACGCCCGTCACGCCCAACGCGGCGGCCTCGGCGGCGCCGAGGCGACTGAACAGCGCCGGGAGCGCCCGGACGCCCAGCTCCAGGTCGAGCCAGGCCATGTCGACGAGCGCGCGCAGCAAGAAGCGCTCGCGCTCGGCCGTATCGAGCGGCTCGAGTCGAAGCGCGAGGCCCTCGAGGAAGAGCGTCGTGACGTCCCCCGCCGAGCCCGCGATGCCGCGGATGAAGTCACGGTCGGCGCGTCGCCGCTCCGCGTAGTGGCGCAGCAGGTCATGGACCGACAGCGCGAGGTCGGTCGTCTCCTCGTGGTCCGTCGGGGAGGCTCCGGTGAAGCCGGTCAAGCTTGGGTCATGCGGCGCGATCACGGCCCCGGAACGTCGACCCGGACGGGTGCAAGATCAACAATTACGACGTAATTTGTGTGCGCGGCAGCAACCGCGAGGTGAGCTGAGTACACTGGCGCTGTGAGGGTTGGAGAGAGCCATGGCACCGGTGAGCGTTCGTGGACGGTGCCCACCGCCCGCTACGTGGAGCCCGCGTTCTTGGCGCTCGAGCGCGAGCGCGTGTTTCGCCGCGCCTGGCTGTGCGCCGGGCCCGCGCGTCATCTGCGGGTGCCGGGTGACTACGTGACCTTCGATGCGTCCGGCGAGGCGTTGGTGCTCTGGCGCGACACGGACGGCGCCCTGCGCGCGTTCCACAACACCTGCCGGCATCGGGGCACCCGCCTGCTCGAAGGGCCAACGGGCCACGTCAAGGCGATACGATGTCCCTATCACGACTGGAAGTACGCCTTGGACGGCCGCCTGCGCCACATCCCAGGGCAGGACGGCTTCGACGGCCGCATCGATCGCGCGAGCCTGAGCCTGTTGCCGGTGCGCGCCGCGGAGTGGGCGGGCCAGCTGTGGGTTACGCTCAGTGACACCGCGCCGCCGCTGCTGGACACGCTCGGCACGCTCGTCGACGAGCTGCGCCCCTATCGCCTCGAGGAGATGCGCCCCATCCAGGAGGTGACCTGGACCGAATCGCTCAACTGGAAGGCGGTCCTCGACAACGCGACCGAGTCCTATCACCTGCCGTTCGTCCATGGGGGCTCGGTCGACCGGCACGTGAGCGAGCGGCCCGAGTTCACGACGTATGGCGACCACTATCGCCTCACGCTCGCCATCGCCAACACCGGGTGGCGCCGGTCGTTGGACTCCCTGACCGCGCGCGGCGGACCGTATACGGAGCGCCAGCGCGCCGCGCTCCACAAGTACGTCCTCTTCCCGAACTTCCTGATGAACGTGTTGCCGTATCACCTGACGGTCTTCGTCGTCTGGCCCACCGCGGTCGATCAATGCCGCTTCTTCTACGGCTTCTATGAGCGCGAAGGAGCCCGCGGGCTCGAGTGGCTGCGCGCTCGGGCGACCTGGCTGGCGTCCCGATGGATCCTTCACGAGGACTTTTGGATCCTGAACCGGTTTCAGCGCGGCGTGGCCTCGGGGCGCTCGCCGTCGCACCACTATCACGCGCAGGAGGTCGCGCTGGCCCACTTCCACGCGGTGCTGAGCCGCTGGATCGGGTCAGACCCGGCGTGAGTAGATGAGCTTGTCGTCCCCTTCGGCGTAAAAGTCCCGCAGGCGGGCCTCCTCGACGTAGCCGATGCGCTCGTAGAACGCGCGTGTGGCCGCGTAGGACGGCTTGGACGCCGTCTCGACCAGGACCTTGCGCCCGCCGGCGGCCTTCACCTCGCGTTCGACGTGGGCCATCAGCAGGCGGCCAACGCCGCCGCCCTGGAGCGTCGGGTCCACCGCGATCCAATAGAGATCGTAGACCCCGCCACCCGTAAGCGGCGTAATGCCGTAGCACGCATAGCCTACGACCCGGTCGGCGTGCGTGGCCACCGAGACGAGATACGGCTCAGGGTCCGGTTGCGGGCTCGATGCGGCGTCGATCAGCTCCAGCGCCACCGCGATCTCGTCGGTTGAGAAGGCCCCGGTCGCCGACAGTATCTCCGCGAGCCGCGCGCGGTCGGACGCTGCGAGGGGTCGAATGCGGGTGGGCTCGCTCGGCGGCGGACTCGACGATGCGCGCGATGAGGTGCTCATAGGGGATGCCGCTCCGTGAGGCGGCTCTGGCGAGGCCCGCGTCGGGTGAGATGTCGGGGTTGGGGTTGACCTCGATGACGAACGGGCCCCGCTCGGCGCTGACCCTCAGGTCGATGCGACCGTAGTCGCGCAGGCCCACGATGCGATAGGCGGCGAGCGCCGTGGCGACGATCGCGCGCTCCAGGTCCGGGGCGGTCGCACGTCCGGCGATGGCCTCCGTGCCGAGGCACTCGGGGCTGTCCGCGAGCCACTTTCCGTCGTAGGTCACGATCTGCGGGAGGTGCGCCGGCAGGCCGGAGAAGTCGATCTCCGCCAACGACAGGACGCGCGCGGTGGGGCCGTGGCCGATGACCGACACGTTGAACTCGCGCCCGTCGATGAACTCCTCGAGGAGCGCGGGCTGGCGATAGCGGTCGATGACGTAGCGCGCCCGCTCCCGGGCTGCGGTGTGAGTGCGGACGACGCTCGCGGCGGTGATCCCGAGGCTCGCGTCCTCGCGCGACGGCTTCACGATGACCGGCAGGCGCATGCCGCTGAGCGACTCGTCGCCGGTCGCCAGGACGCGTCCCTGCGGCACCGGCACGCCGCGGTCGCGCAGCACAGCCCGTGTCACCGGCTTGTCCAGGCCGAGCGCGATGGCCGAGGGCGTGCACCCTGTGTACGGGAAACCGCCCAGCTCCAGGAGCCAGGCCACGCCCGCCTCGCACCGCGCGTCTCCGCGCAGCTCCTCGACGAGGTTGAAGACCACGTCCGGACGGAGGCGCTGGAGGTCGGCCAGGATCTGACGGGGATCGTCGGAGGCCGCCAGCGGCAGCGCCTCCCAGCCGTTCTGCTCGCAGGCCGTCGCGACGCCACGCACGGCGTCGAGCACGCCACGGACGGCGATGGTGTCGAGCAGCTCTCCGCGTCCGACCGACTGAGGCGTGGCGCACTCGTTGTAGAGGACGGCCACTCGAAACGGCTTACGGTTCACAGGGCGCGTCCCTTCTCGCCGATGGGCAGGCCGGCGCGGTGACACGCACCCGTGACGATGGCCCCAATCAGCTCGCGATAGTCCATGCCGCAGCCCGCCGCGAGGAGGACCAGATCGCCCGTCACCGGGTTGAGCCCCGGGAGGGGATTGACCTCGATGAAGCAGGGCCGGTCCTGTGCGTCGAGCCGGACGTCGACGCGGCCAACATCCCGACAGCCGAGCGCGCGGTAGGCGTCCAGCGCGACGCGTTCCACCGCCTCGACCAGCCCCGCAGGCCGGCGCGGCGGCGCGTGATAGCTCACCTCGTTCTGATAGTCGCGCTTGGCCTCCAGCGAATAGACGAACGACGCGATCGGGGCGCGCTTGGGCACGATCTCCATGGCGCCGATGCAGCGCGCCGTTGGCCCGGTGCCGAGCACGCCGACGGTAAACTCCGCACCGGGTAGGAACTCTTCGACGAGGACCGGCTGCGCGTAGCCCGCGTGGAGCGCCAGGACCAGCTCCCGTAGCGCATCCGGGTCCACACAGCGTGACGAGCGGCGGATGCCCATGCTCGACCCTTCGAAGGCGGGCTTGGCGATGACCGGAAACGCGAGCTCCAGCGCCGCGTCCAGGTGGGCGGCGTCGTCGATGACCGCGAAACGGGCGGTCGGGATGCCGAAGGAGGCCACGACGCGCTTGGCGAGCGGCTTGTCCAGCGTGAGCGCGGCGGTCAGCGGATCGCACTGCGTGAACGGGATGCCGAGCATCTCGAGCACCGAGGGCACGTGCGCCTCGCGCGAGCGCGTCCCATAGCCCTCGGCGAAGTTGAAGACCAGGTCTGGCGGCGAGGTCAGCACGGCTTGCAGGAACGCGCGGCCGCCGCCGAGCCGCACGGGCGTGTGGCCCAGCTCCGCGAGCGCCTGCGCGATCGCGTCGACCGTCGTGTCGCTGTCGTACTCCTCGAGGCGGTCCTCGGGGCCAACGTCGAGGTGCGCGTAGTCAGACCGCAGGTCGAAGGTGATGCCGATCTTCATCGTCCACCCTGGGCCCGTGCGGGCGCGGCTGGGGAGTCTGGTGGTTCGGCGTCCTCCGACGAGGCGTCCACGGCCGCCACCTCTGTTTGCCGTGGGCCGGCTTCGACTGGCGCCGATTCCGTCTGCTCGTAGGTCCTGCTGCTCACCGTCTCGGCCTCCACCTTGCCCGAAGAAGCGTATGGCGCGGACTATAACGGTCGCTACTGGCGCTCGCAATGGAGTCCGCTGAAAATAAAAATGGCCTCCGCCGCACCGAGATCGTGGTGCTAGAGGCTCGACGAGCGTCCTCGAATCGTGTCGTGGCCCGGAACCTTCGAGGCTCGGGATCGAGTAGACTGGCGGCAATGCGCCCGATCTACCTCGACCATCACGCGACGACGCCACTGGATCCGCGCGTGCTGGAGGCGATGCTGCCGTACTTCACCGACCGCTTCGGCAACGCGGCATCGAAGAGCCACGTCTACGGCTGGGAGGCCGCAGACGCCGTCGAGGCGGCGCGGGAGAGCCTGGCGAGCGCAATCGGGGCGAGCCCGAAGGAGATCGTGTTCACGAGCGGCGCGACGGAGGCCGACAACCTTGCGTTGAAGGGCGTCGCGGCGGCGGCCTCGGAGCGCCTCGGTGGACTGGCGGGCTGTCACATCGTCACGGTCGTCACCGAGCACAAGGCGGTCCTCGACACCGCCGCGTCTCTCGAGCGGCAGGGCGTCCGCGTCACGCGGCTCGCGGTCGACGGCGAGGGCCTGGTGACCGTCGCACAGGTCGCCGAGGCCCTGCGGCCGGACACCGTCTTGGTGAGCGTGATGCACGCCAACAACGAGATTGGCGTGGTCCAGCCGATTCGCGCCATCGCCGCGCTGTGCCGGGCGCGTGGCGTCACGTACCACACGGACGCGGCGCAGTCCTTCGGGCGCTTGCCGTTGCACCTGCACGACGACGCGCTCGACCTCGTGAGCCTCTCGGCGCACAAGCTCTATGGTCCCAAGGGCGTGGGCGCGCTCGTGGTCCGGCGCGCTCCGGACGTCCGCCTGCTCGCCGAGATGGACGGCGGAGGGCACGAGCGTGGCTATCGCTCCGGTACGCTGCCCGTGCCGTTGATCGTGGGCTTCGCCCGCGCCGCGGAGCTCATGCTCGCCGAGCGCGAAGCCGAGGCCCAGCGCCAGGCGACCTTGCGCGACCGCCTACTCGCCGGGCTCCTCGCCCGCGTGCCGCAGGTGCGCGTCAATGGCAGCCTGAGCCATCGGCTGCCGAACAACCTCAATGTGAGCTTCGCCTGCGTCGAGGGAGAGGCGCTGCTGATGGGCCTCGACGGCCTGGCGGTCTCCTCCGGCTCCGCTTGCTTGTCGCAGTCGCTCGAACCGAGCTACGTGCTCGACGCCATCGGCGTCCCCCGTGCGCTGTCGTTCAGCGCCCTGCGATTCGGGTTGGGTCGCGGCACGACGGATGCCGACATCGACCTCGCGCTCGAGCGGACCGTGGCGACCGTCGAGCGGCTTCGTGCGCTCTCGCCCCTCTGGTCGATGATGCAGGCCGGCGCCTCGCCCGACTCCGTGACCTGGACCGCAGCCGGCTCCTCGGAGCGTGTTGCGGATTGACCGTCACTCGCCCTTGGTCGGCTCACGGGCGCCTCTCGCGCCAAAGGGTTCGGACGGGCATCCAGCCCGCCCTTCGCCGTTTGAACAGCGCTGCGCGCTTCGCGAGATGCCCCGCGTGATCCAACCAATGGCTTCGCGCCGGCAATACTCAGCACGCTCCTAAAGCCCGACGTAGAGTCGCTTGGCGAACTTCTCGTCGAGTCCGGCACGCAGGATCTTTGTCGCTGTCCCGTCGATGTCGTAGTCGATGCGCACGTGCTCAAATGTCTGCTCATCAGTGTCGAATATACCAAAGCACGCTCGATTGTCGCGGTCGCGCGGCTGTCCGACAGAGCCGACGTTGATGATCCACTTGCGGTCGTGCTGATACTCCACGGGTTTTCCAGAGACATCCTTGACTTTACGCGGAGAAAGGAGGTATTGGCTGGTGAGGTGGCTATGGCCGACGAGATTGAACTCTTGCAGTCGGTCGTACACCTTGAGGTGCGCTTGGGCGTCCTCGTTTCGCACCACGTAGAAGAACTGTGACGGCAGGATCGGCGCCGAGTGATAGAAGCCGAGGTTCTCGGTGCTGTAGGTATATGGCAGGCCGTACAGCCAATTGAAGTTGTCCTCCGAGAGCTGCTCCCGCGTCCAGATCAGCGCCCGTCGCGCGGCAGGATAATAGTACTCGGTGTCCATCATCCCGATGACGGCCGCGTCGTGGTTGCCGAGGAGCGTGACGCTCGCCACGCCCCGGATCAGCTCACAGCACGGGTTGGGATCGGGACCGTAGCCCACGACGTCCCCAAGGCAAATGTACTTGTGAATGCGATTGAAGCGGCAGAACTCGAGGACCGCCGTGAGCGCCTCGACGTTGCTGTGGATGTCCGAGATGATGGCAATCCGCATGTGCCGCGTCGTCCTCGCTCTCCCTTAGATCTCGGAGAAGCAATAGGGTCGAAGGTTGCGCATCCGGTCGTCCCAGCCGGTCTCGTGCAGCGCCCAGAGCGCGACGGAGATGGAGCTCAGCAGCGAGTTCCCGTCCTGCGGCGTGAAGCAGAAGCCGACCACCTCACGCTTGTTGCGCACGGCGACCGTCGGGATGCTCACGACGGTCTGGTTCAGTATGCGACCGTACAGGCCGTGGTCGCGCCCAAAGCTGAAGATCGTGGCCGAGTCGCGCCGATGCGTGACCGACACCCGGCGCTCGTCGCGCAGGCGACGAATGACCTCTTCGGTGTTGATGTCGATTGTCAAGCGCATGTCGAAGTGAATCGCATGCATGTACTGTGTATTTAGTTTCATCGACGAGCTGAACAGGTCGAGGTCGTGCCCGAGCGTGTGAAACAGATAGGCCGCGTCGCGCGCGTGGTGCGTGCCAAACTTGGCGTCCTCGTGTTTGCCTACCTCGGGCGAGGCCAGAAAGTCATCGTTCTGTGAAATGTCCGTTGCCCGGCGAATACACAAGAACCGCGCCGACTCGAGGTTCCCGGCGCCGCCGCCGACCCCGCCGATCGTCTTGATGAGCACCGCGATGTTGTGCGTGTTGCAACTGACGACCTGCACCCAGCGATCTTCGCCACGGACGAGCGCGCCGTCGTTGATCCCGCGCGCATAGGGCTTGCCGAAGCCGAACTCGCTCCCTTGGGCGACGAAGACCCGCGAGCCATCGTCGAACTTGGTGAACAGCTGATCCTTGTTCTCATTGCCAACTGGCGTGCAGTCGATGACGACGCGCGCCTGCTCGATAGCCTCTTCGTGCGTCATGACCGGCTCGATCCCGAGCTTGCGAAAGGCGTCGTACGTCTCGGGCGTCGCGGCCAACGTGGCGCCTTTGTCCTGCAGGGCGCGCACCTTGGGTCGGTCCGTCAACCGCGGCGTTGCCTTGTGAAACGTTACGTCGTCTATTCCAAACTCACGACGCATGACGCTGAGAATACCGATAAGCGGCTCGCCGATCGTGCCGGTGCCGACGACGTGGACGTTGTTCTTCTGGGTCATGGCAAGGCCCCCGAGAGGCGGTCCGGAGTCGATGGATGCCGGGGGCACGGCCATCCGTTGCCCCCGACCGAGTCTAGGGCCGCATCAGCGCCGAAGCAACCTTGCCGTCACAGCGAGGGTTGCTAGCGTGGCTGAGCCGTCCGTGGCTTGTGGTAGAACTTCGACGCGTCGAAGCGACCGCCGAACTCTCCCTCCTCGCCGCCCTCGTCGTCCAGACGCTCCGTGCCGTCGGTCGCAGGGTTGGCTGCCGTGGGGGCAGGGCCAGGGTCCTCACCGGGAGTCGCCTCCTCGGCACCCGCGTCCCGCTTCTTCTTGCGAAGCAGCATCTTTGGGACGAGCGGCGGCGGCGTGGGCCGCATGCCCTTGAGGTAGAACCGGTCTCCCGCGACCTCGAGCTGCTCGTCGACCCGCGTCAAGCAGATCTTCATCGCGTGCTCGACGCTATTGGCGTTCGTCCAGTGCTCCCGGGCGGCCGCGTCCATGAGCTCCTCTCGCGTCGCGCCGTCCGTCCGGGTCGAGAGCCACTCCCGCATCGACTTCCACAGCGCGCCCGGCCGATGCTTGCGCGCCGCGCTGGGCGCTTCGCTCTCGCTCTCGGCCTTGGCCTTGGGCGGACGCCCCCGACGCGCCTTGGGCGCCTCGGCGACCACCGCCGCCGGTGCGACGGCGACCTTGGCGGCGACTGCGGCCGCGGCGGCTTTGGCGGCCTTTCCTGAGCCCTTGGGCCGACCGCGCGGACGTCGCGCCGGGGCCTCCGCCGCAGCGCCAGCGGGCGCCGAAGCCACGGCCGGCGCGCTCGCTCCAGCCACGGGTGCCACCCCTCCGGGGAGAGTGAAACGACCGTCTGCCGTCTTCAGCAGCTCCTCAGCGGACAGCTTCTTGCCCACCGCGATCCGCAGCGCGTGCTCGGGGTTGCGATCGGTGAGGCCTTGATCGATGACCATCCGCAACAGCGCGTCGAACGTCTGCGGTCGGCCCTGCGCGCGAATGTAGTCTTGAATGCCCTCCCAGACGCGTCCACGCCGGCCGCTCGTGACGGGCTTGGCCGCGGAGGCCGCGGGTGCGGCAGGGGCAGCCGCGGCAACGACGGGCGCCGCCTTGGGCGGTCGACCACGGCGCTTGGGTGCGGCCGGCTCGACGGCGGCCGGTCCCTTGGGCGCAGCCGTTGCCGGTGGCGCCGCCGGAGTGGCCTCCACTGCGATGGCCGACGCCGCCGCCCGCGTGACGCCGGTAGGAGCCGAAGCCCGTCCGGGGGCTGCGCTGAGCAGGTCCTGAATCAGCCGAATCAAATCCGCGGCCTCCGCCGCGGGGATCGTGAGGTGCTCCATTCCACGCGCAAGCGTCAATAGCTCGCCGAAATGGGCTCCCTCGAGGTGAGCAATACGGGCAGTCTTCATCGTCTCCTCGTCATCACTTTCTGAGTGTACAACCGTCTCGAAACTTGCACCGGGTGGCGCCCCGGGTGACTGAGCCAATGCTGCGCGAACCGCTCGCGACCGGCCCCACGGAACAGGGCGGTTTGTACCACGGCTCGACTGCCTGTCAACCGGCAACGCAATTGTTCTTCGCCGAAGTTTCGTCATCGGTCGGTGTGCCCCCGAGGCGGCGCACCGCGGACCGATCGGGGTCTGTGGGAAGTCAGTGTGCGCCCGGCGCTTGCGCTCACGAGATACCGATGTAGACTCGGGTGCTCGTGACCCCGCGCGCGAGGCCAATGCACTGCGTGTGACTCGAACGCTGGCAACTCAGCGATGGACGTGACGTTGAACCTCCCAACCAAGGATCGCCTGCTTGCCCGTACGGCTCCCGTGCTGGCTCTGTTGTCAGCGCTGATTGCGTCGTCCGTAGGGTGCCGTCGGGAGACCGGCACACGGCTGACGCTGCCCTCACTCCCGAGCGGAGCGACGCGCTCCGAGGAGCCGCCGGAGTCTCCGGAGGCTCTGGTTCGCGGTGCTCCGGGCCGCTCGCCTTCCGTGTCGCAGACGGAACTCGTCGTGGACCGACTCAAGCTCGGGCACGCTCACGGTCTGACGGTCACGACCGGCGGCCGATGGCTCATTGCCGCCGCGAGCGCAGACCTCGTCCAGGTCATCGAGCTCGCCAGCGGCCGGGTCGCAGTCGAGCAATCCCTGCATCCGTGGAGAGTGTGCGGCACACCCTTCGTCTCGCCCAACGGCCGCGTCCTCCTCGTCTCACGCGGCGGCGAGGTGCGCGCAATCTCCACCATGACCGGAGTGGAGCTCGAGACCTGGGGGGCCGACACGGCGCCTGACGCGACGTGTGCGCTCTCCGTCGATGGGACACGGGCAATCGTAGCCTCCAATGGCGCGATTGCCGTTCATTCCGTCGACGGCTCCGTCGCTTCGCACCGGAGCGAGCTGCCTTTCCGGGGGCGGATCGACGCGCTCGCCGCCAGCGCCGAGGCCGAGGTCGTCTTCGTAGGCGGCAAGAGCCGCACGGATGGAGCGTCGTCCGTCGTCGTCAACGAGGGTTGGCTGCGGGGCGGGGTCGCAGGACGTCGCTGGCGTGCGGTGGCCCGCTATGGCGGCGAGGTCCCGCAGCTCACGTCGAGCGGCGCCTTGCTCGTGGGGCTGGGTCCCACGACGACCGTCGCGTGGAGCGCGGCGACGGGCGAGGCCGTGGCGGTCCCATCGGCGTTGGACGGCCATCACGCGCTTGCGATGAACGGCTCGGGCGACATTCTGGCGCAATCGGCCGAGGGGCGTGTCACCGTGTCCGACGTGGGCTCGGGACAAGCCGCGGGAGCCTTCCCTGCACGGGGCGTCGTCGTTGCGGGTGCTGTGTCCGACGACGCGTCGCGCGTGGCGCTCTTGACCTCCGATGGCGGGCGCATGGAGCTCACGAGCTGGGTGAGCGGCGAGCGCGAGCCGCGCTTTCGACGCGTGGAGACCGAGGTCACGATTCACGGTCTCCGGTACCTGTCCGACGGGCAGCTCGCCCTGCATGTCGCCGATACCGAGGGACGTGCCCTCACGATCGGGCCTGCATCGCCGATGCCCCAGGTCGCCGCGTCACCGGCGCGGCTCGCCACCGATCGGGCGTCTGGAATCGGCTGGACGGTCGGCGAACGCTCTGGCGGCGTGACCGACGTGCGATTCCGGGGCGAGCACCTCGGCGTCGTCGAGGTCGGGAGCACCGCGCCGCGCTGGGAGCACCGCATGAGTGGCCCGGTCTTCGGCGCAGCGCTCGATCCAGCGGGTCGTCGCGTCGTCGCGCTGGTGGGAGCGGCGGTCGTGCTCGTCGATGCGCAGTCGGGCCAGGTGGGCTCCGACCCGCTCGTGCCGGCCGAGGACGGGCCCCTCGCGATCGCCACCCATCCCCGCGCTCCCGTGACCTTTGTGGCGCATCGCGACGGGACCCTCTCGGTGCGCGATCTGGACACGCGGGCCGAGCGCCAGCGCACGAGCATCGGCATGGAGGCCACTGCGCCGTGCCCTGCGAGCACCAGCCCCGACGGCGGGACGGTCGTCTTCCTCACCCCGCAGAGCGTCATCGTCGTGCAGAACCCCACTCAGGCCGAGCTGAGCGCCAGCGCCATCGCCTTGCCGATGCCCGGCGCACGCCACGTCGCGGTCGCGCCGGGCGGGTCACGCGTCGCCGTCTCCGATGGAGCGCGCGTCATCGTCATCGATCCGACGGCCGGGCGCGTCGTCGCGCGCGTGCAGCCGCTCTCGGGCGACGCCATCGTCAGCCTCGGGACCGCGGGGTATGGCGCGTCCGAATCGGCGCGCCCCTTTCTTCGGTGGCGCCGGGGCGAGGAGCTGCTCGCGCGTGACGATCCAGCGACGCTCGCCGGTTGGACCGCGCGACTCAGCGGGTTTCCGCTTTGAGCCCCGTCGTCGGGGCGCTTAGGGGCAGAGGCGGTCGATGCGGGCCCGCACGTCCCGCTCGAAGCCGTCCTTGCGCACGGCGCTCTGCCACGCATCCGACCACGCCTCGGCGGTCGTAAAGCCCCACCGGCCGCGGATCTCGTCGTAGCCCTCCTCGACTCCGCGACGTCGCAGGCACTCGATCTCCTCGAATGCACGGGCCGCGCGGTCCTCGACCGGCAGCGGGACCGCCCGCGTCACGGCCCCGACCTCCAACGGCTGCAGCCGGGCCTCGCAGCCCGCAAGCCGTACCTCCAAGCCGCTCATGTGATCGCCGAGGCGGAGCGCGGTGGCGTCGAGCTCCGTGCGCTGCGATCGCAGCTGCTCCTTTGCCTTCAGCAAGGCGGCCTCCGCGGCGAGCCAGCGGCCGCGCAGGTCCTCGAGCTCGACGTCCATGTCGTCCCTCAAGCGCTTGACCTGTTGGTCGGGCTCCGCACGAGGCGCCGGCGGTGCCTTGCCGTCGCAGTGCGATACCCCGAGCAGGACTCCCGCCGCGGCGGCGACGCGACGCCAGCGGCGCACGAGGCCAGGTGCGCGTCGGTCGGTCTCGCGGAAGGCGTGGGCTCGCATACGTGCGCGAGTGTAGCCTGCCACCAGTCTCGCGATAAGGGCCGCTCGCCATCGGGGGGTCCGGATTCCCCAAGAAATCGGGGGTGCTGGGGTCGTCCTCCGCAAAAAACCGACGAACTCGTTGCAGCAGCGACGCAGGAGCGATGCGAGACGAACATGTTGTCTTGTTGTGTACTTTACACACCCAAAACCGTCCGAACCGGCCACTACGGGAGTCTAGCCCCCTTGTCGCGGAGACGGGAGCCGCGCGACCGAGTTGACGCGAGGCGCGCCGGACCGTTACACGCCGAGAGTGGACTCTCCTTCGGACGCGCATCAGCCCTGCCCCAAGTGCGGGCACGTCCAGCCGGTCGCGACCGAATGCGCTCGCTGCGGCATCGTGTTTGCGCGCTTCCGTCCTGGTCATCGCCCCGCCGAAACGGCAGCCCCCGCTGCGACCGCGACGGCGCCCCCGCCTCGGAGGCTGTCCCCGCCGCGACCCAAGTCTACGATGTCCATCGCCCAAGGGGCGGTCGTCCTGCGCACGTTGGCGCGCTACCTGCGCTCCGGGGTACCGCTGCGCGACGCGGCGCACGTGCTGCGCGAGACCGGTGGGCGTGCCCACGGGCGGCTCGCGGCCGCGCTCATCGCCGCGCTGGACACCGGACGGCCGCTCGGCTCCGCCCTGACCGAAGGCGGCGTCGCCCTGGGCCTAGCCGGCGAGGCGCAGCTCCTTACCGCCGAGCGCGTGGGGTGTCTCCCCGACGTCCTGGACGCGCTCGCCGAAGAGGCCGAGGCGGTTCTGGCGCTGCGACGTCGTCTACTCGGAGCGATCGCCTATCCGGCCACGCTCTGGCTCCTCGGCATCTTCGTCCTCAATGTCCCCACGGCGGTCTTTGGGGGCACCGCCGCCTATCTGCGGGACGTCGGTCGCGAGCTCGGTCTCTCCATGGCCCTCGCGCTAGGCCTGTTCGTCGGCCTCCCGTGGACGTTGCGGCGGTTGCGCCTCTTCTATCCGGTGCTCCGCCTCCTCGCGCGGGTGCCGCTCCTCGGTGCTGCGGTCCGTCGCCGTGCCGAGCTCGCTCGCTGCGACGCGCTAGCGCTGGCGTTCCGTGCCGGTGTCCCCGTGCCCGAGAGCCTTCGCCACGCCGCGGCCTCGACCGGATGGCCCGATGACGCGGCGGTCGCCGACCGCGTCACCGAGCGCGTCGCCAGCGGTCGGACGCTCGAGCAAGCGCTCCGCGGCGAGCCCTGGTTTGGGCCGCAAGCGTTGCTGCTGGTCACCGCCGGGGAGCGCGACGGCAACCTCGAGCGGGTCTTCTCGGAGCTCCGGCGCGACGCCCGCGAGGCCTTTCTCCATGCCCTGGACTGGACGCGCCGCGGCGTAATGGCGCTGCTCGTGCTCTCACTGCTCGGCCTAACGGCGGTGCGACTCGTGCGGGGCTTCCAGAGCGTGCTGCCCGGCGAAGGGGGGCTGCTCCCTGCGGGGCTCGAGTCCTTGCCGGGCCTCGACGGAGCCGGCTCGAACCCCGAGCTCAAGGACAACCTGCGTGAGCTCGAGAAGGCGCTGCGCTGAGCGTGACGTCCGGGCCCGGCGATGCGGCTACTGAAGCTGGATTGCGTATAGTTTGAGGCGCCGGAGGTCCTTCGACTCGTCCTTCTCCAGGCCGAGCGCGGTGAACACGATCCAGCGTTGGCCGCGCACCGTACCCGCGGTCACCTCGGTGTTCCCGACCGACTCGGTGGTGACCAGCGTGTCGCTGCCGTCGTCGGCGATGAGCACGATCTGGTCGTCCTGTCGGACCGCGACCACGACCGCTCCGCCCGGCTGAGCCAGCCACGCCGGGCCCGCGCGTTGGGCCTTGACGTCGGAGAACAAGCGCCGTCCGGCGCTGCCGTCGACGTCGGTCACGAACAGCGACGTCCCGACCGTCCAGTCGCGGCCGTAGTAGGCGAGCGTCTTTCCGTCGGGTCGAAAGCTCACGCTCAGCGCGCCGTCGCGCTCGTCAGCCACCACGCGCTCTGACGCCGAGCCCTTGCCGTCGAAGCCGGTCGCCATCACGATTGACCGGCCCTTCGGGCCAAATCGCAGGAACGCCAGCTTCTTGCCGTCCGGTGCAAAGACCGGCGAGGCCTCTGGACTCGGATCCTGCGAGGCGCGGCGCCCGCTCTGAGAGTGCTTGACGGCGTCTGCAACAATGATGTCACCGCGTCCGGAGCGCCCAGAGGCGAACGCGACGAGTCGGCCATCAGGTGACAGCGCCGGGTGCATGTCGCTGGCCGCGGACGCAGAGCACGGCTCTTGACCCGCGACCGTGACGCTCCAGCGACCGTCGGGTCCCAGCCGATTCCCCACAGGGCGACCGAGTCGCGCGGGGACGACGTCGCGCATGGTCTCCGTGCCCACGGGCCGAGGGCCGCCGTTGCCGAGCGCGACCTGCCGAACGGCACGCCGGCCCTCCTCGACGACCTCATAGGTGACGATCCCGGTCGTGGGGTCGAGGCGCGGGTGGAGCACCTCCTCCCCTGGGGCTGACAGGAGCCGCGCGCTGCCCGGCGGAGGTGCCGGCGGGGGCGCGGCGACTGCGATGCCAGCGAGCGTGAGCGTCAGGGTCATGGGCACCAGTCGGTTCACGGGGGCTCCTACTTCACGACCCACTTGTCGACGCGCATGAGGCCACCCATGCCGGTGACCGAGCCCGCCTGCACGTTGCGCCCGACGGCGCCGACAACCGGCCCGGTACCCAGGAATACGACCTGGTCGGCCGCGACGATGAGCCCGACGGCGCCAGCAAGGTCGCCCGCTTCTAGGGCGCGGTCGATCTCCGGCGAGGCCAGGTTCGTGATGTTGTCCGCGCCACGCGAGTGAAACGCTGATGCGAGGCTCCCGTCGGGACCAATCTCCAACGTGATCAGCGCCGCGGGGAACTTGCGCGAGCCGACGCGCGAGAGGAACTCGTACCGGGGCCGGGGGTCGACCTCGAGCTTGATGCCCGCCTCGCGCAGCCGCTCCTCGATGACACGCACGCGCCGAATCCCCGCGGTGTCGTCGGCGTCGATGACCAGCGCGATCGACAGCTCCTCGATGCTGCCGTTGTCGGCTTTTCGCGCTAGCCACGAGCCCTCGCGATTCCAACCCGCGCCCCGCAGCAGGTTCGCGGCCTCGGCCGGGTCGCGCGTGGGCATCGCCAGGCCGCGCGGGTAGATCGGACTCGCGGGGTCCACGGGAGCGAGCGTGGGCGCCATGCCCTCGCCCGTCGAGAAGAGCTCGGCCCGATCGACGAGGCGGTCGAACGCGCGGCGAACCACCGGCTCCGCGAGCCGAGAGCCCACCTTGGCGAACGCGATCGCGACGATGCGCCGGCGCGGCAGCTCGATGCGCCGCGCGCCGAACTCGGTCCGGGCGAGCGCAGCGTCCGCTGGATCGAGGTCGAAGGTGACTGACTCACCCACCATACGCACGTAGTCCGCGGCGAGCGAGCGGCTGCCTGCCGAGATGATCTGCACCTCGCTGATGCGCGGCTTGCGGATGGCCTCGGCGTTGGCCTGGAGCACGCCGGGCGCGCCACCGGTGTGCACGGCGAACGGCCCCGCCCCTATCGCCGAGTACGGCTGGGGACGGAGCAGATCGGGGCTGTCGAGCGGCCCGTGCAGGCTGCGAGGGACGAGCGGCACGGTGAGCAGGCGCTCTGGCTCCCGAACGGCCTCCGAGAGCTCGAAGATGACCTGCAGCCCGTCATCGGCGCGCTTGACGGAGCTGACCTGCGCGAGCCGCTGAATCCAGGCGCGATTCCACTTGCCGGTTCGCGCCAGCTCGTAGGTGTAGACGACGTCTGCGGCCGTGACGTCCTGGCCGTTCGACCAGCGTGCGTCCTCGCGCAGCGACACCAGGAGCCGCTTGCCGCTGTCTTCAACCGCGACCCCCTTGGCGAGCACCGGCTCGACCGTCGCCGTCGCTGTCGGCGCGGTCATCGCCGCGTAGAGCGGCGCGTAGACGAGCTCGACGAAGCGCCACTCGGCCGCGGTCTCGGCCGACAGCGGGCTCGGATTGGCCGGGATGGGGCCAGCCTCGACGACCACGAGCGTCCCGAACGTCTGCTGGCCGGCAGCCGGTTGAGCACAGACGATGGCGAGGAGGGCGCCGAGGAGGGGTGGTGCGTGCGACGTGCGCATCGCGCTGGACCCTAGCGGCATTGAGGCCCTCTGTCCAATGCGGCCGCCCTTCGCCTCATTTGTTGAGTGGCACAGCTGTTGAGTGACACAGCGATCCGCCGTAGGGTCGTCGCGTGCACGTCCCCGCCCACTCCGTCTCGCGCCTCATGGCCGCCATCGCCGCGGTCGCCTCTGCGGTGCTGGCCTTCGAGATCGTCCTCATGCGGACGTTCGCGATCGAATCGTACGCCTCGTTCGGAGCGATGGTCATCTCCGTCGCGCTGCTCGGGTTCGGTGCCTCCGGCACCCTGCTGACCGTTCGACGCGAGTGGTTCATCCGACACCGAGAGGCGGTCCTCTTCGTCTCCGCCGTGGCCTTCATCCCGCTCGTGCTCGCAGCCCACCTGGCCAACCAGCACGTGCCGTTCGTCCCCGGCAAGATGATCGCGGACCCCGAGCACGCCCTGTGGCTCTTGATTTTCTACGTCAACGCGCTCGTCCCCCTCTTTGCCGCGAGCGTCTTCATCGGTGTCATGCTCGTGGGCTACACCGAGCACGTCCATCGGCTCTACTCGGCCGATCTTGCGGCATCGGGGGTCAGCGCGTTCGCCGTGCTGCTGCTCCTGTGGGTGGTCCCCCCACAGCTCTATCCGCTGTTGCCCATCATCCCTGCGGCGATCGGCGCGGTGCTCGTCGCCCGCGGCCGCCCTCAGCAGTTGGTGGCGCTCGCGGTGGCGGTCGTCACCATCGCCGCGGCCATCGGCCTCGGTCGCGTGCGCTTCAACGAGTACAAGGGGATCCTCGGGACGCTGCGGACGAAGTCGGTGAGCGGCGCGACCATCATCGCCGAGCGCTACGGGCCCATGGGCTTCCTGCAGGTCGTGGAGTCGACCTCCGAGCGCACCGCGCCAGGTCTCTCGGCTGCGACGCCGTTCGGCATCTCACCTCCACAGCAGCACGCCCTCTTCGTCGATGGCGAGAAGGTCGGCTCGCTCGCGCGCCTCCTGTCGGCCGAGGAGGGCCGTTACCTCGATTGGTTGATCTCGGCGCTGCCCTACCAGCTTCAGGCGAACGCCTCGGGCGCGCGATCAGACCAGGGGACCAGCGTGATGGCCATCGGCGTGGCCGGAGGCGAGGACGTCGCCGAGGCCGTCCACCACGGCGCGCAGCGGATCCTCGGCGTCGCGACCAACCCCCAATACGTCGACCTCCTGGAGGAGTTCAGGACCTACTCGGGGAACTTGCTCGGTCGGCCAGGCGTCGAGGTCGTCGTCGCCGACGGCCGCGGCGTGGCCGAGACGACGCAGGAGCGCTTCGACCTCGTCATGCTGCGCGGCCTCGACGCGTCGGGCCTCTCCGTCTCGGCGACGCCCGGGAGCGCCGAGAGCTATCTGCTGACGGTCGAGGCCTTCGAGGCCTACTTCCGCGCGCTCGAGCCCGGGGGCATCGTCGCCTTCACGATGCGGCTCTCGGTGCCGCCGTACACTGCCATTCGCCTCATCCCCACGGCCGCGGAGGCGCTCCGGCGCGCGGGTCGCGACGATCTCGGCCGCCGCGTCGCCTTCATCCGCGACACCTTCGTCGGGCTGCTGCTGGTCAAGCCCGACGGCTTCGAGGCCGGTGACCTGGTGACCATGCGGCGCTTCAGCCGCGAGCGCAGCTTCGACATCAGCTGGATCCCCGGCGTCCGTCCGCGCGAGGTCAATCAGTACACGGCGCTGCTCTCAGAGCACTACACGCAGGTCGCGCGCGCGGTCCTCACCGGTAGCGGATTCATCGACGGCGTCTCCGTCACTGACGGCTATCTGTTTGATGTCACCCCCACCTGGGACGATCGGCCCTACTTCAGCGAGGTCGTCAAAGCGTCGACGCTGACCGGGCTTCGCGAGTATCAGCGTGCCTCGGTCGCTGCCCAAGCGGCGCCCTCGCGTTGGTCGGAGCCCCCCGGCGTCTCTCCCGCAATCCCCGGACCGCCCGACCCCGCCAGGCCCGGCGCCGCCGTCCCCAACCTGGACGAGCCGCCCCCGAGCGTTCCGAACCTGGACGAGCCGCCCCCGAGCGTTCCGAACCTGGACGAGCCGCCCCCGAGCGTTCCGAACCTGGACGACGGTCCACCCGTCACGCCGCCCGATGTTCCGAACCTGGACGAGGGGCCGCCGATGGAGCCGGGCGGGCCCGCCGCGCCCGTGACGCCCGCTCGGGGCTCCGCCGAGGCTGCCGAGGCCGCCGACGCGCCCGCAGCGCCGCCTCCGCCCACGGGCCTCTTCGAGCTCCTTGCGCACCTGCCGGTCGACCTCTGGAGCGTCGTCACCCGTTGGGTCACGCTCGCGCAGGCCGTCGCCTTTGGCGCGCTCCTCATCCTCCTCCCCGTCGTTTTGTCGCGCCGCGGCGTCCGGACCGCGCCACACAAGGCGCGGACGTTCGTCTACTTCGCCTGCCTGGGGCTCGGCTTCATGGTCGCCGAGATGGTCCTCATCCGGAAGCTGACGTTGTTTCTCGCGAGCCCGCTCTACGCCACGACCATCGTGCTCGCCGCCATCCTGCTGTTCAGCGGGCTCGGGAGCGGCTACGCGGAGCGATTCGGGCCACGCCGTACGCGCGCGCTCGGGGTCGCCGCGCTCGGCATCGGCCTATCGGTCCTGTTCTGGGTCACCGCCGCCGATCCGCTGCTGCGCGTTCTGCTTGGCCTGCCGACCGTGGTTCGGATGCTGGTCGCGACCGTCCTCATCGCACCAATGGCCTTCTGTCTGGGCTTTCCGTTTCCGACCGGGATGGCGGCCCTCGACGCGTCCGAGCGCCTCCGCCCCCTGGTCCCCTGGGCGTGGGGGATCAACGGCGCGACCAGCGTCGTGGCCGCGGTGCTGACCGATCTCGGGAGTATCCACTTCGGCTTCCGCGCCATGCTGGTCTGCGTCGCCGGGATCTACCTCGTTGCGTGGATCGTCTTCCCTGGTCGCGACACGGAGACTCAGGGCACGGCGAGCGCGACCTAGTTGGCGCGACGACCTCCAGCGGCCGGCATGGAGCTCACCTCGCGGTCTGCCCGGGCGACCGAGGGGGTCGGACGCCGTCTCGCGCGTGGGCTCGCCCCTGGTGCCGTCATCGCGCTCGTCGGCCCGCTCGGCGCAGGGAAGACCTGTCTCGTGCGCGGCCTCTGTCGTGGCCTGGGGCTCCCGGCTGCGGTGCCCGTGACGTCCCCGACGTTTGCCTTGGTCAATCGCTATGATGGTGCGCGACTGCCCATCTGGCACCTGGATCTCTACCGCGTCCAGGGCGCCGACGAACTCGAGGCGGTCGGTCTGCGCGATCTGCTCGGAAGCTCCGGCGTCGTCGTGATCGAGTGGGCTGATCGCGCCCCGGAGGCCGTACCCCAGGACGCGCTTTGGATCGAGATCGACGACGATCCGACCGACCGCGCCTCGCGACGCCTGCGATTCAGCCGGCGCGGAGTCGCTACGGTTCCACGTAGATGAGCTCGTTGACGCCCTCGCCGCCCTCGTCTCCCGTTCCGCCATACTGCATCAGGAACTTGCCGCCGAGCCCGCCGAAGCCCCCTTCGCCGCCCTGAGCCGGTGTGGTCGGGCACGTGAGCAGATCCATCGTCGCCTTGTCGAGCTCCGGCGTGCTCGCCCCCTTCGCGACGTAGATGGCCGCGGAGAGGCCGCCGACGCCACCACCACCGCCACCGGCGGCGCCACCGTTGCCGCCGCTCCCGCCCTTGCCTCCATGGCCCGCGTGCGGATAGACGATGAGGTCGCCGACCTTGACCGCGCATATCTCCACCTGCGCGCCGCTGCCTCCCGAGCCTCCCGACCCGCCCTTGCCACCCCATCCGCCGTTGCCTCCATCGCCGCCGTTGCCCGCGGTCCCTGAGACCAACGCCGACCCGGTCAGCGTGATCGGGCCAAGCAGCACGGTTGGCCCGCTGGTGCTGCCGAGGTTCGACGGCGGCAGAATGAAGAGTGCGAATGAGCCTCCGCCAGCTGCGCCGCCCGCGCCGCCAAGGCCAGGGCAGCCGCCGCCGCCGCCACCGCCCGCGCCACCGCCACCGAGCGAGTCCTCGCAGGTGCCGGTGAGGCACTGAGGGTTCGTGAACTTGGCGCCACCGCCACCACCACCGCCGCCACCGCTTGCGCCGGCTTTCCCATGGCTACCCGTGTCTCCCGCGAGTCCGAGCCAGAGCCCCTTGGACAGCGTCTGGCCGTACGGTTCGTCCGCCCCGCCGCCGCCACTCCCGGCGTTGCCGGGCGTTCCTTCCCCGCCGCTCTTGCCATCGGCGCCGTATGAGCTCGGGACCGTGCACGCCAGCGAGGAGGCGCTGCCACCAGAGCCTGCGCTCCCCGCGCCGCTCCCGGCGCCTGCGGTGCCCGCCTTGCCGTTGACGCTACCCACGCCGCCGTTGCCGCCGGCCCCACCGGTATAGCCTTCGACGCTCGTGCCACACCCAGGCGCGCCGCCATTGCCGCCACCGCCCGGCGTACTGTTGGTGCCCACGCCGCCGTTGACGCCTCCAGTCGCCGTCGCCCCGGTCGCGCCATTGTCGCCGTCAGCGCCGTGACCAGCGGACTTCGCCAGGATCTCGACCTCGGTAAGGCGGAGGTTTCCGCCACGAATGATTACCCCATACACACTTCGGGCCGGGTTGGTCGTGGGCAGTCCATCGCCGTTGTAGGCCTTGACCCCGATGTTGAACCGCAGCCATTGCAGCTCGGCCTCGACGGTGAGGTTGTCGGCGATCGCGCCGTAGCCGTACTCGAAGCCCGGATCGAAGCGCCCGTGGATGATCGTCGGGAGCGCCGTCTGACGCGTCCACGTGCCCAGACAGACGCCGCTGTCGCTGAATGTGCGGTACCTGCCGTAGATCCCGACGCCGCTGGCGAGCGTGAAGCCCGCCTTGTACGTCCCGGAGCCGTAGGTCGCGTCCACGATGAGGTAGAGCTTCTGGGTCTTGACCGCGACCTCGAGGCCCCGTGCAATCGACTGCACCGGCTCGCTCATGGTCCCCGCGGCCAGATCGTCGCCACACAGCTTGGAGACGAAGACGGCGTCGGCGATCGTGCCATCGATGCCATCGCAGTTCGTGTCCTGCATCGTCACGTCGGGTCGGTCGGACGCGGTCGGATACACGTTCGGGTCGGTGTCGACGCAGTCCCCTCCGCCGTACGGACAAATCGCCGGCGTCCCCGTGACCTTGATGCCGGTTTCGCACCACTTGTCGCCGTCGTCGTCGCAGCCTTCGTCGAGCTGGCCGTCGCAGTCGTCGTCGATGTCGTTGCAGCTCTCGGCCAGTCCGGGTCCGGTCTCGTTGCAGACGACGCCCGTGCCGTCCTGCGAGCAGATACCGGTGCCCTTGGCGCACTTGTCCGGATCACCGCCGTCACATGGCTTCCCAAGCGTGGGGAAGGGCTCGTCGGTCGGGCCGTCGCAGTCGTTGTCGATGCCGTCGCACAGCTCGGTCGTCGGCAAGACCTGACCGACACAGCTGCTGAGCACCGTGCCATTGCAGGTGCGCGTGCCAGGTTTGCACGGCCCCTTCCCTGACGTGTTCGGCGGCCCCTGATAGCAGCTCTCGCTGTACAGATGCGGTGCATGGACGCACCCCGAGTCCTGGGCATTGTTCGGGTCGCAGGCGTCAGCCGTGCACGGGTTGGCGTCGTCACACGTCCGCGGCGCACCAGCACACTTGCCCGCCTTGCACGCGTCGCCGAGCGTGCACTGGTTCGCGTCGCTGCAGAGCGTGCCATCGGCGACTTGATCGCTGACGCACTTGCCTTGCTTCGGCTCACAGCGCGCGGTGACGCACGGGTTGCTCCCTTGAGGACACGAGACAACGGTCGTCGGGTCGATGACGCAGCTGCCATTGACGCACTGCGGCACGCCATTGCACAGGTTGCCGTCGTCAACACACGGCTGCCCGACCGAGCATTGGCATACGAGCGCGCCACTGACACAGGTGCCGGCGGCGCACGTGTCGCCAGAGGTGCAGGCGTTTCCATCGCTACACGGCGCCGTATTCTCCGTGAACTTGCAGCCGGTCGCCGGCACGCAGCCGTCGTCGGTGCATGGGTTCTGATCGTTGCACGTCGCCCCCGTGCCGACGCACGTGCCCGCCTTGCACTGATCACCGGTCGTGCAGGCGTTTGCGTCGTCGCAGTTGCCCGGCGAGGGCACGAGCTGCGAGGTCGAGGCGTCGACGTCGCAGACGAGACACGGATTCCCCGTCGGGTGATGGCCCTGGCCGTAGCAGACGCCGTCGACGAGGCAGCTCCCCGAGTCCAGGGTGAACGTGCAGCCTCCCTTGCCGTCGCAGCCGTCGATCGTGCACGCGCGCCCATCGCTGCAGGTGTAGGGCACCCCGCCGCACGCGCCGGCCTTGCAGACGTCGCTGGACGTACAGGGATTGAGATCGTCGCAGACCACAGGCCGATTGCTCCAGGCCGTCGCGACCACGCTCGGGTCACACCACTCACACGGGTTCTTGGGGTTCACCTCGCCCTTGACGTGGCATTGACCGGCGATAGCGCACGTCCCGGCCTCCGGCACGGACTTGCAGGTCCCGTCTCCGAGGCAGAGGTCCACGGTGCAGTCCAGGCCGTCGTGGCACGAATACGGCTTGGCGGTGCACAGGCCTCCCTTGCAGACGTCCCCCGACGAGCATGGGTCGCCGTCACTGCACTGGGCCCCATCCGGGCGCGGCCCCGTCACGCACTCGCCCGTGGAGGGCAGGCACGAAGCGACCTCACACGGGCCGACGCTCGTTCCGCTGCAACTCACCGGAGTCCCCGGGACGCAATGCCAGCTCTTGGGCTCGCCCTGGGTGTCGCACGTCGCAACCCCGAGGCACAGATCCGCCGATGCGCAGTCCTTGTCCTGCTGGCACGCGCAGATCGACTTGGCGCCAGCGCATTGGCCGGTGGCGCAGGAGTCGCCTTCGGTGCACACGTCGCCGTCGTCGCACGGGTTGCCGTCCGCGTGTGCGAGGTGGACGCAGCCACCGATGTCTGTCGAGCACGTATCGGTCGTGCACGGGTTCTGGTCGTCGCAGTTCGGCGCTCCGCCCGGGATGCACGTCCCCGCGAGACACGTATCGCCGACCGTGCAGACCGAACCGTCGGAGCAGGCGCTCGCGTCGGGCTCCGACACCATGACGCAGCCCTGGGCCGCCGGACTGCACTCCGCATGAGCGCAGTCGGTGTCCTTCGAGGCGTCGCACGGTGGCCACGGATCCTGCACGCACGAGCCGCCGGTGGGGCCAGCCGCGCAGCGCCACGTCCCGACACACGGCACCGCGGCAGGGCACTCGCCGTCGCTCGTACAGCCGCACTGGTTCTTTCCACTCTTGCAGGCGCCACCGGAGCAGGCGTCGCCGACGGTGCAGTCGTTATCGTCCGAGCAGGTCGCCGCGTTGTCGGCCACGTGAGTGCAGCCCTTGCCCGCCTCACACGCATCCGTGGTGCACGGGTTGCCGTCATTGCAGTCGAGCGCGACTCCGCTGCACTGCCCCAGGGCGCACGCGTCGGTGACGGTGCAGCCGCTCCCATCGTCGCACGGCGTACCCTCCGTCACGGGGACGACCGCGCACTGACCCGTCTTTGGGTTACACGCGGACTTCGCGCACGTCGTATCGGCCGTCAGGTCACACGTCACGAGCGAGTCGGGCACGTCCGCGCAGTGCCAGGTCTTCGGGTCGCTGCTCGGCTTGTCGCAGAAGCGCGTCCCGTTGCAGTGGTCCCCGTCGTCGCAACCGGCGTCGTCGAAGCACTCGCACACGAGGAGCTGCGCGACGCACTTGCCGCTGACACAGTGCGTGTCGAACTCGCACGGGTTGGCGTTGGTGCACCCGCCGCCCGTGCGGGGAGTCCAATCGGCGCCGTTCTCGGCCGGCTTGCAGACGAGGCACGTGGCCTCGGAGTTGGCCGTGTTCGCCGGGTAGCAGATGGAGCCGATGAGGCAGTAGCCCGGATCCTTGGTCTGCGCGCATCCGGTCGTCGGGTCGCAGCTATCGACCGTGCACGGGATGCCGTCGTCGCACTTCGTCTCGCCGGTGCCTTTGCACTCCCCCTGGAAGCACGAGTCGCCGGAGGTGCACTTGTTGCCGTCGTCGCAACTCCCTTTGCTCGACGCGCTCCAGGCGGTCGTGGACTCCCCGGGCAGGCATGCCGTGCAGTTCTTCGCCGGGTTGAGCTCCCCCGACGCGTAGCACGCGCCCCCGACGAGGCACGTCGCGGGGAGGAGCGTGTCGTGGCCGCAGGTGCCGCCCGTGCACGTGTCGACGGTACACGCGAGCCCATCGTCGCACGCCTTGGCCGTGCCCGCGCAGCCACCCTTGCCGTCACAGGTGTCGAGCTCGGTGCAGGAGTCGCCGTCATCGCACGGTCCGGTGCCGAGGCTGTAGGCGCCCGTACTGGCCTTGGGATCGCACACCTCGCACGGGTGACCGGGCCGCGCCGTGCCCGAGGGCACGCACGCGAAGTCGATGAGGCAGAAGTCCTTCGCCACGGCGTAGGTGCACTTCCCCTGGACACAGGAGTCCATGGTGCAGGCCGTGCTGTCATCGCAGGACTGCGCCGCGGCGCCGTCGTCGATGTCGTCGTTGCAGTCGTTGTCGAGGCCGTCGCACACCTCTGCCGACGGTTGCGGCGCAGTACACGCCCCCAACGCGCCATTCAGGCAGGTTCGCGTCCCCTTGCAGCCGCCGGTACCACACGACGTCGACCGGCCATCATGCGCCGGGAGACACCCGCAGGTGCCCGAGGCTGGGACGCACGCCGAGATCGCGCCCTGGGTCTCGCACGACGTCCCGGAGCCGCAGGTCGCCGCCGCGCCAGGCACGGGCGCACACCGGTCGAGGCAGTAGCGTGCGCCGTCGCCGCCAACGGGCGCGCACACCTGCGAGGCGGCGCATTGGCCATCGTCGCCACAGGGCGCGCACAGAAACACGGCTGGAGCGGCGCAGACGCCCGAGTCGTTGCCAGACGACCGCCAACACGATTGCCCCTCACCGCAGGGCTTGGAGTCCGAGCACGCCACCCCGGCGCAGCTCCCGGCGAGGCAGTGCGCGGACTGGCAGTCGCAGTCGATTGCGCAGGTCGCGCCCGTGGCGGCGAAGCCAACGCAGGCGTCCTGGCTCCCGTGGTCGGCCACCGCGCCGTCCGCTCCGCTGGTCTCGGCCGCGGCGTCGTTGGCACCCGAGAGACCGACCGGCGCCCCCTCTGGCTCCTGACAGCAGACGAGCCCGAGGACGCTCGCCGTGAGCAAAACTGACTTCGAAAGACGGTGCATGCCCTGCTCCTACCCGCCGCTGAGACCGAGCCTAGTCACGCGGGTTCCATCCTTCCATTCCCGGTGGCGGGATTCGTCGTCGGAAAACCGCCACCTGGAAATTCGTGAAGGTTGCCATCGCGTCCGGTCTCCGTGCTTCAGCGACGTAGTGAGACCTCGACGACCTTGGGCGGCTCGACTCCGACGGTCAACCATCGGTGGAAGTCGTCCGCGGTCAGGAAATCGCAGATGAGGCGCCCGAACGTGACGCGATCACCGCTGTTGATGAGCGTGGGCTTGTTGGACTCGAGGCGGCGCTCACCGACGCGCGTCCCGTTGGTCGAGCCGGCGTCCGACACGCGATAGTGACCCAACATGGGGTCGATCGTGAACCACGCGTGGACCTTCGAGACCGTGTAGTCGTTGAGCACCACGTCGGCGTCCGTGAAGCGCCCAATCGTGATCGGCTGGTCGCGGGGCGTCGTCGAGCCCTTGCGGATGGCCGCGCAAAACTCCTGTTGGAGGCGGCGCGTCACGAGGACGTCATCTGAGCGCGGATCGTCGATCTCGTCGGGCCGCAAGTGCTCCAACGTCCGAGACTTGATGCGCGCTGCGCGCGCAGCCGCCGGACGAGCGGCGCTCTTGGCGTGCTTGTCGGGCTCACCACGGTCGGGCGTCGTGATGCGATCGGTCAAGCGACCGCCGACGATCTCCCGTATGACGAAGACGGGCGATGGAAACTCGGCCAGGAACTCGGCCCGCGTAAGCGTCGCGGCGATCTTGCGGTACTTGTCCACCGAATCCATGTGCCTTCACGCTCCCGCGCTCGGATGCGTCAGCGCGCTGACGCTCGCCGAGCCCAAGGCCTTCTACCGGGTTACCGTCGCAACATCCATGCCGCTGCGGGCCACGCGCGTCAATCTCCCGAGCCGTCCAGGAGCCCACGGCGCTTGAGCTTCTCGACCAGCGTCGTGCGATTCAGGTTGAGCAGCCGCGCCGCCTTGCTCTTGTTGCCGTCCGCGCGGCGCATCGCTTCGTCGACGAGCCGATTCTCGTAGGCCTCGAGCCGCCGCACCAGGTCCACGCCCTCCTCGGGGAAGTCGTCGTCTGCGAGGCTCATGACGGCCCCGCCCGCGCCGAGCCCGGGCGCGCCGGTCCCGCTCCCCGGTGCCCCGCCGAAGCCCATCGTATCGCGCTCCGAGAGCCGCGCGCGGACGTCCTGATCGGTGACCCATCCCTCACCGACGAGCACCATGAGGCCCTGGACGAAGTTCTCGAGCTCACGCACGTTGCCGCGCCACGGCTGGTGTGAGAGGAGCTTGAGCGCGCTATCGCTGAAGCCGCGGACCTCGGTCAGGAGCCGATGATTGTACATCGCCACGAAGTGCGCCACGAGCGGCGGCACGTCCATGGGCCGCTCACGCAGCGCCGGAAGGTGGACGCGCAGCACGTTCAGGCGGAAATACAGGTCCTCGCGAAATGCGCCCTTGCGGACCGCGTCCTCGAGCGGCGCATTCGTGGCCGCGACGAGCCGAAAATCGACATCGCGCGCGGCAGTAGCCCCCAATGGCTCGATCCGCCGCTCCTGAATGACACGCAGGAGCTTCACCTGAAGGAGCAGCGGCAGATCGCCGATCTCGTCGAGGAAGATCGTCCCGTGATGCGCCAGCTCGAAGCGCCCCGGGCGCGTGCGGTCGGCACCCGTGAACGCGCCCTTGGTGTGCCCGAACAGCTCGGACTCGAGCAGGTTCTCGGGGATGGCCCCGCAGTTGACCGGAACGAAGGGCCCCTTCTTCCGCTGCGACCAGCGATGCAGCGCGCGGACGACGACCTCTTTGCCGGTCCCGCTCTCGCCCGTGATGAGCACGTTGCAGTCAGTGCGCGCGACGCGTCGGATGAGCGCGAGGACGTTCGCCAGCGGTGAGCCGGGACCGAAGATCGGCGTGTCCTCGGCGCCGTCGCCGGGCTCGGGCGTCGCGCCGCGTGTGGGTCCCGTCATCGTGGTCATGGTGTCGTCTCCACTCTTCGCCCGGCGGGCTACGCGGCTCGTCCTCGGAAGCCTACGCCACGGCCCCTGGGCTCGCGAGCTTTTGTCACCTTTTTGACGCGCATGGCCTGTCAGCCAGCTGACGGTTTGACCGGGAATTGGGCGCTGCGCGCAGCCGCTGCCTTCGCCGCACGCGTTCTGAGCGCTGTCCTCGGGTGGCACACCGGCTGCACCGCGGCTCGACCCGGGAGGCTCTCATGCATCGCGACCTGCACTCACACCGACGCGCACGACTCACCGGGCTGGCCCCACGGCTCGTCGCCCTCGGGGTCCTGCTCAGCGTCGCCGCGGTCGCCCAGGCTCAGGAGCGGTCCGAGTTCGCCGACTTGAAGGCCGTCTCCTACCTCGTCTTTCATCGGTCGGCTGGCTTCGAGCGCCCGACGGTGACCCTCGATCCGGTGTTGGCCACCCTGACGCTGCGGTTCAAGCGCTTGCCGGCCCAGTGGGCGTCGCTTCTCGAGCTCCAGCTCGGTAACGAGACCAAGCACCGCTTCTTCTCGGGCTTCGAGCCGCTCGTCGAGGCGGGCAAGACCGTCGGCATCGTCGCGCGTCTCGGCGTCGGCACGTTCTCGGTCCAGATCTACACGAAGCAGGCCCCGGTGCGGTGGGTCCTGCGCGTCGGCGAGCGGCGCACCCCGCCGCCGGACCTGGAGGCGGGTCCCTTGAGCGTGCCGGTCGTCCCGTACGCCGACCTCATCGACGACGAGGCTGAGGGTCGCGCGCAGCTCATGGGCGCCGAGCGGGACCTCTCCACGGGCAAGATCGACTCCGGGTGCGGCGCGTTGGAGCCGCTGGCCGTCGCGTTCCTCGCCCGTCCCGCGCGTCCAGCAGCCTCGGGTGCGGCGCAGGCGTTGGCCAAGGCGCTGCCCGCGTCGCACGAGACGCCAGACGAGGCCGCGCGCCGCGAGGTGGAGACCTGGGCGACGCTCCGTTCGGCCGATTGCCTCGCGCGCAATGGGAATGCCGCCGAAGCGCTGGCGCGCCTCGAGCGCGTGGCGCAGGACGGTCGGGTCCCTGGTGCGACGGTGCTGGCCCGTCTCCGCTCGGACGCCGTCTCCGGGAACGCGCTCGGCGCCGGTTTCGACGCCGCCCTCTATCGGCAAGTCGCCGACAACGAGCTCCACGGCGGGAGCGTCAGCGACGAGGCGCGCTATCGCCTTGCACGCGTGCACCTGCTGCGTTCGGAGGCGCACGCGGCGGTGGCAGCGCTCGAGTCGCTCGCCCGTGCTCGGCCGGAGAGCCCGTTTCTGCACGGCTCGACGCTGCTCAACGTCCTGCGCTGGCGGGCCGTGCGCGACGGCGGTCACTCCGGTCGCTGGGACCTGGCCGCGACGACGTTCGCCGACATTCCGGCGGAGGTCTCCCCGCTGACCCCCTATTGGCTCGACACGCAGCAGCTGGGGGCGCTCGCCTTCCGCCACGTGGGGCTTCCGCGGCGCGCGGTCCCGGTCTACATGACGCTGCTGGCCTGCGCGGGCGAGACGGTCGACGTCAAGCGCTGCCCGCGGCTCGGAAAGGCCGCGGCCGACGCGAATCGGCCCCGCGCCGATGAACTCGCTGTCCTGGAGGCGCTCACGGAGACGTATCTCGAGGCCGAGGACGGCTATCGGGCGCGTCAGACGCTCGACTGGCTGGACGAGAAGCGGCCCGAGCTGCGCACGGCGCCGGCACACCTCCGCCTGCGGGAGCGTGCCGAGCGGCTCCGGGGCAACGCCAAGGGCTCGAACGCCGCCGTGAGCACGCTCGCGGCGAGCGGCGCGGGCCAGGTCGACGTCGAGAGCGCCACGACCCTGACGGCCGCGGCGGCGCGTGCGCTCGAGACCGAAGGCTTGACGTCAGCGCGGGCGCTCCTCGACGTCGCTGGCGGAGCGGTAGCCACGGCCGTGATGCGCGCCGATCTGGCCTTTGCCGCCGGCGACTGCGCTGCGCTGGCGCGCGCCGCGGAGCCTCTGGCTCTCGCCCCCGGTGAGACCCTGCTCTACTCGGGCGCGTGCCTGCTGCGAGAGGGCAGGGCGGTCGAGGCGGCCGTCTACTTCGAGGCCGCGCGCGTCTACGCTGCGGCGGACGTGGATCCGACCCTCGAGAACATCGTTCGACTCGCGCACGAGAGCGCGACGTGGCGCGCTGGAACCGGCCGACGGCTCCAGCTCCTGGCTGGCATGGAGGCTCCGAAGTCATGATTCAAGCGACGGCGATACAGCTCAACGACCCGGGCAGCAGCCCGACCTCCAACCCGCGCGCGGGACTCGAGCACGCCGTGCTCGAGTCGGTCAACCCGACCATGGCGCGGGCATTGGCCATGGCGCGCGGTGTGGCGCATGCACCCACGACCGTGCTGCTCCAAGGTGACACCGGCGCCGGCAAGGAGATCTTCGCGCGCCTCATCCATGCGGAGAGCGGCCGCCCCGGGGACTACGTCGCGGTCAACTGCGCCGTGCTGGCTCCGACCTTCGACGCGACCGAGCTCTTCCACGGCAATGACGGCGGGACCCTCGTGCTCGACGAGGTCTCCGAGCTGCCGTTGGAGCATCAGGCGCGGCTCTTGCGGCTCATCCACGACCGCCAGGATCGCCAGTCGCATGCGGCCGCCCCTCCGGTGCGCCTCATCGCCACGACGCACCGCGATCTCGCCGCGATGGTCGAGGCGGGCACCTTCCGCCGCGATCTCTACTACCGCCTGAACGTCTTTCCCATCACCATTCCGTCGCTGAGCGCCCGACCCGAGGACCTGCCGGCCCTCACCCACGCGCTCCTCTCGCGGCTCTCGCGCAGCTTCCGGCGCGCGACCCCGACGATCTCGCCGGCGGCGATGGCGCTGCTCGAGGGCTACGACGTCCCGGGCAACGTGCGCGAGCTGGAGAACCTGCTCGAGCGGGCCATGATCCTCTCCGGGGACGACGTGATCGAGGCCGAGGCGCTCGTCGTCGCGCTTCCGGAGCCCAACCCGATGGGACTCGAGCGCGCCCTCCAACGCGTCGAGCTGACGCTGGCCGAGCTCGAACGGGAGGCGATCGTCACGAGCCTGCGCCGTCACCGCAACAACCGCACGCACGCCGCGGAGGCGCTCGACATCAGCGTGCGCACGTTGCGCAACAAGCTCCGCGAGTATCGCGAGGCGGGCACGCTACCGGCCGACGTCGATCTCGACGGCCACCTCACGCTCGTCGGCAGCGGGACCACGGAGGGCTAGCTCATGGGATTGCGGTTCGACGACGCGACACGGGCGCTCGAGGCCAGCCTCGACCTGCGGCTGCAACGGCAGGACCTGCTCACGGCCAACCTGGTCAATGCGGACACGCCGAACTATCAGGCGGCGGATCTGGGCTTCGAGGGCTTCCTCACGGCCGCCGAGTCGCCCCAGGAGGTGACCGGCGCCGACGCGTCGAACGTTCTGCGCAAGGCCGAGGGAGCCGTGACCAAGGACGGCAATGGCGTGGATCTCGACACCCAGGTCGCCAAGTTGGCCGAGAACGCGACGCGCTACGACACCGCGCTGGAGCTCACGCGGCGCAAGCTCGCGCTCATGCGCTACGCCGTCGGCATGGGTCAGCCGTAGTCGGCGCCTACTGAATCTCGACCGTGCCAAGCCAGGGCGTGTCCGACTGCCGCAGCGCACGCGCCGCGGCCTGAATCGTCACGGCCTCCCACAAGCCGGCTTTGGGCTCCGCCGCGCTCAGCGACATCGCCGAGACCGTGCCCGTCCCCGTCAGCGCGATCTTCGCCAGCGCCTCCTTGGGAATGGTCCCCTTTGCGTCCGCGGGCGTGAAGTAGCACGAGAGCGTCGTCTGAGGTGCCGGGAGCTGCTGCGGACCCGACAGGTGAAAGACGACCTGGCCTGTGCTGTCGCCGGTCCATCCGACCGCCAGATCCGCCGTCCGTGGCACGGGTAGCGCCTTGCCGAGCGGCAGGACGGGTGCGGTGATCCGCACGTGCGAAGGCGCAGCGACCGTGGCCGAGAAGCCAGGGATGTCGCCTCCCGTCGTGTCGAAGATCAGCGCTTCGCCACCCTTCCAGAGCGCCGCCTTGCCTTGGAACGCCGGATAGTCCCCGCCGGGACCCGGCTTCAGCGTGACCACCTCGAGGCCGCCACTCAGCGTGATCGTGCCGACGCTGTGCTTTTCGAGCTTGAACTTGCCGTCGCCAAACGTCGTGGTCCGGACCACACAGGGGCCGATCTGCTCGCTCGTGCTCGAGAGCCCGCTCGGCACCTCGTCGTAGAAGCCCGCAATCACCGTGGCGTTGGCGCCGCCCTGTCCCGCGTAGCTGTCCGCCGAGATGTAGGAGACGCGCAGCGCGTTGGACTTGGGCGCAGGGCCGGGGCCCACGTCGGCCTTGGGTGGGAGGTCGGGTTTGGCGGGGACGTCGGAGGCGACATCGGGCGTGTCTGTGGGCACCAGCACGCTAGTGTCCGTCGCAGCCGGGCTCGGCTGGGACTCGCTCGTGCCACACGCCACCTGGAGCATCGCCACGGTCTGGGCCAACAGGAAGAGCGTTCGCGTCACGGAACCTCCGACTCGGTCACTCTCGCATCTCACGGGCGAGCATCACCCGCTGCCGCTGGCGGTGCAAGCGGTGGCTTGCCACGCTCGCGCACCCTTGCTAGAACCGCGCCCATGGCGAGATCGAAGCAAGGCGCGAAGCCAGGGTCCTCCACCAAGGGTGGCGGCACCATGATGGGGATGCGGTCGGGTTTTCAGGGCCTCTTCCGCAAGCATTCGGGCAAGGGTCGGGACAAGGACCCCAAGCAGTTCATCGCGATCGCCGTGGGCATCTTCGTGCTCATCGTGCTCGTCGTGGGCATCCGCCAGCTCTTCTGATCCCCCGTCCAGGTTCTGAGAGGGCCCATGTTCCTACTCCGGCTCATCGCCCGCTTCTTCGTCTTTGGCTTCTACTTCTGGAAGTGGGCCTTCCCGTGGCTCTTCAACAAGCCAAAGCGCCCGTACTACCTGCGTCGGCTGTTCGAGGACCTCGGCGCCACCTGGATCAAGCTCGGACAGATCATCGCGTCGAGCCCGGGCCTCTTCAAGCGCGAGTACAGCCAGGAGTTCCAGGCCTGCCTGGACCGGGTCCCGTCGTTTCCGTTCGTGGACGTCAAGCGCACCGTCGAGCACGACCTCGGCAAGTCGCTGACCGAGGCCTACGCCACCTTCGACGAGACGCCGATCGCGGCCGCCTCCATCGCGCAGGTGCACGGCGCCACACTGCTTGACGGCACCGACGTCGTCGTGAAGGTGCAGCGCCCGCGCGTGGCCGAGCGCGTCGACGCCGACCTCTGGGTCATGCACAAGGCGGCCCTGTTCGGGGAGTGGATCTTTTCGGAGCTCAAGCTCGCCAACGCGTCCGGCGTCATCGAGGACTTCCACAAGACCATCCACGAAGAACTCGACTTCACCAATGAAGCCAAGAACATGGACGAGTTCAACGCGATCATGGTCAAGCATGGCGCGGACAAGGACATCTGCGCGCCACGCATCCATTGGTCGCACACGACGAAGCGGCTCATCACCATGGAGCGCTTCCACGGCTTCAAGGCAGATGATGTAAAGACTGCGCGTGAACTCGGCATCGACACCGAGCGCGTGCTGCGCGTCGGCATGCGCGGCTGGAACCTCACGATGATGCTCCACGGCTTCTTCCACGGCGACGTGCACGCCGGGAACCTGCTGTACTTGCCCGAGCGCAAGCAGATTGGCTTCATCGACTTCGGCATCGTCGGCCGCTTCGACCACACGCAGCGGATGGCGGTGATGCGCTACATCCTGTCGTTTGTCACGCAGGACTACGACGAGCTCGCCAAGGTGATGATCGAGATGGGCGCGGCCACCGGCAAGATCGACGAGGCCGTGCTCTCAGCGGACCTGCGGAAGGTCTACCAGCCACTGCTCGAGCAGAAGATCTCAGACATCCAGTACGGCAAGGTGCTGCCCGACATCGTCGCCAATGCGCGTACGCACGGCCTCCGCGCGCCGCGCGAGTTCATCCTGATCATGAAGCAGCTGCTTTACTTCGACCGCTACGCCAAGCTCGCCGCGCCCAACCTCAACGTGTTCAACGACGTCTATCTCGTCGACTTCCTGTTCACGCCCGCGGCCGCCGAGAGCGGCATCGACATGATGCAGGTCCAGAAGCTGCTCATGGGCGTGCAGACCATGATGATGAAGCAGATGGCGCGCCAAGCTCAGAGTCAGGCGCAGTCGAGCCCGGCTTAGCCCACTCTAGCTCCGGCTGGCGGCGACGATGCGGCTGCGCACGTCGGTCGGCAGGTTCGCGTCGCGAGCGAACACGAGCGCCGCGTCATGCACCTTCATCCGCCGGAGCCCCGCGTAATGACCCAAGCAGTGCTTCAGCTCTTCCAGGCGGCCGTCCATCGCGTACAGCCGGACGAGCCATTCGAACAGGAGCGGCTCGCCCTGCATCGGCTGAATGCCGGCCTCGAGCCATCCGATCGCCATGTCGGGCATGCCGCCAAACCACGCAATCTCAGCCAACAGCAGGTAGGCGTCGAGGCAGGTCGCCTCGCGCTCGATGGCCTCCGTCGCGAGCACGAAGGCCGCCTGCCACTCCTCTTGCCGCGCCGCGATCGTCGCGAGACCGAGCGGGCCCTCCGGTCGTTCGGGCCGGCGCTCACGCATCTCGGCGAAGCCACGCGTGGCGCCGTCGAGCTCACCGCGCTCCAAGAGGCGGCGCGCCTCGGCGAGCGTGCCATCCAGGGTCGGGTCGGGGCTTGCTTTGGAACCAGTCATGCCGTTCCAAGGGTAGCAGAGTCGGCCCTTCGAGCGGTATCGTCTGCGCCCGATTGCCCAGGAGCCCCATGACTACCTCCACCCTTGCACCGGAGCGGCTCACGCTGCTCGAACCCCTCGCCGTCATCAACGGGCGCCCCGCCATCTTCCTGCGCGACAACTTCGGTGGCGAGGTCCCGCTCAGCTGCCCCTACCCGCCGCTCGAGCTCATGTTCACCGCCGCCGTGCTGCGCGAGGCGGGCCACCCCGTCGAGCTCATCGCCGCCAACGTCGAGGGGCTTCACCACGAGGAGGTCGTCGCGCGCCTGCGTCGGGCTCCGCCGCGGGCCGTGCTCGTCCCCTCGGCTTGGGGCAGCTTGCACGACGACTTTCGGCTGTTCGGCCTGCTGCGGGAGGCGCTGCCCGAGACCACGCTCGTAATGTCCGGGCCGAACGTCACGGCCAAGCCGGAGCGGCCACTGCGCGATGGGCACGTTGACATTGTCATCCTCGGAGAGCCCGAAGAGGCGATGCACCAGCTCGCCGCAGGCGTGCCGCGGGCGCAGATCAACAACCTCGCGTGGCTCGAGGGCGGTGTCCTCCAGAAGAGCCCGCGCCGGTTGCCCGAGGGCTGGCCCACGTATCCGCTCCCAGCGCGCGACCTGGTCGACCTATCGAAGTACGTCATCCCGTTCAGCCGGCATCTGCCAAGCACCACCATCGCGACCGCGCGTGGCTGCCACAAGAAGTGCACCTTCTGCCCGACCCAGATCTGGAACCAGCGCCAGGTGCGCGTGCGGCCCATCGAGCTCGTCATGGAGGAGATCGACGAGCTGGTCTCGCGCTACGGCATGCGCGAGATCGCCATCCGGGACGACACGTTCACGGCGGATCGCGACCGGGTGCTGGCCTTCTGTGAGGCGCTGCTGCGGCGCGGGCACGGCGACGCGCTCACGTGGCGCTGTTTTGGCACCGTCGATACCGTCGACCCCGACCTGCTCGCGACCATGGCGGCCGCAGGTTGCATTCAGGTCTGCTACGGCTTCGAGTCGGGCAACGACGCCATCCTGCGCCAGACCGGCAAGGAGACGACCGTGGCGCAGGGCCACCAGGCCGTACGCTGGACCAAGGCCGTCGGTATCGAGGTCTCGGGCACGTTCATGGTCGGGCTCGAGGGCGAGACCGAGGCGACCATCGAGCAGACCATCGCGTTCGCCAAGCACAACGACCTCGACTACATCCAGGTCAACGTGGCCGTCCCCATGCCGGCGACCGGCTTTGGCAAGCGTCGCGAGCGCTCCGGCAAGGCCGCGATCCCCGAGCTCTTCCGCTGGTTTGGCGGCAAGACGAGCGAGGGCGACTCACTTGGCCCCGAGGCGCTCCAAGGTCACGCGCGCCGCTTCTATCGGGAGTTCTACCTGCGGCCCGCCTATATCGCCGGTCGACTCACCTCGCGGCGCAGCGCGCGCGCGCTGTGGAACCACATGACGCTGGGGGTGCGCATGGCCCGCCACGTCATGCCACTCCTGGCGGAGTAGCGAGCGCGGGTCTACTGGCAGCTCCCCGTGGGCTGCTCGCTGCCGAGCTCCAGGATGAGGTCCCCGACTTTGAACTTGGTGCCGAGGCTGCCCATGTTCGACCACGCGGGCTCCGTGATGCAGCCGGACCCGAACGAGAGGCACGAGTAGACTGCGTTTGGCAAACCAAGCGTCTCGCCGTCCGCGTCCCCGACGACGGTCATAAAGTCCCCGAAGCCCTGGAGGCCCAGCCAGTAGGTGCCTGCGCTCGTAATTGTGTAGGGTGTGACGAGTTTGATGGTCGGATAGCTGCTCGTGACCGAGACGTTCCAGATCGCCAGCTCCGTCCCGGGCTCGCCAAAGCCGTCGGCGTAGAGCGTGACGTAGTAATTCGACCCCACGGGGGCGAAGAGGCGGACGTGCGTCATCTTGAGCGGCACGCCGCTCGCCGGGATGACGATTGGCGTGGCCACGCGCTCGACCTGGAAGAACTGGTTCACGCTCTTGGTCTGCGGGTGCGTGACCGGGTCGTAGCTGTTGTGCTCGTACCACGTCATGCCGCCACCGGGGCCGGTCGAGACCGAGGCTGTGCCCTTCGGGCCGCTGGAGTTCTGGTCCTTCGCGACCGCTTCGCACGTCCAGGTCTCGCAGGCGCCGGTCGAGCCTATCGGGAGCGTCTTGGCCGTGAGCCCGGAGAGGGCGCTGCCGTTCTTGAGCCACTGGTAGGTGTAGGTGACGGTGTCACCGTCCGGATCGGTCGCCGTGGCGGTGCAGGTCAGCGCCTCGGCCGGCTTGGGTGCCAGCGGCGCGATGGTCACGACCGGCGCGTTCGGCGCGCTCTGCGACCCGCCGCACATGCCAGGCCCATAGGTCACGCCACCCGTGACGCCCGCGTGCAGCGCGAGACCCGAGTCGTCGGGCGTGGCCACCGCGTCGCCCAGCTCGAAGTGATAGAGCCCGACGGTACCCGTCGTCGCGCCCGGCCGCGGTGTTGGGACGAAGTCTGCCGTATAGACCACCGTGCTCGAGAGCCGCACCTCGTCGAGGCTCCCCACGAAGCCGCCCCCTCCGGTGCCGTCGGAGCCGATGTGCAGCCCCGTCGCCGCGTCGATGGGCCCAATGATGGCAAAGCTCGCCTCCAGGTGGCCGCCGACGAAGACGCGCGCCACCGTGCCGTCGTAGGTGCCAGCCACATGGACCCACTGGAACAACGGGAGCTTGGCGGTGCTGGTCGCGCCCTTCGGCGGGCTCGTGTCGATGTCGATGAGCAGACTGGCGGTGCCGTCGCTCTGGAGCTTCAGTGTGAAGCCCCGATCGGTCACGAGGGACCCCAGACCCCGCTTGCTCGCGATGACCCCGTCGGCGTGGGCGTTGAGGCGGACCCACGCCTCGATGGTGAACTTGCCGCCCGCGAGCGCGTTGCCGCCTGCGTCGGGCGTATCGACCGAGCCCGTGCCGTCGAGCACGAGCGCGCGTCCTTCGTCGATGACCGTGTCGGCCGTGGCCGGTGCGCCCGCGGTCTTTCCATCGGTCGGGGTCGCGACGCAGGTCCACGTCTCGCACGCCTTCGCGTTCCCCTTGGGCACGATGGCCCCCGTCAGCCCCGTGGCCGCGTCATCGCGCAACCAGGCATAGCTCACGGTGACCGATTCTCCCTCGGGATCGGTGGCCGCGGTCTTGACCACGCACTCGAAGGGCGCGCTGCTCGTCGGCGAGGCCGGCACGACTGCGACGACGAGCCCCGATGGTGGCGCGTTGGCGAGCGTGACCGTGCTGCTGGTCTTGGGGGTGCCATTCACCTGGCCGTCGGACGGGGTGACCTGGCAGGCGACCTGATCGCCGGTCTTGAGCGTGCCCGGGGCGAGAGTGCTCTGGGTCGCGCCAGTGAAGGGTGCGCCGTTGACGATCCAGGTGGTCGTGAGGCTCACCGGATCGCCGTCCAGGTCCGTGAGCCCCGACGGCTGACACGTGAGGGTGCTCGCCGCGCTCGCGTTGGCGGGGTTGATGGCCACGGCGTCCACGACCGGCGGCACGTTCGTCACCACGGCGGGCGGTGAGGACTTGGGCGCGCCGCTGTCGGTGCCGTCGAACGGCGTCGCCGTGCACGCGACCTGCGCGCCGCTCTGGGTCGTGGGCCCAGGCACCAAGGTGGCCGAGGTCGCGCCGGTGACTGGTGCGCCGTTCAGCGTCCAGGTGAAGCTGTACAGCTCCGGATCGCCCGCGTCGGCGTCGACATGGCCCTTGGGCACGCAGGTGAAGGCCCCGTTCTTGCTGCCAAAGGGCGGCGTGACCACTGCGCTCGTGATGCTCGGCGGCATGTTGCCGATCTGGACGGCGTTCGAGGCCAGGGGATCGCCGACGGCGTCCCCGTCGGTCGGTGTGGCCGTACACAGGACGAGATCGCCGCGATCGAAGGCCGCGCCGTCGAGGGTCGCGCCGACCGCGCCCGGCACCAGCTGACCGTTGCGCACCCACTGGTACGTGTAGCTTGCGCTATCGCCATCGATGTCGCTCCAGCCCTCCGGCGTGCAGCCGAGCTCCGTCGACTCGTTCGCCGGCACCGGCCCGAGCACGACGCCCGTGATGGTCGGCGGCGAGCTCTGGATGGTGAGCTTCGACTTGGAGGTCACGGCGGCGCCCGTCGCGCTCCCGTCGCTCGGCGCCGCGGCGCACCAGACGAGGTCGCCCTTGCCGAAGTGGCTTGGCGCCAGCGTGTCGGTGGTGACCCCCGCGATGACGGTCCCGTTCACATACCACGTGAAGATGTAGCTGACCGGGTCCCCATCGGGATCGGTCGGCTGCCCGGGCACGCACTGCGCCGGCGTGAGCTTGGTGGCCGGTGACGGCTTGACCAGCACCGACAGCAGCGCCGGCGGCGCGTTGCCAATCGTCACGATCGGCGAGAGCGCCGGCGAGCCGCCCACCCCGCCGGAGGACGGGATGACCTTGCAGCGCAGCGTGTCGCCCTTCTTCAGCGCTTCGGCCGAGAGGCTCTGGCTCGTCGTCCCGGGCTGGTCCTGGCCGTTGACGACCCAGACCCAGTCGAGCGTGACCGTGTCATTGGGATCCGGATCCGAGACGCCCTCGGCGCCGCAGGTGAACAGCGCGGTCTTGTCGCCTTCGATGGGGGTGATGGTCGCGGACTTCACCCCGGGCGGCGTGTCGAGGATGGTCATCGGCTCGCTGCCGACCTCGGGCCCCGACTCCGCGCCGTCGGTCGGCGTGAGCCGGCAGGTCAGCACGTCCCCCTTCTGATAGAGGCCGCTGATGAGCGCGCCCTGGGCCACCTCCGTGCCGTTGACCTCCCAGCGCACCGTGGCGCTCGGCGCGTCCCCGTCGGGATCGCTGAAGCCCTCGGGCGCGCACGTGAAGCTCGTGGCCGCCCCGCCCGCGCTCGGCAGCACCTTGGCGGCGGCGGCCTTCGGCGCCGTGTTGCCGATGACGACCTGGGCCTCGCCCGGCGTGCCGTCGACGAGGCCGTCGTGCGGCGTGACAAGCGCGCGCCACGTCTGCCCGCGCTGGGTCGCGGCCGAGGGCACCGACACGCCCGCGACGTTCGCGAGGACGCCGTCCACGAACCAGACCGTGCGATAGAGGACGGGCTGCCCGTCTGGATCGGAGACCGTGGCGTCCGTGCTCGCGACCAGTGTGTCGTCGGTCTTGGGTGCGCTCGGGGCGATCGTGACCTTGGGCGTCCCAACCGGTGCGCGATCGACGGTCAGTGTCGTCGAGGCCGTCGCGACGTGTCCCGCGGGGTCGGTGACCCGCGCCGTTACGACGTGTGCGCCCGCCGTCAGCGTCGTGGTCCCAAGCTCCGCCTCGCCGGCCGCGGTCGGCGTGCTCAGCCCCAAGACACCGTCGCGGTCGCTGACCCACTCGATCCGCAGGTCGACGGCGCGGTCCTCGGGATCGCTCACGGTCGCCCGGAAGGTGACCACGGCGCCCGGCGCGACCAGCAGGCCCGCCACGGGCGCCACCACAGCCACCTTGGGCGGACCGCCGAGCAGGGCCACGGCCCCGTCGCCCGCCCCCGCGTCCGCAGCGCCAGACGTCGCGCCCGTGCCGCCGTCGGTTCCCCCGCCGCAGCCGGAGAGCCAAACGACCAGGACCAAGCAGCGGCGAGCGACGCGTGTCATGAGGCCCACTATACGTGAGCGCGGCTTGCCGTTGTGGGAGAATGTTGTGGAAGAACTGGGAGAAAGCGGGCGACTAGCCCTGGCGCTCGGTGACCGACTGGACGCGGACCTTCTTGAGCTGCTCGACCAGCGGCGCGATAGTCTCTTGGAAGCGGGCCTTGTCCGCGCCCGTGAGGGCCGCCGGCGTAACCGACTTGACCTCGAGCGGGTTAACCCACTTGCCCTTGTGCTTGAGCGCGAAGTGCAGGTGCGGCCCGGTCGCCCGACCCGTCTGACCGACGAAGCCGATGACCGTCTTCTGTGTCACGCGGTCGCCTTCTTGCACTTTGCCGAACTTGTTGAGGTGCGCGTAGTAGCTCGAGGTGCCGTCGTCGTGCTCGATGACCACGAGGTTCCCCGACGCGCCCTTGTTGCCGACGAACGTGATCTTGCCCGAGGCGACGGCCTGCACCGGCGTGTTGACCGGGGCCGCGTAGTCGATGGCGAGGTGGCGCTTCCACTTGTGCAGCGTGGGGTGAAAGCGGTTCATTGTGTAGCCCGAGGAGATGCGCGTGTACTTGAGCGGCGTCTTGAGGAACTCGCGCTCGAGCGACTGGCCCGGCTGCGTGTAGTAGGCGGAGGCCAGGGCGTCGCCGTCCTTGCTGGCCTTGGCGAAGGCGAAGGCCGAGTAGGTGCCGAACTTGCCCTCGTAGGTGGCCGCCTTGAGCGCCTCGTATTGGAGGAAGCGTCCGTTGACGAAGAGCTTGTCCACGACGACCTTGACGACGTCTCCCTGACGAATCTCGTGAAAGAAGTCCAGGTCGAAGGCAAAGACGTCGGCGATCTGCGCGGCGAGCTCCGGCCCTTCCCCGCAGCGCGCGACGCTGCCAAACAAGGAGCTGCCGATGGTGCACCCGAGCACGACCGTCTTGCGCTCGATGGGCACCTCGACGCGCTTGGCCTGGTAGTCGTCGTTAGCGAGCTGGACCTCGTACACGTCCAGCGGGCTGGTGTGGTACTCGAACCGTGCGATGCGGCCGCTGGCGTCCAGGGTGCCCGAGTACTGGTTGCCCGCACGCGCCTTCTTGAAGTCGAAGACCTCGCGCATGGCGCCGAGCACCGGCGCGATCTGGCTGTTGTCCAGGCCCTCCGACAGGAGCGCAGCGAAGAGTGTGTCCCCGCGGCTGAGCGTGCCCTCGAAGCGGCGCGCGACGCTCGTGGCCTCGGGTGCCGGCGCATCCGGCTTCTTCTCCGGAGCGATCTCCGACGGCTTCTTGGGGTCGCTGTCCTTGGCCGGTCGCGACTCCGACTCCGACGGCTGATCCATGACCGCGGGGGCGGCCTCGGGCTCGGGCTCGTGGAAGAAGACGAAATAATTGACGCCAACGATGAGCGCGAGGAAAACCAAGTTGGCGATGGGGCGAAGCGGGCTCCACTGACGTTGGCGCCGTGAGGCGGCTCCGTTGAGGTAGATGGGCTCGCGTAGGTACATGCGGTGCGGCCTCGCTCGAGGTGGTGGGCCTGGGGGCAGGCCGGTGGAACGCCTGGGTAACACGCGGGGTTTTGGCGCGTCAAGCCTCCATTTTCGGGCGACTGCCCACTGCCCGGGCCGCCATGCTACAATGAGCAACCGATGACCCCCGTCCCGCCGCGCCCGCCGACGCCCTCCCTCGCGGAGTTCCTCGACCTCGTCGAGCGCCGCATCGGCGTGCCGAGCCTCGACCGCCTCCAGGACGTGATCCGGCTGTTCGCGATGCGCATCCCGCCCGAGGCGCGGCTCGAGCTCGTCGAGCTCGTCCCGGAGGCGACGACCGCGACCGATCCGGAGATTCCGCGCCCGGCGATGGCGGAGCTGCCGCCCGTGCTCTCGGAGGTCTACGAGCTCTACGAGCAGGCCGAGCGCCTCGCGGGCCGGCTGGAGGAGGGCCGCTACTTCAGCCACGTGGGGTGGGACGAGGATCGGCGCGAGGAGCGGTCGTTTGGCGACGAGTCGTGGGCCAAGGAGATGGACGAGCTGTTCGGACGGGTCGGCACGAGCTACCTCGCGGGCAACGTCGAGCTCGCCGCGCGCGTCTATGGCCGCCTGCTCGGCACCTTCCGGCACAAGGATCGCGTCGGCGTCTTCTGCGGGCCCGAGGTGCCCGAGCGGATGATCACCACCGACGTCAACGACGCCAAGCGCCGTTACCTGCGCGCGCTGATGGAGCTCACGCCGCCGTTCGAGCGGCCGCAGCGGCTGCTGAGCGAGCTCGAGGCGATGCGCGGCGTCGGCGATCGCGAGCTCGGGTTGCGGGACCTGCTCACCATCGACGGCGACGCGCCCATGGAGGGGCTCGAAGCGTTCCTCCCGGCGTGGATCGGCGCGCTCAAGGCCATGGCGCGCGATGCGCGGGGCTTCCGGCGCGAGGCGAGGCGGCTGCTGCGCGAGGCGGTGGACCTGAGCGCCGGCGTCGATGGCATCGGGCGGCTCGCGCGCGAGGAGGGGGACGACCACCCCGAGGCCTATCACGAGTGGGTCGGCGCGCTGGTGCGGCTCGGGCGGGTCAATGAGGCGGTCCGCGCCGCTCGCGAGGGCGTCGGGCGCATCAAGGACGCCGCCTATCGCGCGCGGCTGGCCGATCGGCTGGCCTCGCTCGCGGTCGCGACCGACGACACGAGCCTCGCGGTCGAGGCGACTCGCGCTGCGTGGCGCGCCTCGCCGAACGAGATCCGGCTCCTGCGTCTCGCCGCCGCCGCCGAGCGCGCCGACGTGCTGCGATCGGTGCTCACGCTCGAGGCCGGCACCGTGCTGCGACCCGACTGGCCGCACTCCGATGCGCTCGCCTGCCGCGTGCTGCTGCTCGCGGGCCGCCACGAGGAGGCGCTCACCCGCTTTCAGCGCGCCGACGCGCTCGGCTGGGGTCGGCCGGATCATGCCGGCTCGGTCGTGCTCCCGTTCGTGCTGCTCGCCGCGACGGGTCATGCGATTCCGCCCCGCGGCTCGGCGCTCGAGTCGCTCTGGAGCGAGCTCGACACGCCCAACCGCGCCTACTTCGATCGCCGGCTCCTGATGGATCAGCTCGCGGACATGGACTCCGAGGAGCCGACCGAGCGCCAGGACGCCTCCGCCGCGCTCGACAACGGCCGGCCGTACTCGGACCTGCTCCAGGAGTCGATCGAGAACGCGCCCATCCCGGACGCCTATCGGCGGCGCATGCTGGAGGTCGCGCGGCAGCGGGTCGAGGAGGTCGTGCGCGAGATCCTGACCGGCCAGCATCGGCGCGGGCATGCCGTCGCAGCCAAGCTGGTCGTCGCGGTCGGCGAGGCGCTGGCGCTCTCGGCCTCCGTCGACGAAGGGCGCACGTTCGTCCGCGCGATGCGCCGCGAGTACACGCGGTTTGCGACCTTCAAAGACGAGCTCGACCACATTCGGACGGCGTCGGCGATCCTGCCGGACCTCGGGCCTCGGCCGGATCGACCGCCGCTCTTCGTCATCAAGTGACCCGTCAGTCAATGAACGCCGGTAGCGTTACCGAGTAGTCGGAGGCCTCGCCCACGCACGCGAGCCGATGCCCCGCGCGCCGGACCTGCCAGCCGCAGAAGCGCGGGCCCGACCAGAACCAGTCAACGCCGTCGGTGAGCCCCCCGAGTCCCACGGTCTCATCCGCGAGCGGGTGCGCGCGGCTGCCGAGGTTGCGCTCCGGCAGCGTGAGCACGGTCGCGCTGAAGCCCTCGCCGCAGTCGTCGGAGCCCGCCAGGCCGCCGAGATCGCAGGCCCCGAGGCTCGCGTACACGGCGTGCTTCCCATGGGCGAGGTAGAGCACCGGGTGCGGGTTGCCGTCACCGAGGTCGATGACGTCGAAGGTCATCGCCGGTGCCCACCCCGACGTGTCGGTCGCCGTCCCGAAGTGCTGCGACAGATAGCCGAGCTCCAGCGTGAGGACCGCGGTCTGAGCCGACTTGACGCTGTCGATGGCCACGGACGTGCGCCAGTCGAACACGGCCAGCTCCGCGTCGCCGAGGTGGCCCGACGCGCCCGCCAGATCGGGGTCGCCCCCGTCACGCAGGAAGCCGAAGGCGATGAGGACCCGCACCCCGACCGTGCCGTCTTTGAGCGTGACCGGCGTCACGGCGAAGTGCTCGGCGCGCTCGGCGTGCTTCTCACCCGCGGCAAACCAGAGCGTCGGCGCTACGCGCGCGGCGAGCACCGTCTCGGCGACGTCGAGCAGGCCGTCGTGGTCGCGATCGGGGTTCTCCGGCGTCTCGGCGTCGCTCGCATCCAGCGCCGTGCTATTCGGCGTGGTGTCCGCTCCGACCGCTACGGTGTCTCCCGGTGGACTCGCGACCTCGGGCACCGACGTGCCGGGATCGGGGACTGGGCTGCCTACGTCAGCCCCGAACGCCGTGTCGTCCGCGGTCACGTCGAGCGCGCTCACGTCGGTTTCCACGTTTGGAGCCCCGGGCGCGCAGCCGCCCCAGGTCAGCACCCCCACCCAGACCCCGACCATTCGCAGGTGACGCACCCGCCGACGGTACTGCCCGTGTTCCCCTCCGACAACTGTGCGGCGACTCGGTTCACTTCTGCCGGTGTCCGTGCGACGTTCGCCGCGTGAACCGCGCCCTCCCACTCGTCGTCCTGGCCCTGTCGTTCGCGTCGGTCGCGCGCCCGGCGTGGGCAGCGGAGTCGCTGCTCGAAGGCCGCTCCGGACCGGAGTCGTTCGCGCTGGTCGTCGGCCTCGTGCTCGCGCCCGTCAGCGGCCTCGGCGGCCTCGCCGCGCTCACGGGCAACCTCGTGACCTATCCGCCCGCGGTCGCGCCCGGCGACGAGAGCCCATCGCTCGTCCGCCCGGGCTCCCGCTCGTGGGCCGTCGCGGACCTCGCGGTCGGTGGCGTCAACCTCGCGCTCGGGACCGCGGTCTTCCTCGCGACCATCGGCGACGACTTTCGTGGGACCGGCCTGGCAGTGTCACTGCCACTGCTTGCGCTCGGGACCGTCGAGGTCGTCTTCGGCGCGCTCTCCCTCCAGCGCATCACGGCGAGCCCGATGGTGGCGGTGCGCGCCGTGCCGATGCTCCTCGCCGACGGCCCCTCCCGCTGGGGCGTGGGTATCGGCCTCGTCGGAACCGGCTTCTAGCCCCCGCCGTCGGGCTCGCCTCCCACGCCTCGACGTGGTAGACGCGGGCCCGTGCACCCGTCCACCCCCGCCATCGGCATCGTCACCAACCCCAACGCGCGCAAGAACCGCGCGGGCCGTCGGCTCGAGACGCTGCGTGCGCTCGTCGGCGACCTCGGCGTCGTCTACGAGACGCGCACGGTCGCGGAGCTCCCGGCCGTCGCCACAGAGCTCTGGCGTAGCGGCGTGCGCACGTGGGTCAGCGACGGCGGAGATGGCACCTTCCACGCGCTCCTGAACGCGGCGGCGAGCACCGCGCCCGACGGGCTCTCAGAGCGCGGGCCAGCGTTCCTCCCGACCACCGGCGGAACGGTCGACTTCGTGGCCAAGAAGGCCGGGCTCCGTGGCTCGGCCGACGGCACCGTGCGCGCGCTCGTGGCGCTCGTCCGCGGCGGTCGCGAGCCCACGCGCGTGCGGCTCGACACGCTCGAACTCGTGGGGTGGCGAAACGCACAGCCCGAGGTCCCGTGGCGGCGCTTCGGGTTCGCCGCTGCGCTCGGCGGCGTGGGCCAGCGGTTCTTCGCCAAGTACTACGAGGACCCGCGGCAGGGCGTCGCGGGAGCGCTGCGCGTCATTCTCAAAGGCATGGTCGGCATCGGCCATCGGGCGCCGCTGCTCGGTCGCCTGATCCCGCCGCACCTCGGCGCGCACGCCGAGCACCTCATCCGCCCAACGCCCGCGCAGGTCACCATCGACGAGCGCGTGGTGCCAACGACCGCCCTGCATGGCCTGCACGTCGGCTCCATCGACGTCGACGTCGGCGTGGCCCGCCTGTTTCCTTACGCGCGCGAGCCGGGGCACATGCACGTCGCGGTCGGCTCGATGACGCCCGCGGAGATCGCTGTCAAGTGGATGGTCCTCGCCATGGGTCGGCCCGCCAGCGGTCCGAACTGGCACGAGCAGGCCGCCCGTTCGCTGCTCGTCGAGGGTCGCGGCGAGTCCCTCGACCCCGTGGTCGATGGCGAGCTCTACTTTGGGTTCGATCGCCTCGAGGTTCGCCTGGGTCCCGCCGTCAGCGTCGTCCAGCTCCATGGTGCGGCGTGAGCGGCTCCGCTTGACGGCCCCGTCTCATTCGCCAGAGTGAGAGGATGAGCTCCGACCACATGCAGGCGGCCGCCCTGCTCGAAGGGCACGGCTACGTCATTCGGTACGCGGAGGCCGAGTGGGTGACCTGCGCCGTCTTCGGCCATGGCGAGACCTGGCGGGCCGAAGGCCTCGATCGCGCCGCCGCGCTCGACGGCGTGCTCCGGCAGATGCTGCCCTCGACGCTCGGTCGGGCGCTGCTCCGCCCGCTGGTGACGGAGGGCGTCGCGCTGGAGACCGTGCCGGAGCCGGTCGTCGCGTTGGAGCTTGTGCCTGTGCCGGTGCCGGAGCCCGTGTCTGTGTCTCTGTCTGTGTCTGTGCCTGAGCCGGAACTCGCATCCGCGCCCGCGCCTCGACCGCCCGAGCCGGCCGAGCCTGCGACGCCCGCGCGGCCCAAGCCCCGCATCCTGGAGCCCACGTTCTCCGACCTCGAGCGCGCCGTGCAGTCGGTCGATGCCGTGCGCCGAGAGTTCGAGTCGACGCAAGACCTGCCCCTCTACGCGCCGCGCTTCATGCAGCTCCAGCTCGTCGAGTGGATCGCCCGCGCACGCTATTGGCAGGACCGCGTACGGGACCCGGCCATCGAGGGCCGCGTCACTGCGCTCGCAGGCGAGTTCGGCAAGGTCGCCAAAGCCTACTGGCCGGGCAACGTGCCGCCGCTGCGCCTCGACGCCACCCCCGCGACGACCGGCCAATGGCTCGCGCGCGACACGCTGAAGGGCTGGGACGAGGCGGCGGAGGTCGCCTCCGAGCTGATTGCGCGCCCCGTCGCGACGCTCGACGACTACGGCTGGGCCGACGGCACCGACCTGGACCCCGCGCCGCCCGACGCGAGCGGTCGACTGGGTGACGCTGTCACGCGCTTTGCGAGTTGCCTCGGCGACCACGCCGGCGATCCCGATTCCCCCGCGCTGCGGCGTGCTGTCAACCGCTGGGCGCCTCCGCCGTTTGCCGAGCTCCTGCGCGTCGCCCGCGAGCTGCGCTGGCTCCGGGGGCAGTGCGCCGACGTCCTGCGCTGGGCCAAGCTGCTCGGCCGCCTCCGCTTCACCGTCCAGCTCCTGCGGCTGGGCGAGGCGCACGAGCTCTCGCGCACCCTGGACGCGGAGACGCGCCCGCCGCGCACGTGGGCCGCCCTGCTCGACTACGACCCGAAGCGTCGTGAGCGCCATCGCCAGAATCGCGAGCTGATGAGCCGGCTCCCGCCCAGCGAGGCCGCGCCGAGCGAGCTCGTCTCCTGGTTCATCGAGGCCGCCCGCCTTTTCCCGGCCGATGAGCTCGCGAGCCGCCTCCTCCCGCGCAAGAACGCCGTGCTGGCCTTGGTCGCCGCGACGCTCGAGGGCTCGGACCTCCGGCAGGCCCGTGACCGGTTGCGCGCGGTCCAGAAGCGGCTGCATGCGGGAGACGTCGTGCCGATCGTGGAGGCCGGGCCCGACCTGGTCGAAGACGCGAGCCGCCCGACGGTCCCCGAGCCGACCCCGGTCGACCTTGCGCGCCAACGGGTCGCGGGGCGCAGCGCGCTGGTGGTAACCAACCGGGCCGATCCCAACCTGCAGCGGGCGCTCGAGTCGCGGCTGGAGCTCGTGGTGACCTGGGCCGACGTGAACCAGTCGTCGAGCGTCGACAGCCAGACGCAGCGCATCAAGCACGGCGGCTTCGATCTCGTCATTGGCGCCTCGGGTTTCATCAGCCATCCCGACGAGTGGAAGCTCAAGGATGCCTGCCGGGCGGCAGACGTGCCCTACGTCAGCGCCGGCAAGTGCCGCCTCGTCGGCTGTTCGCTCGCCATCCTGCGGGACGTGACCGGCGCGCGTCAGGCGGCGTGACCGCCCCGCTTTCGCGCGCCATCGTTGTCTGCTACGACCCGCGCCGTGCGCACCACGCTCCTCGCTCTGCTCGTGATCGTCGGCTGTGGCCAATCGGCAGAGCCGGACGCCACGCCGAAGGGCGCCACCATCGCCGAGCCCGCGGGCGGTCGCTGGGTGCACCTGTGCTCGGTGGTCATCGACGGCCCTGCGCGACCGCCGCTGCTCACTGCCGCGCGTGCGACGGCCTCGCGATCCGAGGACGCGCGCCGCGAGGCGACCCGCAAGGCCTGCGAGGCGCTCAAGGGCGGCGAGGCGTGTCAGAAGCAGCAGCAGGGCTGGTCGCTCGAGGCGCCCGAGGGCGCGTGTACGGTCACCAAGCGCTCGCCGACGCAAGAGGAGCACGACTGCGCCGTGCTCGTGCGCAAGGCGCCGGAGTCGCGCCACGTCGAGCGCCAGTCCGAGGCGCGCTCCGCCGAGATCGCCTGCCGCAAGGCGCGCGATGAGGCGTGCGCCGCCGTCGAAGGCGGGCTGCCGTGTCTCGATCTGGAGGAGCACTGGACGCTCCGTCAGGCGACGGGCCGGCGGCGTCCGTAGGAGTCCGTAAGAGAGCGACGACTCAGCGCCCGAGCGGAGCGCGCTGTTTGGCGTCGTCGTCGTTGGCGGCCGGCGTCGTGCTTGCGCCCGTCTTCGTCTCATTCCCGCCGCGCAGAGCGACCAGATGCCGCTCGATCTCCTTGCGATACTCCTCCACGCCGCCGGACTTCAACGCCATCTCGTACCACGTGATGGCCAACCGCGGCTGATTGGTGAGGCGGAAGCACTGGGCCAGATTGAAGGCCACGCGACTCTTGATGACGTCGGTCAGACCCGGGTGGTAGTAGACCTCGAGGTACGCGTCGGCGGCGCCCTCGTGGTAGCCCTGCTCGTAGAGGTCCTGTGCGTAACTGAACAGGTCGCGCGCCTCCTGGATGGGATCCTTGGCCTTCGCTGCCTTGGGCTTCTTGGTGGACTTGGGTCCCTTGCTCTTCTTGTCCGTGCGGGCCTCAGGAACCAGCGCAGCCTCCGCCTCCGCGATGCGGCGCTCGATCTCCGCCCGGTACGCTTCGACCCCGCCGAGCGCCAAGGCGCGTTGGTACCAGCCGAGAGCGTCGAGCGACTGACCCGTGAGGCGGTAGCATTGCGCGATGTTGAAGGCGATGCCGCTCAGGGCCGCGTCACCGAGCGACTTGTCCTCGGCAACCTTGAGGTAGAGCGCCAGCGCAGAAAGGAAGCCGCCCCCAGCGTAGAGCTTGGTCGCCGCTTCGAAGACCTGACGGCTGTCGCCGGTCACGGGACCTGCGTCAGTGGCCGGGGCCTTGTCGCCCTCGAGCTTGGACGCGTTCATCTCGGCGAGCCGGGTCTCGATCTCGCCACGGTACGTGCTCGCCGCGGTGGAGCCCGAGTCGAGGCAGATGCGATACCACCGGGCCGCGTCCGCTGGATTGCCCAACATTCGGTGGCACTGCGCCAGGTTGAAGCTAATCGACCCCTTTTGGTCGGCCGTCACGTCCTTCATCCCGTAGACCTCGTGGTACCACGTGGCCGCCTGCAGGTAGCGGTGCGCCGTGTACGCCGCCTGAGCCGCGGCGAACGTGCCCTGCGGTGTGCCGTCGGGCCGGGGCGCCTCGGTCGTCGGTGCCTTCTCCGGTGCCATCGTCGTTTCGGCCCCGCTCGCTGAGTCCGTGGGGCGCAGTGCCTCCTTTGCGTCGCGATACGACAGGAGGCCGAGCCCAGGTCGCCCTCTCTGCCCGGCAGCCTCGGGCTCGTCGCCGTTCTTGCGCTTCTCTTCGTCACGTCGTTGCAGCGGTCGGTACATTGGGGCTCCTCTACGAAACGAAGCGCTACAGTAGCATGATTTCGCCCTCGATGCACCTGGCAGCGGCCTTTGGTCCATGCTACGCCGCCGCAGGCGGGCAGGCTTCCCGCCGGTGGAGGATGACATGAACGACAATGGCAACGAGCTTGGCCCGCTGACCCCGCTGGTCGGCACGTGGGAGGGCGAGAAAGGCGACGACGTGGCGCCTTCGGACGCCGCAGGACCGCACGATCGGAGCGTCGCGACGAGCTGCTACCGCGAGCGGATGGTGTTCGAACCCACGGGGCGGACCGACAATCACGCTCAGACGCTCTACGGGCTACGCTATCGTACGACCGCCTGGCGGATTGGCGAGGACGCGCCGTTTCACGAGGAGCTCGGCTATTGGCTCTGGGACGCGGACGCCCGACAGGTGATGCGCTGCTTTGTGATCCCGCGCGGCGTCACGATCCTGGCCGGCGGCACCGCGGAGCACGCGGCGCGCGAGTTCGAGCTGGCTGCCACGTTGGGCTCGCCCACGTACGGGATCTGCTCCAATCCGTTCTTGGACCGCGAGTTCAAGACGGTGCGCTACGAGCTGAAGGTCACCATCCACGACGCGAACTCCTTCTCGTACGAGGAGGACTCCCAGATGGAGCTCGCCGGGCGCGCCCGGCTGTTTCACCACACCGACCGCAACACGCTCCGGCGCGTTTTGTAAGCTATCCAACGTACAGAATCGGCTCGCCGTGTTATACTCGCCGCTCGCACGGTGAGGATCCTGTGCATGCGAGGAGCACCATGGCCGCTTCAGAGCGTGAGACTGTACCGCAGCCGCCGGCCGCCACCCCGCAGCGCGAGGAAGAGGCCCCCGCCCGACGTGGCACCCCGCAGCTCAAGGGTCGCGGCTTTGCGGAGCAGTCGGCCCTGCTCAAGCCGAGCGCCAACGCTGGCGCCCCCGGTGGCACGCTTCAGCTCAAGACGAACGCGGGCCCCGTCAGCGGCGGCGCGGGCTCCGACCGCAGCTACGAGAGCGTCCAGAACCTCGTCATCGAGTACTGCGAGCAGCAGCTCGGGGTCTCGCCGCGCAAGTCGCTGGACGTGAACAAGACCGCCGCGCACATGCGGCTCCGGATCGAGAAGAAGAAGGACGCGCGTCAGGCCGCGCTGGCCATCGGAGCGCACGACACGACGGTCGGCGTCGTCGTCAACGAGGTCATGAAGTGGCTCCACCGGGTGCGCGTCGCCGACGTGAAGGCCGGGCTGCGCAAGGCGCCGGCGAGCGAGGCGGAGGTTACAGCGGCGCTCGCGTTCTTCGTGACGGCCACGGGAGGCGCCCACTTCCCCATCGACGGTACGATGCCGGTCGACCCTGAGGGCACTGCCACGCCGCTCGACCTCGCGGGCCTGGCGGATGCGGCGTGGACTGACGCCACCGGCAAGGGCGCGGCGTGGAACCCGCTCGTCTACCCGAACACGTCGTATGCCACGTGGCTCTTCGATCAGCTCGGCTTCGCGGAGATCCTGGGCGAGGACGGGACCCAGCCGGCACCGGGCGCGCCGGCGGCTCCCGCTCCGACCAAGACCACGGAGCCTCCGGCCAAGACGCCCACGCCCACGCCGACCGACACGCCGGTCAAGGCACCGACTGAGCCGCCCGCCAAGGCGCCGACCGAGACGCCCGCACCCGCCGAGGGCGGCGACGGCAAGAAAAAGGAGGAGCGCAAGGTCCTCTCGTGGAGCCAGGGCAAGGAGCCCGCGGGCAAGCCCATCGCGTCGGGCGAGGTCACGCTCGGTGGCCTGTCGCAGGAGGTCAAGGACGCCCTCCCGCCGGGTCTCGACGTCACGTTGCTCGAGTGGCGGCTCTATCGCACGGGAGACGACTTCCAAGCCGCTGTGCGCGGCCTCGGCTCCGACAAGGGCTGGGCGCTGCTCACGCTCAAGCTCTCGGCGTTGATCGAGCTGCTCGGACCGGCGGTCGGCTCGCTCATGACGGCCGTTGGCATCAAGTCGCCGGCCGAGCGCCTCGTCATCCACGAGGAGCGCCACGAGCTCTGCTTCAACCTGGGACCAAAGAGCGAGCCCGACAAGCAGGTCGTGGGCTTCGATCTCCAGGACCTCACCGCGCGCATCCTCGATGGCAACCTTGGCGGGCTGCGACCCACGCGCTTCAAGGTCGTGCTCAAGGAGGGAAGCGTCGCCTACACGAAGGGCGGCACCGTCAGCGACAAGGCTCTGCCGCCCGTCATCGGGGGCAAGTTCCCCGCCGACGATGACCGCGTCAAGGAGGCGCTGGGGCTCAAGGAGAAGACGACCGCGTCAGTGCATTACGGCGATGGCAAGATCGGCCTCGCGGCCGGCGCGGAGGGCAAGGCGCCTACGTTCGCGGCGGTCATCGATCTGGTCGCCGTGGAAGAGCGCATCGTCTGGGCGCTCGAGAAGCTTGGCGCGGCCGGTCAACGCATCCTGGACCTGTTCCGCGGCAAGAAAGACAAGAAGCCCGGCTGGCTCAGCAAGATCCTGCCCAAGATCGTCGATGGCGTGCTGTGGTTCGGCGAGAAAGCAGCCGGCTTCGGCCTCAAGGTCGCGGAGCTGCTCATCAAGCTCGTCGGCCATGCAGGCAACCTGGCGTCCGCGCTGCTCTCGCTCATTCCCGATCATCTCAGCTTCGGCATCGGCGACACCAACATCGACTTCTCGCTCCCCTTCTCGTGGCCGCCCACCGGGTTCATCCCGGACCTGCCCCCCTTTGATCTGTCGCTCGGCGCGCTGCCCGACGCGCTCAAGTCCATCGTCTCGGCGATTGGCGATGGCGCCAAGGCCGTGGGCAAGGTCGCGATGCAAGCCGCTATCAAGACCGGAGACGCGCTGGTCTTTGCCTTCCGTGTCATTGTGGACGGCGTCACCAGATTGATTGTGTTCTTCGACCCGATGAAGGCTCTGGCCAAGCTCGGCGGCGCGGTCGCCGACTTCATCAAGAAGCTGCTCGACCGCAAGAGCAAGGGCGACTCCAAGATCGCCGTCACCCTCAAGAGCGACCTCATCTTGCGGCTGCATGACGGTAAGAACCAGATCGGCTTTGGCCTCAAGGGCCTGCTAGACGGCGTCTCGGCAGAGGACGCCGTGCCCGTGGAGATTGGCTACCACGGCAAGGAGAGCGACGTCATGTACGGCGCCGCTGGCAAAGACGGCGCTCCGGAGAAGGCGCACAAGGCGGGCGACAAACTCACAGTGACTGTCCCCGCCGGGCCGAGCACGCTGCCGGTCGTGCTTCCCGCACCGCCGGCCATCGCCGGCTACTTTGGCGCCAAGGGCGACGAGAACATCTCGTTTACGGCCCACCTCACCTCGAGCCAAGGCACCGGCATCGCGCTCATCGCGCGCTATCCGGCCAACAAGCCCGAGAAGATGCTGCGCCTCGACATCCGCGGCGGCGATCGGCTCGCGCGGCTCATGTCGCGATTCTCGGGCGACGACGACACCGCGACCACGGCCGGGACCGACGGGCAGACCGCGCCGGCCAACAAGAAGCCCGGCTCGAGCGGCAGTTTCCGCGTGGATGAGCCGCTGTCGAAGGACGCACAGGGCTTGGGCCTCATGTATGCCCGCCAGCGCGCTGACGGCAAGGAGACGCTTCAGCTCGGCGTGGGCTACAGCGTCGCCAAGCTCATCGAGGCGTGGTCGGACCCCGGCGTGTTGCTCCAACCGACGATCGCGCACCTCGGCGTCGACAAGAGCTTCCACGTCCGCGTTGGTCACGAGATGCCCAAGCCCGGCTGGGCCAAACAGAAGCTCAGCGAGATCCCGCTGCTCGGGCCACTGGCGGCGATGGTCAACGCCAAGGCGGGCGCCAACGGGACCGTGTACGGTCCCAAGGACTTCGACCCGGAGAGCAAAGCGGGCCTGCGGCTTTATGTGAAGGCCGGCGAGTATGGCGGCGAGATCTTCGTCAGCCCGGAGCTCGTCCAGAAGGTCACCTCGCGGCTGTCCCGCCTGATTGCGGCGGCGCAGAAGGGCATCGCCGCGCTCGGAAAGGCCAAGTCCGAGGCCGGGGGTGCCATCAAGATCGCCGCGAAGATCGGCGCCGATGGGCTCACGATTCGGCACAAGACCAACGACAAGATCTTCGTCCGCTACGGCTGGGGCTCCGTGCTCGGGCTGGTGACCGGTGGGCCGGATCTGGAGTCGCTCATTCCGGATGCGCTCTCACTCGAGTCGCAGAACGTCAGCCTCGCGCTCAGCCAGCGCGCGCCGAGCGGCGAGAAGCCCGAGGGGTTCAAGACGCTCGCGTTCACCGCACTCCCGGGCGTGTTTCAGGGACTGCTCAGCCCCATCGGGCTCAACGGCGACGATCAGATCGTGTTCCCGAAGCCGGGTCCCGAGCTCATCGACGCGACCGGTCGGGTCACGCTCACCGTGTGGGCTGGGCGCGGCAGCCAGTGGCGCGCGCTCACCATCGCATTCCCGTTCGACGCGCTGCTGGACGTGCTGGTGCCCGACTTCGTGGCCAAGAAGCTGCGCTCGGGTCGCAAGAAGAAGGACAGCAATTTCCACATCGATCTCGTCAAGGAGCCCGTGCCGGCGCTCGAGGTCCACGTGGGCAAGAAGGAGCAGAAGTCGGTCCACGTCATGGTCGGCTGGACGGTCGACAAGTTGCTCGAGATCTTCACGAATCTCGATCAGATCGTGGACAACCCGCTCGCCGTGGCCCCCAACAAGTTCGCGGTCGACATCAGCCGCAAGCTCTTCCGCGCCTCGCTCGTCGTCAACGATGGCTGGAAGCCCGATGGCAAGAGCCCGGCGGACTTGTCGCTGCTGGAGGACATCTTCGGCGGCCTGAAGGAGATGCTCGGGACGGACCGGGAGATCGCCCTCTATGGCGACTTCTCGGCCGAGCGCTTCCTCGCCTCGGTCAAGAACGCGGTGACCGGCGACGGCTTCGTGGACGTGGCCGGCTGTTATGTCGTGGCGACCAAGCCCGGCGAGCCACAGAGCAAGATGATCTTTGGTGCGCGCCTGGCCCTGCATCGCTCGCTGGCGCTCAAGTTCGCGCGCGCCATCCCGGGTCTCGGCCAGGTCGTCCGCGTGCTGGAAGGCCTCAAGCACCTGCTCGAGAACCCCGAGGACCTCAAGCACGCGCCCGCCGCGGTCTACGAGATGATCACCGTCCTGCCCGAGATCGGGAAGATGCTCGCGCGCATCGATTGGTCCACGGTCGACGTCGGCAAGACGCTGCTCAAGGTGTTCATGGCGGACCTGCCGAGCTTCAAGCAGGCCAAGGACGTGGCGCGCTTCATCAAGGCCGCCAAGGACGCGGGGCTCGAGCTGCCCGACAACATCGACGGCGATGCGCTCAACAAGGCGCTCGACAACGTCGACGACGGCATGGCGTTCGCGGAGGCGTTCGCCAAGCTGTCGGAGGAGGATCGCAAGAAGCTCTTCGCGGCCTTCAAGAAGCTCCCCGAAGGTCAGAAGGGCGAGTTCGCCAGCGTGGAGGGCCTCCTCGCACCGGAGGGTGGCTTGAAGGAGCTCCAGGAGGGCGTCAAGGCGGACCTGGCGCTCGCGCAGAAGCTCGAGGGCGACATCCTCGCGATGGGCGAGGCGGCCGCAGCGGCCCAGGCGGTCAAGAACGCGGGCGGCACCGATGCCGCGGCGACTGAGGCCTTCAACGAGGCGATGGCGGGCGCCAAGGGGCGGTATGAAGAGGCCAAGGCCGCCAAGGCCAAGGGCGAAGGCGCAAAGGTCGGCGATGTCCCCGCAGTGGATCCGAACGCGCACATCATCGGCGACAAGCTCAGCATCAGCGAGCCGTACAAGAGCCTGCTGGTCTGGTCGGAGAAGCAGTCGTCCATGTCGCTGTCGCGCGAGCGGGTCCTCGAGCTCATCGGGAAGTACGGGCCGATGACGGTCGAGCAGCTCACGCTCGCGCTAGACGGCTACACCGGCGACGCGGCCGAGCAAGGCTTCCTGGTCGCGCTGCTCGCCTTCCGCTCCGGCCTCGTGGAGAGCACGAGCCAGCTCAAGGGCATGACCGAGAAGGACCTCCCGTCGGTCATCGCGATGGTGCGCGCCAAGAAGCAGCTCGGCGGCATGGGCGTCAAGATCGACGTGCCCAAGGCCATCAAGGCCAACATCAAGTACCACGGCGAGCTCGGTTGGAAGGCCTCGGAGGTGCTAGGCGCCGTCACGGCGTTGCCCGAGGGCGTGACGACCGGCGCGTCGTACAAGACCGCGGAGTTCGTCATCGGCGTGGCGCAGCTCCAGAAGGAGCTTGGCGGGCTCACGGTCGATGGCGTCGCTGGACCCGAGACCATCAAGCGCATGTACGAGGAGAAGGTGCACCGCGGCAACCCGGACGCCCTCGACAAGGAGCCGGCCTATCAGCGCGCGGTTCAGGCCGTGATGGAGGCGGAGTCCAAGAAAAGGCAGCGGGCGGACTTGGCCAAAGACGCCAAGAAGCCCAAGGACCCGGACAAGTCGAGCACCGCGAACGAGGACCCGCGGATGCTCCGCCTCAGCGAGATCCTTCCTCTCTTCAAGCCGCGCATCGAGGGCGGCAAGGCGGTCGTGGACCCGGGGGACGTGATCTTGGCCAGGCTCAAGACCTACAAGTTCGACGGAGTCTACGAAGGCGCGACCTGGCTGCCGTCCGTCGCGCCGAAGATCGACAAGCTTCAGGTGCTGGTCGCCAACGGCAAGCCGCACATCGACCTGCGTTTTACGACCAACTGGAAGAGCGTGCCGACGGACGCGGCCGTGGCGCCTCGCACCGAGACGCTGAAGGAGCAGTTCGTCGTCGAGCCCGAGAACGAGATGGTGCAGTCGTCCATCGTGCTCGACTCGGTCGACTTCGCGCAGCTGTTCCAGCCGCTGCTGCGCGTCGGGATCGCCCGAGAGGCCCCGGCGATCGTGCCCGTGCTGCCCAAGGGCGACGTCACGTACCCGGGCATTGACGACTTTACGATCGCCTTCCCTGAGCGCCAGCAGCCTTGGCGTTCCCACCCGGAGATGCCGCCGCATGGGGTGCATCTGTTCATCTTCAAGGGCGACGTGAGCTTCCAGATGGGGCACAAGAGCAAGACTCTGTATAACATCTACAAAGACAAGCTCTATATCTCCGATCCGGGCAAGGTCACCGACCCTATCAGGATCCCGAGCTGGTTTGGCTACAAGTCCACGCAGAACGTGGATGACATCAGCGTCGGTGGCGTCTCCATGACGTCGGTGGCGCTGGACTCGTCGTGGGGGACGGCGATGCAGCAAGGCAAGGTGGGCTTTGAGACTCTGTGACTTCCAACGCTGCGACGGCTCGTCCCGCGAATGTCAACAAGTGAGGACCGTCCCGGTCTGGCCGCGGCGTAAATGGCAACAAGTCAGGACCGTCCCGGTTTTGGTCATGGCGTTCGCCATCGCGGGGTGCACGGTCGAACAGCAGCAGGCCATCAACAACGCGCTCAACAGTGTGTTCACGTTCTTCGACGAGGTCATCGCGGCGTACGACAAGGTCGATTCGACCAAGACCGGCGGGGGATACCAGCCGACGCCCATCGCGGAGCTCGACGGTATTCCGGACACCGTCATCGCGGCGCCCTCCGGGGCGCTGTCGCGCGGGGTGAATTTGAGCGATCGCGTTCCCCCGGCCGGGGACCAAGGCGGGCAGGGGTCGTGCGCCTCGTGGGCCGCGGCGTACGGGATGGCTAGCGCCGTCGCGCAGGAGCGCAAGCAGTGGGGCCTACACACCGCTGAGCACTTCGCCAGCCCGCGGTCGCTGTACGCGCAGGTGCTCGCCAGTCACGGCACCTCGGACTGTGAGCGCGGCGCCAACGGGCGCGACGTCATGGAGCCCTTGGTCAACAACGGCGCCGGCAGCCTCGTGCAGGTGCCGTACACCGACGAGAGCTGCGGCCCCGCCGAGCTGCCCGCGGGCGCGTCGGACTTCCGGCTCGACGGCTACAGCGACATCAACCCGCCCGACGATCCGCAGGCCATCAAGAACGAACTGGCGCGCGGGTCGGTCGTCATGTGGGGCGCCTACATCTTCGACGACCTGCAGTCGTTCAAGGGAGACCGCATCTACGGAGGCAGCGGGACGTTCCTCAAGTCGGGCGAGCAGCACGCCGGTCACATGATGTTGATCGTCGGCTACGACGACGATCGCGCCGCGTTTCGCGTCCTCAACAGCTGGGGCCCTGATTGGGGTGATGGCGGCTATGTCTGGCTCACGTACGACGCCTACGTCACGATGTCGACCAAAGACGCCGACGGCACCTATCGCGGCGAGGCCTGGGTCGCGCGCTCGGCAGCAGCTTCGGGGCAGAAGCCGGGGGCCGCCGAGGGCATGCTCAGCGGCTCGCAGGTCGTCGACTACCGTGGCCACATCGCGCTGGTCTTCAGCACCCGCTTCTCCGAGCCGCTCACCCTGCGCACGCTGGCGGTGACCGATCCCTTCGGTCGCGTGGCCGAGCAGAAACTGAACGTGAGCATGCGCCGGGGCCACGTGCACTTCGACCGCCACGACGGAGCGCAGTGGCAACCCGGGGACTACGGCGTCGTGCTCGGCGTGACACGGCGCGACGGGAGTCTGCTGACCCTGTCTGAGCGCGTCACCGTGGGCACGGTCGCCGACGGTCCCACCGCCCATGTCGTGGCCGCCACGCGCCTCCCCTTTGCCGGCTTTGCTCCCGGCGTGCGCGACGCGAGCGCCCGACCCGCACGGCTGCGATAGGCGCCGCGCCGCCAAAGCTGGTGTAAGGTCAGGGCGTGACGCCCGTCACCGCCATCCCGTCCCGCCTGGGTCGCCTTCTCCGCGGCTTGGGGCGCGCCGTGTATCTCATCGTGAAGTTCGCGATCGAGTTCGTCGTGGTGCTCACCCTTGCCTTCGCCAACGCGGTCTACACCCTTCTGTCGCGCACGGCGCTTTATCTGTCCACGGTCTACCTGCTTATCTACTTCGTCGGCAACTCGCTCGCCTTCAAGAGCTGGCTCATGGTCTTCTTGAGCGAGCTGATGGTCGCTGACCTCGACTGCGCGGCCATCGAGATGTCGCCCGTGCTCTTCCGCGTCACGGTCCTCGACACGGATCTCAAAGACGGTCGGGGGACGTCGGTCATCACCGCGGAGAAGGCGGTCGCGGCCATCGATCTCGGCGCGATGCTCTCCTACGCGGTGCGCTCGTCTTTGCGCGACGACGTGCCCTTCGAGCTGCGGCTCACCGAGAACCACGCCATCGGCGCAAACGTGCTGGTCGAGGTGGACCGTGACGGCTGGGTCGGCATCGGCACCATGTGGGGCAAGACCAAGCCCTCGACCGAGCCCGATGACGGGCCCCCGTCGCGCGTCGAGCTCCTCGGCTGCAAGGTCGAGCGCACGCGGTTTCGGCTGGACGTCAACGACGGGGAGCTCACGGTCGACGCGCGCGACCTGGAGACCACGGCGAAGGTCGTCATCGTGGGCTCGTGGGTGCGCGTGACGAGCCCTGGGCTCAACGCCAGTCGCGGCCGGGTCACCATTGACGGCGTGGGTCCCAAGGGCACGCCGCTCGACCTCCCATGGCACGGCCTCAAGACCGGCCGCGCGCTCTGGGTGGATGGTCGGCTCGCGCTGGAGCGCGCGTTGCTCACAGCCTCGGAGACTCGCGCGCTGCTGGTGGGCAAGATCGAGACGAAGGGCCAGGTGAGCTTTGACGCCACCGCGATGCTCGATGCCCCCCGGAACGACCCCGCCGTGACGCAATGGCTCCCCGATGACACGCGGGCCGAGGCGCGCGTCGTGGCCCGCGTCCTGGGTCCGCCATCGGCCATCGTCGCTGACGTCAGCGTTCAGAGCCCCAGGGTGACCGCCGCGGGCTTCGAGCTCGGTCCGATGACGCTGGCTCTCTCCGTCGCCCCCGAAGAGGCCGCCCGCGCCGGCGATGGGCTCCGTGTCCGTGTCGCGCCGTTCTCCCTGGCGGCCCTTGGCGGCGCCCTGCATGTCGACGAGCTTGTCGCGTGGCCGACGGGCGTCGACGACGTGCGCCTCGCCGCGCGCGCCGCGGTTCGCCTCGACGCGGTCGATCCAAGCGAGGTCTGGAACCTTGGCCTCGTTCAAGGCGCCGTCCCGGCGTTGCTCGATAGCCAGGTCACCGCGGCCATCGACGCGGACGTCCAGTGGCGTCGCACCGACGGCGGCTCCGTGTTCGAGGTGGCCTCCAGTCTGGACCTCGCCGCCACGTGGCGCGGCGCTCCGGGCATGCCTTTGGCGCCGCACTATGGCCTGCGCGCCGACAGCACGGCGGTCATCGGGCCCAAGACGACGGTGGAGGCCGATCTCTCGGCGTGGTCGGGCTCCGAGCGGGTCACGCTTCGGGGCGCCCTCGACGCAGAAGCCGACACGGTCGATGTCGCCGGTGACCTCAGGCTCGAGCTCGCGCCGTTTCTCGCCGCGCTCGGTGTCGCGCCCTCGCCCGACCGCACGCCGTGGGTCTCCGGCGCGTTGCGGCTGGCCAAGCTGTCGGTTCGCGGCCCGCTCGCCGCACCCGACGTCACCGCGAACCTGACGGTGACCGACGCGCGCGTCCTCGGCAATCGCGTCGACGGTCTCAAGGCCAAGGTCGCGCTGCACGACGGCACTCTCACTGTCACCGGTCTGCGCGGCGCCACCGAGCTCGGCAGCGTCAAGGCCGCGGCGACGCTGCACCTCTTCGACGGCGACTTCGCACACCTCGACTCCCGTCTGCCGTTGACGGTCACCAACGCCGAGGTCACCGGCGTCGAGCTCGGGCGCTTCAAGAGCCTCGGCATCACCGGGACCGCGCGGGTCACTGCGCCCGAGGTCCGCCTGGAGCTCGGCACGCCGGGTCTCGCGCTCCACGCCCGCGCGGACGTCCGGGTCGATGACGTGGAGGCCTACGGTGAGCGGGCCTCCCGGGTCACTGCGTCGGTCCGGCTCGACGGCCAGAAGGTCGACGTCAAGCCCATCGACGTGCAGCTCGAGGGCGGAGCGACCATCGCGGCAAGCCTCAGGCTCGACCGCTCTCGCCTCGATCGCCTCACGGCGCACGCGCGCATCTCGGACCTCGACCTCAGCGACGTGCGCGCTCTGGCCAAGAAGAACCTGCCGATCTCGACGCGCATTGACGCTGTCATCGACGTGAGTGGGCCGATGCGTGACCTGGACATCGAGAGCAGCATCACGCTCGAGAAGCTTGTCGCTTACGGCGTCACGCTCGGCAACGCCAAGCTCTCGGTCGAACGGGAGCGCGGCGAGTCGTTTGCCCGCATCACGAGCGGTAGCTTCTTCAAGGGCCTCACGCTCGAACAGGCCCTGCTCGACCTGAGCCCCAGCCTCGTGCCCACGGGAGTGCGCGCCAAGATCGGCTTCGAGTCGCTGGACGTCATCAAGCTCGTGCCGTCGGTCGGCGAGTCCGTCCACCGCCTGCGGCTGAACAAGGGGACGGTGACCGCGGTCGCGAGCTTCGAAGGCACCCGCTCGGTGCTCGTGCAGCTCGATCTGCCGCACCGGGGCCTGGAGATCCGGGCGAGCGCCGACAGCCCGACGCTACGCAACGAAGACGACCTCTGGGTCGCGTTTCACAACGACGAGATCGTCGTCACGCGGCTCGTGATGAACTTCGGCGGCGAGTATCTGGCGGCGTGCGGCAGCGTCGGCCTCGACGGCAAGATCCAGGTCGAGGTCGCCGGCGGCGCCGAGCTCAGCCGCGTCCCGGCCTTGCGGAGCGTTCTCGCCGATGCGTCCGGGCGCATCTCGGTCGGTCCGCACGGCGCTGGGAGGCCAGGGGCGGACACGGACCTCCCGGCGCACCCCTTCGCGGACTCGTGCCTGGGTGCCGTCGATGACGAGGACACGCTCAAGAAGCTCGGGCGCCCGAGCGGCTCCATCACGGTGTCCAACACCCTGCGTGACCCGGTTGTGCACGGCTTCGTCAGCTTCGACGGCGTTCGGGTCGTCCCGCGTGGGCTCGGTCACGAGATTGCGATTCGTCGCGGCGCGATCGCCATCAAGCAGACGGAGGACAAGCGCACGTTGGAGCTCGTCATCCGCGAGGACGCGCCCATCGAGGGCACGTTCGATGACGGCAGCTTTATCCTCTTCGGTAACGCCACGCTCCCGGAGAAGCCCCGGACGACGGCGGCGGGCTGGATCCCGAGCCACGGCACGCTCCGCTTCAAGGGCGATGACCTGTTCTGGTCGGAGGCCTCGTCGTATCAGCTGGCGTTCAACGCCGATCTTGCGGCCAGCTTTACGAATCTCGGCAACAGCGAGACGTCGAAGTATCCGCCGACCTTGGCGTTACGCGGCAAGGTCGACGTGACCGAGGGCGCCTTCAATACGCGCTTCAGCCAGGTCGCCAAGATCTTCGGCAACGCGCTCGGGCGCTCGGTCAACGCGTACTCGGCCTCGCTGACCGAGCGGGTGCCCCTGCTCGGGCGCGCGGAGCTCGGGCTCGACGTGCGCGGCTCGAACCTCCGCGTCAAGGCGGAGATGGACGCCGCGGACGTGACCGGCAACGCGGCGTGCGTGCTGCGCGTCGGCGGCACCCTCGAGGGACCGCAGCTCACCGGGCGCGTCGAGATGACCGATGGACAGCTCGTGCTCAAGATCTTCGCGCGGCGCAACTTCGAGATCACGCGCGCCTGGATCGACTTCGATGGCGACTCCGAGCACCCGCAGCTCGACCTCGTCGCCGAGACGGAGCCGCCCATCCTTCGGCTCGTGCAGCGCCCGGGTGCGGACGCCGATCAGGCGCCCGAAGAGGTCTACTACGTGGTGACCGCGTCACTGAAGGGGCGGCTACCGGACATCGTCCCCGAGTTCAGCTCCCGGCCGGCGCTCGTGCCCGACGACATCTTCTCGCTGATCGTGACCGGGAAGGTGAAGGCGGACTTCGCGCTCTCGGGGCGCGGCTCCGAGTCCACGCTCTCGCTGTTTTCGACCGACATCGCGAGCTACGTGAAGAACGCGCTGCGCTCGGCGTTCATTGAGTCGGCGAGCTTCGCGCCCACGACCAGCGGCACGGGCGCCGTCGACGTCATGACACAGCTCGGCAAGAACATCCGCCTCCAGGTCACCGGCCAACAGGGCCTGGGCTATGGCTCGCGCTTTACGATCAAGATCAGCGACCGGCTGTCCATCGAGGGCACGCTGCGCAACACGACCGAGGAGTCGCGCACCGTGCAGCGCTACGAGACGAAGCTGAAGTACTCGATCCCTCTGGAGTGACTACAGCAGGGGTTGCTGGCTCGCGATCGGCTCGAGGAGCTCGGCGTCGTCGTTCGACACCGTACCCACGCGGCTCGACACCAAATACGACGTCCAGTCGTCGGCGGGCGCGGGGACGAAGAGCCCGGAGAGGAGCTCAGTGCTCTGGATCTCGGGATCCAGCCAGAGCGCCGCGTGCTCCGGGGCCAGAATCACGGGCATGCGATCGTGGATCGCGGCGACGACGGCGTTGGGCGCAGTCGTGAGGATGGTGAAGGTCTCGAGCGACGCGCCGTCGGGTGACCGCCACGCCTCGAAGAGGCCCGCCATGGCGAACGGCGCGCCGTCCTTCCGCAGGATGTTGAGCGGCTGCTTGCCCTTGCCCTCGGCATTCGGCCGCCACTCATAGAAGCCTGTGGCGGGAACGAGACAGCGTCGGCGGCGGAGCGCCGCGCGAAACGCGGGCTTCTCTGCGATGGTCTCCGAGCGGGCGTTGATGAGCGTGGCGCCGATCTTGACGTCTTTCGCCCAGCTCGGCACGAGTCCCCAACGCAGCAGTGCGACCTGCCGGCGACCGTCGGCGCCCACGCGCACGATTGGCGCCCGCTGCGTGGGCGCGACGTTGTACCGAGGACGCCACGTCTCCAGTACGGCGTCATCGTCGATCTCGAACGCCTCCGCGAGCTCCTGACCAGTTGTCTTTACGTTATAGCGACCACACACGGCGAGGCCTCCGGGCGCGCCGAGAATGCGGGAGAACGACGACGGCCGCAAATTCGCGCCTCCCCCTCGTCGTAGCAACGCGAGCGGCTATACTCCGCCCGTGGCTCCCGCCCTCCTCCAGCCCACGGCCCAAGCAGCCACGGCCGTCCTCGCCGTGACGCTCACCGCCACAGGCGCGGGCCTCGTCTGGCTCTCGGCCGAGGACACGATTGGCTTCTTTCTGCAGGCGCTCCACGTCGTGCTGGGCCTGCTGGCGTGCCTGCCGCTGACGCTCGTCTGCTGGCGCCACGCGCGCCTCCGCGGCATGGACCGCGTCGGTCTCTCGGCGGCCGTCGCGCTCGGCGTGGTGCTGACGAGCGGGCTCGTGCTCACGGTGCCAGCGCTCGTGAAGCTCACGCCTCCGCACGTGTTCGTTCCCGTCCACCTGTGGTCGACGGTGGCGCTGACGGTGCTCTCGCTCGCGCACCTCGCGATGGTGCTGGCGCGCCGCGCGGCCGTCGAGCGCGTCGGACGTCGTCTTGGCCTCCCGGCGCTCGCGGGCACAGCACTCTCCCTCGCGCTGGCCGTGGGCCTCGGCCTCGCGCTCGAGCGCAGCGCGCAAAGCCGCGTGAACTCGGCCGGCAGCGCTGGCTACGAGGTCCCCTACGGCGAGAGCCCCTTCGCGCCGTCGAACGTCCGCGTCGCCGACGACCGCCTGCTCACCGAGTCCCAACTTGCGGGCTCCCTGGCCTGCCGCGCCTGCCACGCGACCATCTACGACCAGTGGTCGGAGTCGATGCACCGCCACTCAGCCACCGATCCGCACGTCGCCGTCGGCGTTCGCTGGTTCATCCGCGACAACGGCGTCGCCGCCGGTCGCTTCTGCGCGGGCTGCCACGATCCCATCGGCCTCGTGACCGGACGCTACACCGCGGCGTCGACCAGCGTGGGATTGAACACAGCGGACGTCGGCGTCGCGCCTCACGCCGAGGGCATCTCGTGCCTCTCTTGCCACGCCATCACGGCGCTGCATGAACCGCGCGATGCACCGTTCGGCAACGGCAGCTACGTACTGGCGCCGCGCGAGCGGCCGGTCTTCGAGGGCTGGCTCTACGACGCCAACATTCGCCTGGATCCCAAGGAGCACGGCCGCGCGCTCATGAAGCGCCCGCTCATGCAGGAGGCGCGCTACTGCGGGAGCTGTCACCAGCAGGCTCTGCCCGAGGGCCTCGTGCACGGCGAGCCAGAGGCCATGGCGCACCTGCATCACCAGCTCCCCGAGTGGGAGAAATCGCCGTACGCCCAACCGGGCCCCGAGCACAAGACGTGCAACGACTGTCACATGCCGCTCGTGGCGGGTGTCGATCCGGCTGCCAAGGACGGCAAGATCCATAGCCATCGGTTCGTGGGCGCCAACCACGCCCACGCGGTGGCCTCGGGCTACGAGGAGCAGGCGCGACTCACGCTCGAGCTGCTCCGAAAGGCCGTGACGATGCAGGTGAGCGCCGCGCCCAGCACGACGGGCGACGCGGTCCCGGCGGGCAAGGCCGCGCTCGTCGTCGAAGTCGCCGTCAAGAATGTCGGCGCCGGGCACAGCTTCCCGTCAGGCACGACCGATCTCTCGGAGACCTGGCTCGAGGTGATTGCCGGTGATCCCGAGGCGCCGCTCTACACGTCCGGACTGCTTGGCAAAGACCACTACCTCGATCCCAAGGCGCACGTCTGGAAGTCCGTCTACGTGGATGTGGCCAACGTCCCCATCGATCTCCACAACCTCGCGTCGCTCCGTCGCATCGCCTCGCATCGGGTCATCCGGGCGGGAGCGACCGACACGGCGCGCTTCGTGATTCCGGTCGCGCCCGGGAGCGGCGACATCCCGGTGCGCGTCCGTCTCCGGATGCGCAAGGCCAACCAGCGCTGGAACGACTGGCTCTCGAACTTTGCCGGCACGACCGTGCCGGTGACCGACATCCTGGAGTCAGAGGTCACGCTGCCGGCGCCTGCGGTCGCCGCCGTGGCTCCGGCGCTCCCTCCGGCGACCCCGACCGCGGCCACTCCGCCGCCGGGGATGGTCCTCGTCCCCGCAGGCCCCGCCATCATCGGAAGCGAGGACGGTGACGCCGACGAGCGGCCGGTCGCGACCATCGACGTGCCGGCCTTTTTCATCGACCGCTTCCCGGTCACCAACGCGCAGTATCGCGAGCTCCTCGTCGCCAAGCGCCTGCCCGGCCCGGTGCACAAGCTGCCGTGGGCCACGAAGTTCAACTGGACCGGCCAGGACTTTCCGCCGGGCACGGCCGAGCGCGCCGTGGTGCTCGTCAACCACGAGGAGGCCAGCGCCTACTGCGCGTTTCGCCAGAAGCGGCTCGTCACCGAGATCGAGTGGGAGAAGGCCGCGCGCGGACCTCACGGCCGGCGTTACCCGTGGGGTGACGACTGGGCGCAGGGCAACTGCCCGAACGTCGCCGGCCTGGAGATCCCCCAGCGGGTCGGCATGTGCCCTCAGCGCGCCAGCCCGTACGGGATCCAGGACCTCGTGGGCGGCGTGTTCGAGTGGACCGAGGACCGCTATGGCGCCTACCGCCGCGAGCATCTGCACCCGAACGAGAATGAGTGGGTGACGACCTACGGCGATCCGAGCTTCACGCTCCGCGGCGTCCCGAGCGGTCAAGAAGGCCCGGCAACGACGGCCTCGAGCCGTGCCGGGCACGCCGACAACATGCGCGCACGCATCGGGTTCCGCTGCGCCCGGTCCGTGGATCCGGCGACGCGACCGCCCTTGACGTACCAGCCGGCCGAAGGACGGGCGCCATGAATCGCGGAACGCTGCTCGGACCGGTGCTCGTCGTCGCGCTCGTCGCGAGCGTGCTGCTCGGCACGTGGGTCGTCGCCTCGCGCGAACGTCCTGGCCCGACCTCGACCGCCGACGTCTGGGTGGAGCCCAGGCTCACCGCCGCTCAGGTCGCGGCCTTCGCGAGCCTGACCCCCGGCGCGGGCGTGCCTCCCGAGGTCACGCACCCTCCCGAAGGCGGCGTCGTCCCCGCGACGTTCCCTGCGCCGCGCCTGCTGTGGACCGACGAGTACGCGAGCCGCGTCTATCGCGTCGAGGTGCGCGAGGGCGGCGAGGGTGCCGTGTTGTGGACGGCTTACACTCAAGGTCGCGAGGTGACGCCGCCGCTGGAGGCGTGGACGGCGTGGAAGGCCCGCACGACGCGGCTCGGCGTGACCGTCACGTCCGCGGGAGTCGAGCCCGACGGCCGCGTCATCTCGAGCGCGCTCGTCAGCAGCCCGGCCATCTTCACCATCGCGCCCGTCGCGGAGTCTCCCCAGGGCATGCTCCTCTTTGGGATGAAGCACCGGCCTGCCAACAGACCCATCGGCACCGTGTCGCTGCTCGAGATGCACCTCCGCATCGATGCGCTCGACCTCGAGCACATGGAGCACCGCGTCGTGTTTCGCTCGAGCTCGGGGCCGGAGCCCACCGTCATCCATCCGGGTCGCCGTGAGCAAGAGCGTGCGGGCCCGCCGGAGTCGCCCGAGCACCCCGATCCGAGCGAGTTCACCACGTCGACGCAGTGCGTCTCCTGCCACGCCATCTCGAACGACGGCCGCTACGTCGCCGTGTTCAGCCAAACCGCCGAGGAGTCCCCGCCGACGTTCGACGCCCCCAACGGTTTTCTCACGGTCCTGACCATGCCAGAGCGAAAGGCGGTGCTCCAGCTGCCGCACGCGTTCATGCCGCAGTTCCACCCGAAGGACTCGAGCCTCCTGGTCTTTGGCGAGGTCGACGAGACGATCGGCACCAAGGATCAGATGATGGTGCGCAAGAGCGATCTGCGCGTCGCCAACCTCCGCACGGGCGCGGTGCGGGACGTGCCGGGCGCCAACGATCCCGGGCGCGTCGAGAACTTCCCGTATTGGAGCCCCGACGGCACGCGGCTCGTGTTCATTCGCACCAAGCCCGGTCAGCTGTGGCACGGCGCGGCAGGTCTGCTGGACCTCGCGACGGTCACCTACGACCCGTCAGGCAACCCGGCCGAGGCGCAACCCCTCCGCGGCGCCTCCGACAACGGCAAGAGCAACTTCCTCCCGGTCTACTCGCCGGACGGTCGGTGGATCGTGTTTACGCAGGCCGATCAGGGCTTCTTCAGCCAGCAGTCGAGCGATCTGTGGATTGTGCCCGCCGAGGGCGGCACCGCGCGGCGGCTCGAGTGCAACGGCCCGCACACGGAGTCGTGGCACCGCTTCAGTCCCGACGGCCGGTGGCTTGCGCTGGTGACCAATCGGGAGGACGTGCGCCGTCCGCATATCTATCTGTCGCGGTTCGACACGACCCTGGGGACCGCGGGCCCGGCCGTGCAGCTCCCCGTGGTCGCGGGCCCTGGGGCGCACACGCACGCGTTCTCGTGGACGGACCGGTTCGGGTGGATTACGGAGTACGAGCTCGCGCGCTAGGCCGCAGCTCGCAGGAGCCTAGTCGTCATACCAGCTCATGGTCTTGTCACACGGCTCATAGTGCACGGCGACCGTGGCGATGGCGCCGCCGCGACCGGCGAGGCGCAGGCAACCCCACGGACGATCGAAGAACAACATCGACGGCAGCTTCTCCGTCCACTTGGGCTTGCCGAACGTGGCCTCCTGATCGGACGGGCTCGCGCCGAGCAGGGGCGTGGAGAGCGTGCCCGTGAACTTTGTGCGCACCTCGATGAAGTCCCGGCCCGTGTAGAAGTAGAAGTCGTTCTTCAAGAAGAAGACCCCGCCGCCGTAGTTGAACGGCGAGCCGTCCTCCGTGTCGCCCGTGGAGCACGGGAGCTGGGCCTTGACCTCGGCTTGGCTCGCGCGCGGCGTGAGGCCGTTGAGCGTGCCGGTCTCCAGGTCGAACTTGAGCGACGTGCACCCGGGCGGCTCACGCGGCCGCGGCGGTGGCTCCTCGGGCTTGGTCGTGGCACAGGCGACGGTACACAGGGCAGACAGCGTTAGCAGCAGGGTCGGTCTCATGGTTCCTCCGTTCATGCGCGAGCAGACGCTCGGCGGCGTCGCAAGTGAAATCGGCTACTCGAAGGTGATGGGCGGGCTTACGTTCAGCCGATTGGCGGCCCCGAGGACCTCACTGGCCGCCTTCGGGTAGAAGCGCAGGCGCCAGGTCGCGCTCTCGTTCGGGGGCAGCGTCTCGTCGACGAAGCTCACGTCGGTCGCCGTGATGCGCGCCGCCAGATGCACCGTGCGCTGATCGAGCACGAGCGTCCACTTCGGACCGATGCCCAGCAGCCCGTTGCACAGCGGCATGCCGATGACGAGCGACTTCTTGGTCTTCTGGTCCTTGGCCGCCTGGGTCGCAGAGCGCGAGTACGACTTGACCGAGGACTCGCCGACCCCGGGAGAATAGATGATGTTGTCCGTCGTCAGCGGCACGCTCACCCGCACGGGCGGCGGGCTCTCGGGACCGACGGCGGTCTTGTCGGTGGCGGGGAAGGTGACCGCCAGCTCGACCCAGTCGCCGTGGTTGGTCCAGGCCGTCGTCGAGGGCCGGTCGCTCACGACCTGTACGGTGCCAAGCCCAGGCGGTGCATCCGGCAGCGGGCTCCCTGCGCTGGTGGACACGCCACCGGCCGCGATCGCCTGCGTGCTCGGATCGACCGTGGCAGGCAGGCTCTGCCCCAGCACCCCGAGGAGCGCCTTGCCCAGCGCGAGCCCGGTGTCGAGCGCGTTCTTGCCGTGCGTGAGGCCGTAGACGACCTCCGTCTTGACCGGCCGCCAGCCCGTCGCGTCGCTCACCTCGGCCAGCAACAGCTCGCGCACGGCCCAGTCGTGCCAGCTGCGTGCGCGCTTGGCGGAGGCGTGTCCTTGCGCCTCGAGCTTGCGCACGAGCACCTCCGCCGCCGTGAGCGTCTGCCGCGCGCGGACGCATTGGGTGAGCACGGCGTTGTCGCGCTCGTCGCCGGGTGACTGACCCTTGCCGCCCATCCACAGCGCCATGTTGCCGCTGTCATCGGGGTGCCACGTGCCGTCCAGCACGGGCGGCACGAGCGGCGCCGGCGTGAGCGTTTTGGCTTTGACCCGCTCGCGCAGGATGGCGAGGTAGTGGCTCACGGGCGCCATCGAGACCCCCTTGGCCTCCAAGGCCGTGAGCTTGTCCTCGTACTCGGTCTTCAGGTAGGTCGCGTCGTACTTGAAGACATCGAAGAGGTACGGGTTGGCCTTGTGCGTGGCGAGCAGCTCGCCATCGTCGACGAAGCTCCACTCCACCGTCAGGCCGTCAGCCGTCATTCCGTCGGTCGTGAGCGCGAGCAGGCCGTCGTTGTCGTAGAGGAGCGCCGGCGTCCGTGCGCCGTGCCAGTAGCCGGCGAGCCCGCGCGGTAGCATCACGACGCCGTCCTCCATGTCCTTGGCAAAGGTTTGTACGCCGGGTCCGAACTGGCCCTCCTGAAGAAAGTAGACAGGCACGCGCGGAATACACAACGCCTCGACGGTGCGCGCATTCTGCTGCCAGCTCCACTGCATGTCCTGCCGCGGGTGCGCGACGACGAGCTGGTCGGACCAGTGATACGTCATCAGATCGACCTGACCGCGCTTGACGAGCGCGGCGAAGCGCCGGAGCACCTTCGGGTGGCGCTCGGCCATGACCTCCAGCATGTAGCCCTGCATCTCGAAGCTCGCGCCCCAGGTCGGGTGCTTCTCGTAGAGCGCGACGAGCGGCTCGAAGCTCTCGATGACGATGGCGTCCTCCATCGCCTCGGCGCTGACCGTCTGCCCGAAGTAGTCGTCGAGGCCGCCTGCGACGTATTGGATGTTGAAGTGGAAGATCGCCAGCGAGAAGTGCTTTGCGTCCGCTGGGAAGCTCGCCTTGTCGGGCGGCGTGACGTCGCAGGCGGTCGTCCACGGCGCGTGGGCGGGCGGGTCACTGTCGAGGAGCGAGGGTGCGACCGTCGTCTCGGCGCCGTGATCGGCCGCTACACCAGGGTCGCTCGTGGGGCCGAGGTCTGCCGGCGAAGCGGTGAGGTCCGCTCCGCCGTCGTTTGTGGTCAGAACCTCTGCGGCCGCGTCCGCGGTCGGGCTCGGCGTCGTCGCGGGATTGCTCGCGCTGCAACCGAGGGTCAGGGCGAGCGCGAAGCTGAGGTGATGTCGAGTACGCATGGCGGGCCTCCGGGTCGCGCATCATAGCGCCACGCGGGGTCGATGTGCACGCCGGGCGGTGCTAACGTCCCGACTCGCGATGCGCACCTTGCTCCTCGTCTCGTGCGGCGGCGCCCTCGGCACCGCGGCCCGCTTTCTGATTGGCCAGTGGGCCATCGCGCGCCTCGGTACGGCATTCCCGTGGGGCACGCTGCTCGTCAACCTGATTGGCTCGCTGCTCATGGCCGTCGTCGTGGAGCTGGCGCTGCGACCGGGCTGGCTCTCCCCGACGTCCAAGCTCGTGCTCACGACGGGCCTCATGGGCGGCTTCACGACCTACTCGGCGTTCTGCTGGGAGACCGTGCAGGCGCTCGAGTCGCGCGCCTACGGCCTGGCCTTTGGCTACGTCGCCGCGACCCTCCTCGGCTGCCTGCTGGCGTGTGCCCTCGGCCTCGCCCTCGTCCGCCTCGTGGTCCCCTGAAGGTTGGTCCCCTGAAAAATCTCCGGCGATTCGCACGGGGCGTGGCAACTCAATGGCAGAGGCCCGCGCAGGACCTCGCAGCGCACCGGAGACGCCCATGCAGCTCGCACTCGCCGACCGCTCTGACCGCTTCCCCACCTCGCGCCCCGAGCTCCCGCGCGCCGCGGGGCTCGATCTCGCCGCCGTCCTCGACGCCATCGATGCAGGCGTCCTGTTCAGCGAGGGCGACGACCGTCTGGGTTATGTCAATCAGAGCGCAGAGCGGTTGCTGGACCTTCCCGCGGCCCGGCTGCTGACCATGACGCGCTTCCAGCTCCTCCGCGAGCTGCGCGGCCGGACGACGCGCCCGACCGCGGTCGATGCGATGCTGTCGCGCGAGCCACCGCGTATCGGCGTTCAGTCCACCGATCTCGAGCTCGCGTTCCCAACGCGGCGCGTCGTGCGCTGGAGCAGCCGCACGCTTCGGCTGCCGAGCGGCGCCGGGCGTATCGACATGCTCACCGACGTCACGGCGGAGGTCGACCTGGCCGCCGAGCGCGAGCGCCTCGCGACGACGGACGTGCTGACGGGGCTCGCCAACCGCCGCGCCGGCGAGGACGCCCTGCGGCGGGCCGTCGCCCAGGCCACGCGGCATGGCAACGCGCTCTCGATCGCGCTGCTCGACATCGATCACTTCAAGCGGGTCAACGACGCCTTCGGTCATCTGGCGGGCGACGACGTGCTGCGGACGGTGGCCCAGGTCGCCGCGGGTGCCGCGCGCGGTACGGACCTCGTCGTGCGCTGGGGCGGCGAGGAGCTGCTCGTGCTTTTGCCGGACACCGGCCACGAGGGCGCGCTCTCGCTCGCCGACCGCCTGCGCCACCACATCGCCGCCGCGGTCGCGACGCCCGACGGTCGACCGGTGACGGTCTCCGCCGGGGTCGCCACGTTCGACCGCGGACTGACGCTCAACGCGCTCCTCGCCCAGGCCGACGTCCAGCTCTATGCCGCCAAGGATGCCGGTCGCAACCAGGTCCGCTGAACGCATCGGACACGACGCTGACGCGCGCCGGCCCGTATTGGCCGAGGGTCTGAGGCGGCTCCGTTTCGTGGCGGTCGCACGGGTGGAGCCGGGTGCCTCCGGCGGGGGCTCGGGCCGCCAGGTGACGGAGAGGCGTCCTGAGCGGCGGAGGGCCGGCAGGGCGAAGTGCTAAACATTTACATAATTGATAAATCGAAGCGGCTTGACGAGATTTCGAGTGATGCAACGCCCCGTGAAGGCCGTTGGCCGGCTTCGGAGGCCGCGCGAGGTGGTCGTGGGACGTTCTGTGGCTCTGTGACGCCTTGGAGGTAGTTCGTCGGGCAAGAAGTCCATATTGGCCCCGCGGAGTCGAAAAAGCGCCGTGAAGACGGCGTGTTATCCTTCATTCCGTGGTGCTCGGTGCCGTCCAGAGCGGACGGATTCACCTCTCGGGGCTGAGCGTCCTCGCGCCGCATCTCGACGAGCGTAACCACCTGGACGCGCTCGCCGCCGCTGCCGGGCTTCCCAAGCGCGACATCGAGAGCCTCGCCGAGCGGCTGCAGCCCACGCCCGTGCTCGCGCTTGTACCGGCGGCCATGACAGCGCCCGCGTGCCGTGAGCCTGCCCCGGGGCAGGTTGGGCTCGATCTGTTCAGCCTTGCAACGTCGACGGAGCCGAGCGCGCCCGTGACGATCGTGTCGCCGGTCTGCCCGTCGGCTCGGCGGGCGGCCGTGTTGCCTCGCGGAGGCGCGGCCGACCTGGCCGTCCACATTGACTCTCACGCGCCCCACGGCTACCTTCGAGGCTCTCGTCCGTCACCTCCCCGACGGACCCCACCACCACGCGGAGACCCACCCAGCATGCTTCGCCATTCCCCCTCATCGCCGGAGCCTTCCCCGCTGGAGCACCGGCTCCGCGACCGCGGCCGCGCCCTCGCACGGGGCGGCCTCTCGCCGTCGACGCTCGTGTTCGACCTGGACGAGACGCTCTGGGACTGGGCCTCTCCCGTGCTGCGTCAGCCCATGCTCGTGCTCGAGCACGTGGAGTACATCTTCGTGCGCCGGCCCCTGCTGTGGCTGCTGCAGGGCCTCGCCGAGGGCCAGCGCGATGCGCTCATGCTGTGGACGTCGGGCTACGGCTACCGCATCGATCGCATCTGCGAGCATGTGCCCGAGCTCGGTCGGCTGATTGGCCTCGTACCGGGGCAGGAGAGCGCCTCGCTCTCGAACGTCTTCACGCGGCCCGACTACCTGACGGCGCTGCAGCGGGACCCGCTGCTCGTGCCCGACCCCAATGGGCGCTGGCTTGCGCACAAGTTCCCTGGCATGCCGACCGTCGGAGGCAAGCCCGCCGTCGACGCCGCGCGTGTGCTCGTCGACGACAAAGAGGAGAACTGCCGCCGCTTCGTCGCCGCGGGCGAGGGCCGGTCGGCGATCTGGCTGCGCAATACGCCGCGCGTCTGGCGCAACAACTTCACCTGGGCTCGGCTGCCCACGCCGCCACCGCTACAATGGGCCGAGGGCGTCGCCGATGCGCTCGAAGCGATTACCGGAGGGCGCGTCGAACTCTACCCCGTCGATCCGACGCCGAGCGCGTACCCGAACCCGTCGGCGCGCATCCGCATCCCGCACGAGAGACTCTGGCGCGACTGGATCGCCCCCGGTCGCGCGGTCGAGGCCATCCTCGAGCGACGGCGTGGCGGCGGCCCACGCCACACGGTCCCTGCGCGTTCCTAGCGCCCGGCGCCGCAGACCTCCAGCACGAGCGAGACGAGGTGCAGGTCCGGCTCGACGCTACTCGACTTGAGCGAGCGGTCGACCTGATACATGCGATCCAAGAGCCGGGCGAAGTCGGCGTCGCTGAAGAGCTTGGCCTGCCGCAGGAAGTCGCCCAGGAAGAACTGGTGCATCCCGAGCTCGCGGCCGATCTCGTCTTGCGCGTGGCCTTGCCGCGCGAGATCCGAGGCCTGCCAGAGCCGGCGAAAGTGCCGCGCGACCATCGCGGCGATGGCGATCGGCTGCTCGCGGTTGTCGAGCATCCCGCGGAGGATGCCGAGCGCACCCTTGGCGTTGCGGTGGCCCAGCGCGTCCGCCAGCTCGAAGATCGTATGCACGCGGGTCTTGGCGACCACCGTCTCGACGTCCGCGATGCGCACGTGCGGCGCGCGCCCGCTGCCCGGCTCGCTCACGTACAGGATGAGGCGCTCCATGGCCTCATCGAGCGCCGCCAGGTCCGCGCCGATGGTCTCGGCCAGCAGATCCGCGGCCTGGCCGTCGATGGTCGCCCCGCGCTCCCGCATCCGCCGCCCGACGAAGCCCGGCAGCTGATTGGCGTAGAGCGGCGCGAACTTGACCAGCGTGCCGAGCTTCTTGAACGCACCGGCGAGCTTCGTGCGCAGGTCCACGGCCGTGGCCTCCAGCACGAGCGTCGCGCGCGGCGACGGGCGCTCGAGATAGGCGATGAGCGGCTCGAGCTGCTCGGACTTGGCGGCGTCGAGGCCCTTGACCACCACGACGCGGCGCTCGCCGAACATCGGGAACGTCGAGAGCAGGTCCACCACGGCCGCCGCGTTGGTCTCCTTCCACATCAGGCGCGTTTCGTTCAGCTCGCGCGGTCCGCCGGCCAGCGCGGCCTCGATGACGACGGCGAGCGCCTCGCGCTTCAGCAGCTCCTCGGGGCCGAACAACAGGTAGGCCGGCGCGATCGTGCCACTGCGGACGGCCTCGCGGACGGGGTCCCAGAGGTACTCGTCGCGCTTGCCGGCGGAAGCGCTTCGTGCCGCGGTGTTCTTCGGTGCCGCCACGCGCGAACCGTAGCATGCGCGATCGTTGCAGGCATCTGCTCACCGACGCCAGTTCGTGCTTGCGCCAACGCGCGCGTTCGCTACCCTTGGCCTCCCGAAGCGCGGTCCCTTCCGCGCGCCAATGGCGGCAGATTCAATTGGCAGCAGACTCAGTGGTGGAGGCAGCGGATGCGGACGTGGCTACTCGTGTCGTCTCTCTCGTGTGTGGTCGCGTGCCAGGGCGCCACCCAAGGCTCGGTGACTCCCAGCCCGTCCGGTAGCGACGCGGCGACCAGCTCGGCCGCCAACGGCGAGGTCGCCACCAGCAGCGAGGTCGCCGCGGCGACCGACGCCGCGAGCGCCGATCCGGGCCCGCCCCAGCCGCCGGGCCCGCCGAGCTATACGCGCAACGTCAAGCCCATCCTCGAGTCGACCTGTACGCGCTGCCACACGCCGGGCGGCATCAAGGGCGATCTGCCGCTCCAGACCTACGCGCAGGTCGCCCCCCTCAAGGACCTCATCAAGCTCGAGACGCACGCAAAGCGCATGCCGCCCTGGCTCGCGGGCCCCTCGTGCGCCGACTACGCCTACGAGGAGACGCTCACCGCCGACCAGATCGTGACGCTCGCCGCCTGGGCCGACGCGGGCGCGCCCGAGGGTGGCGTCAACGATCCGCCCGACGTGCTCCCCAAGGTCAAGGTGCCCGGCCTCTCGCGCGTCGATGCCACCCTCGAGATGCCCGTGGACTATGCCCCGCTCAAGTCGCCCGACGATTACCGTTGCTTCCTGGTCGAGTGGCCGCAGGCCGTCCACCAGAGCAAGACCCGCTACATCACCGGGTTCGGCGTCAAGCCGGGCAACGGCACTATCGTCCACCACGTGATCGCGTTCCTTGTTCCACCTAACCTCGTCAAGTCGTTCGAGGCGATGGACGCCAACGAGGCGGGTCCCGGCTACACGTGCTTCGGCGGCGCGGTCGCCGATGGCGGCGCCGTCAGCGGGATCGATCAGGCCCAGGTCGCCTGGATTGGCGCATGGGCCCCCGGAAGCGCGGGCTCTGACCTGCCCGCCGGCACTGGCGTGCGGATCGAGCCGGGCTCCAAGGTCGTCATCCAGGTCCACTACAACACGCTCGCCGCCAGCGGCGTGGCGCAGACGGATCGCTCGTCCATCTCGCTCAAAGTCGACGACGCGGTCGACCGCGAGGGCTTCACGCTCCCGTTCGCCAACCCGGACTGGCTGTCGGGCAACGGCATGGACATCCCCGCAGGCGAGAAGGCCGTCATGCACAGCTTCACGAGCGATGTGACGCAGTGGCTGCCGTACCTCTACGGCGGCGATTGGGCCCAATTCGAGCTCCACACCGCGAGCCTGCACATGCATGTCCACGGCGTGAAGGCGCGCGCCTTCATCAAGCGCAAGGACGGCACCGAGGAGTGCCTGCTCGACATCCCGCGCTGGGACTTCGGGTGGCAGCGGTCGTACCCGTTCAAGGTGCCGCGACCGTTTGCGACCGGGGATCGCCTGGGTATCGAGTGCGTCTGGGACAACTCGGCCGAGGCGCAGCCTTGGGTCGACGGCAAGCCCACCACGCCCAAGCTCATCCAGTGGGGCGAGGGCACGGGAGACGAGATGTGCCTCGGCGTCTTCTACATCACGGCCGCCAAGAAGACGAAGTAGAGCGCAACCACGATGGGGACCAACGAAAGCCTTGATCTTCCCGTGAACAACGCCTAGTCTCCGCGCGCGTTTCGGGTCCCCCCGTCGCGCTTCTGCGACCACGCCCCGCGCGGTAGAGCCATGTCCGACCAACCTGCCAGCGTTCAGCCCTCCGCACCCTCCGGGTCGTCCGATGCGACGTGGAAGTGGGTCGTCGGCGGGCTTGGCGTCGGCTCGGTCGCCATCGGCATCTTCCTCTACTCGCAATACGCGCGCTCCGAGCGCGTGCTCATGCGGGACCTCGACACCATTCGCGACCAGGGCCGCGCGCTGACGCCGGAAGGTTGCATCGACGCTGTCTTGGGTTGGTGGAAGGGCTGCGAGGCCATGTCGGGCCTCTGCGACATGTCGGTGCCGCGCATGATGATGACCTGCCTCCAGGCCGCCGACCGCAGCGCCTATTGCAGCGCGCATCCGTCGGACACGACCGCGGCCACCTTCGGCAAGCAGCAGTGCAAGGACAAGGGCTTCACCTCCACCAAACAGCAGCGCGCCACGTGCGCTTTTTGCTACCGCTCGGTCGACTACCATTGCAAGGAGCTCGGCAAGCGCGCCGCGGTCGCCACGGCCTCCACGGAGGCCCGACCATGAGCGAGAGCCCGCGCACCCAGCCCGGCGCGCTCGCGGATCTTCTGGCGCTCGGCAAGCCCAGCATCCTGCTGCTGTCGGTGATGATGGCGGCCATCGGGCTGTGGGTGGCTCCGGGCGCCATCGGTGTACTTCCCACGCTCGGGCTCCTGCTCGGCACCGGCCTTGTCGTTGCGTCTGCCAATGCGCTCAACATGGTCCTGGAGCGGGACGTAGACGGGCTCATGGCCCGCACCAAGAACCGGCCGCTCCCCACCGGTCGCATGCGCATGAGCACGGCCATCGCCTTCGGCCTCATCACGGGCCTGGGCGGCACCGCCGTCTTGGCCCTCGCCTGCAACGCGCTCACCGCCTGGCTCGGCTTTGGCGCGCTCGCAAGCTACGTCCTGGTCTACACCCCGCTCAAGCAGCGCACCGTCTGGGCCCTCGTCATCGGCGCGTTCCCGGGTGCGGCGCCACCGCTGATGGGCTATGCAGCCGCCACGGATCGGCTCGACGCCACGGGCCTCGTGCTCTTCGGCATCCTCCTCGTCTGGCAGCTCCCGCACTTTCTGGCCATCGCCATCTACCGCAAGCGCGACTACGCCGCCGCGGGCATTCAGGTCGCCCCGGTCGTGCGCGGAGACCGCGCCGCGCAGTGGGAGGCCCTCGTCTACGCCACGGTGCTCGTGCCGCTCGCGCTCGCGCTCGTGCCGCTCGGCGTCGCGGGCGTGGCCTATGGCGTCGTCGCGCTCGGCGCCAGCCTTGCATTCGTCGGCTTCCACCTTCACGGCTTCAACACGCTGCCGGCGCCGCGCTGGGCCCGTCGCGTCTTCTTGGCCTCACTCGCCTATCTGCCCGCGCTGGCCGTGGGCCTGCTCGTCGATCGCCTCGTCGGGCTCGTCGGCTGAGGCTGACGGCGCGCGTGAGTGATGCCGGCCCCATGCTCGTCGTCTCGGGCCTCGGTCAGCGCTTTGGCGACCTCGTGGCGCTGGAGGACTTCGCGCTCGAGGTCCCGAGCGGCGCCTGGGTCGCGCTGCTTGGCCCCAACGGCTCCGGCAAGTCCACGGCGCTGGCGCTCATCGCCGGTCTGCTGCCCATCACCGCGGGCCGAGTCACCTTCGACGGCCTCGTCCACGGCGCCTCGCCGACCGACGTGCGCGTCCGAGCGGCCATCGGCGTCGTGTTTCAGAGCCCCAGCCTGGATCCCAAGCTGTCGGTCGCCGAGAACCTCGGCCTCTGCGCGTTGATTCGCGGCCTGTCCTCGACCGAGGGTGCCGCGCGAATCGCCGAGCTCACCGCCGCGCTCGGCGTCGCCGACCGCATGGCCTCCCTCGTCGCCGAGCTCTCCGGCGGCCTGCGCCGTCGGGTCGACCTCGCTCGCGCCTTGCTCGCCCGCCCGAGTATCCTCTTGCTCGATGAGCCCAGCGCGGGCCTCGACGAGTCCGCCTTCCGCCGTCTGTGGGAGTTCCTGGTTCAGAGCCGCGCACGTGATGGCCTCACCGTGCTCGTCGCCACGCACCGCCCCGAGGAGGCCGAGCTCTGCGACCGCATCGTCGTCATCGACGGCGGCAAGAAGGTCGCCGAGGACACGCCCGACGCCCTCAAGCGGCGCGTCTCGGGCGATCTCGTGATCCTCGAGTCCGACCGGCTCGACGAAGTCCAGTCCATCCTCGCGCAGACGTTGGGTCTGAGCGGCCGTCGCAGCGCCGATCAGCTGGTGCTTGAGTCCGAGGCCGGCCACCGCCTCGTGCCGCGCCTGGCCGAGGCGCTCCCGGCCGGCCTGCTGCGGGCCATCAGCGTGCGTCGCCCCAGCCTGGCTGACGTCTTCGTCAAGCTCACCGGGTCGAGCCTCGCCGCATGAACCGGTCTGTCACGCCGTCCGCCGCGCCAGGCCGCGCCCCGTCCGGAGGCGCCACCTGGGGCACCGTGTCCGCCCTCGTGCTGCGCGAGCTCTATCGACTCCGCCGCGAGCGCTCCCGGTGGACTGGCCTCGTCCTCCAGCCGCTCTTGCTCTGGGCCATCCTCGGTGCCGGCCTGCGCGATCGCTTCGTGGTCCCCGGCGCCAGCGGCCTCGACTACAGCACCTTCTTCTTTCCGGGCGTCGTCGTCATGACGCTGCTGTTTACGGCCATCTTCGGCACGATGTCGGTCATCGAGGACCGCCAGCAGGGCTTCCTCCAAGGCGTCATCGTCGCCCCCGCGCCGCGCTTCGCCCTCGTGCTCGGCAAGGTGTTGGGCGTCACGTGCATCGCGCTCGTCCAGATGGTGCTGCTCGTCGCCGTCGCGCCGCTCGCCGGCTTCTCGCTCGCCGGAGTTCAGCTCCCCATGCTGGTCGCCGCGCTGCTGCTCACCGCGATCGGCCTCGTCGCCGTCGGCTTTGCCATGGCGTGGCGCCTGCCCTCGACGCAGGCCTACCACGCCGTCATGAGCGTCGTGCTCATCCCGCTCTGGGTGCTCTCGGGCGCCATGTTTCCGGTCACCGGCGGCGTGCTCGGCGCGATCATGGCGGCCAACCCCATGACCTACGCAGTCGCCGCGGTGCGCCACGCCTTCGCCGGCGGCCTCGCCTCCACGGGCCCCTCGCCACTCGTGAGCTTCTCGGCACTCTTGGCCTTCGCCGTGCTCGCGCTCCTGGTCGCGACACGCACGGCTCTGCGCCCGAGCCGGAGGATTGCGTGACCTCACCGGAGAGCGGCGCGCCCGGTCGAGCCGTCCCCAAGTGGCGGAACCCGTGGCTCGTCGCCGGCATCGCGGGGATAGCGACGATCACGCTGCTCCGTCCCGTGCTGCGCAACGTGCCGCCCTCGCCCCCGGTGCTCGCGGCCGTTCCCAGCTTCCGCTTCACCGGCCGCTCGGGCCCGGTCACGCCCGCCACGCTCGCTGGTCAGGTCCACGTGGTCGCCATCGCCAATACCGTCAACGGCAACCTCGCTCCGCGCTGGGCGGCGCTCACGCTCGGCGGCAAGCTCGCCGATGGCATCGCCGCGACGCGCACGATCCGGGTCCTCCTTGTCGAGCCCTGCGACGTCTCGCCTCCGCCGAGCGCGCCGTCAGTGCTGGTGCGCGTATGCGGCTCCACCGCGGAGGTCGTCGCCTTCGCCCGCGCGGTGTCGCTCGCCCTCGGTCACGAGGCGCCGCCTCCGAACGCGGACGTCATCCCGCTGGGGCTCGTCCTTGTCGACGGCAAGGGCCGCCTCCGCGGACTCTACGAGCTGAGCGACGACGGCCTGGACGAAGCCTTCCACCGCGCCTCCCGCGTCGTCTCCGAGCCGTGGGAGGGCGGGCCATGAGGCACCTCGCGCTCCTCGTCGTGCTGCTGGGTCTCGCGGGCTGCCGTCGCGCTCCGGCGCCTGAGCCCGTGCCCGAATTGCCCGTCCTGGCCGCCATCCCGGACTTCGCGCTCGTCGACCAGGCGGGAAAGCCGGTCACCTTGGCGGATCTGCGTGGCGTGCCGTGGGTCGGCGTGACGTTCTTCACGAGCTGCCGCACGATCTGTCCGGGGCTGCTCAAGGCGCAGGGCGCTCTCCAGTCGCGGCTGTTGGCCGAGCACCGTCGCGGGCGCCTCGTGTCGCTCACCGTAGACCCCGAGAACGACGACGTGGCGCGCCTCCAGCAGGTCGCGCTCCGGCTCCACGCCGATCCGGCGCGCTGGAGCTTCCTCACGGGTGACTACGCCGTGATTCGTCGCGTCGTGGTCGAGGGCTTCCTCTCTGCCATCGGTGACAAGCGCGCCAAAGTGGCTATGAATGACGTCGACGTCGACGTCACGCACTCCGGCAAGCTCATCGTCGTCGACGCCGCCGGCAACGCGCGCTTCTTCGCAGAGCCGACGACCGAGGGAATCACGCAGGTCCTGGACGCGCTGCGTCGTCTGGAGACGGAGCCACGCCGATGAGCACAGGAGCACGACTATTCACCGCGCTCGTCCTCATTGCCGGCTGCAAAGGCGAGGACTTCAAGGAGCCGCAGACGCTCGGCGGCGTGAGCATCGCGCCAGAGACCCTGAACCAGGGCCGTCGCGTCTACGTGCGCCTCTGCGCCGGCTGCCACGGCCCTGATGGTAAGGGCACGACGACCGCGCGCACGGCTGCCGTCCCGCCGCGCGATCTCACGCTCGGCCGCTACAAGTTCCTGTCACCGCCGGCGAGCGGCGTCGGGCTTCCGACCGATGAGGACCTCGCCCGCTCCATCCGCTTTGGCTTCGACGGGACGCAGATGGCGCCAATTGCGGGCACGAGCGACGAAGAGGTGATGGCCGTTGCCCACTACGTCAAGACGTTCTCGTCGCGTTGGCGCGAGCTGCGCCCCGATCCACCGGTCGCGATGCCAGCCGACCCGTGGACCCACGGCACCGACGCGCCGGGTCGTGAGGCCGCCATCACCCGCGGTTACCGCGTCTACCACGGCGTCGCGCAGTGCTGGGCCTGCCATCCCGGGTACGCGTCGGCCGACGCGCTCAACGTCATGGTCCAACAGGCCGTCGTCGAGTCGGGCGAAACGCCCCTGAAAAAGGTCCCTCAGCGCGCCGATCTCGGGGCGTCGGCGCCGGTCGAAACGGCCTTCGGCAAAGTGTTGCCCCCCGACTTTCTCGGTGATAAGGTCCGCGCCGCCAAAACGCCGGAGGACTTCTTCCGGGCCGTCGCGGCAGGCATCGGTGGAACGCCGATGCCGGCATGGCACGACCGCCTTTCGGCGCGTGACCTGTGGGCAGTGGTTCACTATGTACGCGAGCTCGTGAGGATGCGTGGCACCCCTCGAGCACAAGCGTGGCGACTTGGGATTCCGGCCTCCCCGTCCACGCAAGGTTCCAGAAGCACCAACGGTACCACCGTTGGCGTCTCCGACCGGGCCAGGGATTGAACGGGGCTCCCCCGCGAGCAGGCACAAGGACCTAACGTGGCCCAGATCTTTCCAAAGTGGACGAACTACATCCCGTTGATCGGCGGGGCGGTTGCGCCTCTCGCCCTCGGGACGGTCGTCGCTGCCTTCTGGTACTGGGGCTCGCCCTGGTTCACCGACGTGGGCTACGCGCCCACGCAGCCCATCCCGTACAGCCACAAGCTGCACGTCGGCGATCTCGGACTGGACTGCCGCTACTGCCACAACACGGTCGAGCATGCCTCCCGCGCGGCGATCCCGCCCACGGCCACGTGCATGAACTGCCACGCGAACGTGCTCAAGGAGAGCCCGCGCCTCGCACCGCTGCGGGAGGCCATGGCGACCGACCAGCCGGTGCCCTGGATCCGCATCCACCAGCTTCCGGACTACGCCTACTTCGATCACAGCGTCCACGTCGCCGCCGGCGTCGGCTGCGCCACCTGTCACGGTCGCGTCGATCAGATGGCGGTCGTCTCGCTGCACGCTCCTCTGTCGATGAGTTGGTGCCTGGACTGCCATCGCGACCCGGTGCCGAGCCTGCGTCCGCCGTCGCAGGTCACCAACATGGCCTGGGACAAGGACACGGCCAACTACGACCCCGCGCGGGACCCGGAGCGCAAGCGTCCGGTGACCGAGCTCCATCCGCCGCTCCACTGTTCTGGATGTCACCGGTAGACCCAAGCACCAACCGCCCGCCATACGCCGCACACGCGGCCGACGACGCAGGGACCATCTGAAGGGACGACAGCACCCGTGACGAACGAAACGACCACACCCTCCTCGAATACGCCTGAGCAATGGCGCAGCCTCGCGGACTACGATCGCACGCCGCTCGAGCGCGCGCAGCTCGCCAATCAGCGTACGGAAGGCCCGACGGACCTCGAGATCGGACCGCTCGAGCGCCGCAAGTTCCTCAGCATCCTCGGCGCGACCGGCGCCGTCGCCGGCACGCTGTCGCTCGAGGGCTGCATCCGCAAGCCCGTCGAGAAGATCCTGCCGTACACCACGCGGCCCGAGGACCTCATCCCCGGCAAGCCCCGGTTCTTTCGCACGGCGATGAACATCGGTCCGGCGGTGCTCGGGCTGCACGTGGAGAGCCAGGATGGCCGCCCGACCAAGGTCGAGGGCAACGCCGACCACCCGATGAGCCTCGGCGGCGCGCACAGCTGGGCGCAGGCGTCGGTGCTCGACCTCTACGACCAGGATCGCTCGCGCACCCCGACGTTCAAGGGCGCCACGGCCACCTGGGCCGAGGCCAAGGCCGCCATCGCGGCCGCGTTTGCGCCTCAGCGCGGCAAGGGCGCTGGCCTCGGGCTGCTGATCGACGCGCGGCCGTCGCCCACGCTGCATCGGCTCGTCGGGGAGTTCAAGAAGAGCTACCCCGAGGCCCGCGTGTTTCGCTGGGACCCGACCGACGGCCGCAACGGCCGCGACGGCCTCGCGCTCGCCGGCGTGCGCAACGGGCGCGCGTGGTACGACCTCGAGAAGGCCGACGTCGTCGTGGCGCTCGACTCGGACTTCATGCTCACCGACGGGGACAGCGTTCGCAACGCGCGCTTGTTCGTCAACCGCCGTCGCGCGGGCGCCGAGCAGGGCGCCATGAATCGCCTGTACGCGGTCGAGACGACCTTCTCCGTCACCGGCGCTTTCGCCGACAACCGGCTGCGCGTCCCGAGCTCGCACACGGGCGAGCTGCTGCGTGGCCTCGCCGCCAAGCTGCTCGGCACCAAGGCCCCGCCGGGCGTCCGCGCGGCCATCGAGAACCGCCAGTCGCGGGGCGCCGGTATTGTCTACACGGACAAGTTCCGCAAGTGGATCGACGCCGTGGCCGCGGACCTGCAGGCAGCGCCCGGCAAGAGCGTCATCGTCGTCGGCGAGCGCCAGCCCGCCTGGGTGCACGGCCTCGCGCTGCTGGTCAACGACGCGCTGGGCGCCCTCGGCAAGGTGGCCTTCGTCACGCCCGAGCCTTCGGCGCCGGGGATCGGCACGGTCGAGGAGCTCGGCAAGGCCCTCGCGGCCGGTCAGCTCCAGTCGCTCGTCATGCTGGGGGGCAACCCCGCCTATGACGCGCCGGCCGATCTGGACCTGGCCAACGCCCTCAAGCGGCTGCCGCTCACGATCCACACGAGCCGATCCGTGGACGAGACCTCGTCGCTCGCCACGTGGCACCTGCCCTCGAGCCACTTCCTCGAGGCGTGGGGCGATCTGCAGGCGTCCGACGGCACCGTCAGCATCCAGCAGCCGCTGATCGCGCCGCTGTTCGACACGCTGTCGGAGCTCGAGGTCCTGGCGCTCACGCTCGGCCTCCCGGCGGAGCAGGCCACGGGCCACGCGCTGGTTCAGGCCACGATCCTGGGCGGCGCGGCCGATCAGAACGCGTGGCGTCGCGCCGTGCACGACGGTCAGGCGGCGTTTCGCAAGGTCAAGCCCGCCGAAAACACCTTCGACTGGGGCGGCCTCGAGAAGGCCATGGCCGCCGCGCCCGATCCCACGGTGCCGTCCTCGGGCGCGCTCGACGTCGCGTTCATCGTCGACGCGTCGAGCTGCGACGGGCGCTTTGCCAACAACGCGTGGCTCCAAGAGCTGCCGGACCCCATGTCCAAGCTCACGTGGGACAACGCCGCGTACCTCTCGCCTTCGACCGCGGATGGGCTCGGCCTCAAGGACGGCGCGCTCGTCACGCTCACGCTCGGCGGTCGCAAGCTCGAGCTGCCGATCTGGCGGCTCCCGGGCACGGCCGACAACGTCGCGGTCCTTCCGCTCGGCTATGGGCGCCGGCAGGGCGGCCACATCCTGGAGGGCGCGGGCTTCGACACCTACACGCTGCGCACGACCGCCAGCCTGTGGAGCGCCTCGGGCGCGTCGCTCGCCGACACCGGTCGCACCTACGCGCTGGCCAGCACCCAAGAGCATGGGACCATGATCGAGCCCTTCACGGGCAAGACGCGGCCCATCGTCCGCGAGGCCACCGTCGAGGCCTATCGACAGACCCCCGAGTTCGTCGAGAAGGTCGAGATGCTCAAAGAAGACCACATGTTCCACCTGTGGGATCCGCCGAATCCCACGGATGGCCATCAGTGGGGCATGTCGATTGACCTCAACTCGTGCACCGGCTGCAACGCGTGCACCATCGCGTGCCAGTCGGAGAACAACATCGCGGTCGTCGGCAAGGAGCGCGTGCTCAACGGCCGCGAGATGCACTGGATTCGGCTCGATCGCTACTTCACGGGCGACCAGAACGACCCGCAGGCCGTCGTTCAGCCGCTGCCGTGCCAGCAGTGTGAGATGGCGCCCTGCGAGAACGTCTGCCCCGTCGGCGCCACCGCGCACAGCCCCGAGGGCCTCAACGACATGGCCTACAACCGCTGCATCGGCACCCGGTACTGCGCCAACAACTGTCCGTACAAGGTGCGCCGGTTCAACTTCTTCAACTATCAGAAGGAGAACCTGACGACCTCGCCGCTCTGGAAGATGCAGAAGAACCCGGACGTCACCGTGCGTTTCCGTGGCGTCGTCGAGAAGTGCACCTATTGTGTCCAGCGCATCAACGAGGCCAAGATCGAGGCCAAGCGCGACGGTCACTCGCTCGTCTCCGACGGCAAGATCAAGACCGCGTGTGAGCAGACCTGCCCGACGGGCGCCATCGTGTTCGGCAACGTCGCCGACCCTGCGAGCGCGGTCAGCAAGCAGAAGGCCATCCCGCGCGACTACGCGCTGCTACGGGAGCTGAACGTGCGCCCGCGCACCACGTATCTGGCCAAGCTCCGCAACCCGAACCCGGCGCTGGTGTAAGCATGGCGACGCTCAAGAACACCATCAACCCTGCGGACTTCGACGACGTCGACTACGCGCGCTACCCCGACCAGTTCGACCCGGTCGAGGGCCGCCACCCGCTCATCCTCGGCAACCCGTCCTTCCAGTCGGTGACCAACGACGTCTGCGGCCCCGCGGAGAAGCCCATGCCCTTCGGCTGGTGGGTCCTTTTCGGCACCGCGCTCATGCTGCTCGGCCTATTCGGCATCTCGATTGGCTACCTGGTCTACAACGGCACGGGCGTCTGGGGACTCAACAACCCCGTCGGTTGGGGCTGGGCCATCGTCAACTTCGTCTTCTGGGTCGGCATCGGCCACGCAGGCACACTGATCTCGGCGATCTTGTTCCTCTTCCGGCAGAAGTGGCGCACCTCCATCAACCGTTTCGCCGAGGCCATGACGATTTTCGCCGTCATGTGCGCGCTCTCGTTTCCGACCATCCACGTCGGTCGTATCTGGCTGCTCCAGTGGGTCTTCCCGGTGCCAAACCAGATGGGCGCGTGGCCCAACTTCCGGTCCCCGCTGCTGTGGGACGTCTTCGCCGTCTCCATCTACGGCAGCGTCTCCATCCTCTTCTGGTACGTCGGCCTCATCCCGGACCTGGCCACCATGCGCGATCGCGCCAAGACCAAGCTCAAGCAGATCGGCTACGGCATCTTCGCGCTCGGCTGGCGCGGCTCCAACCGCCACTGGCAGCACTATGAGGTCGCCTACCTCATCCTGGCGGCCATTTCGACGCCGCTCGTGCTCTCGGTGCACTCCATCGTCTCCTTCGACTTCGCCGTGTCGCAGCTGCCCGGCTGGCACACGACCATCTTCCCGCCCTACTTCGTCGCGGGCGCGATCTTCTCGGGCTTCGCCATGGTCGTCACGCTCATGGTCCTCGCGCGCAAGGCGTTCCAGCTCGAGCACATGATGACGCTCAAGCACTTCGACAACATGTCGAAGATCATCCTGCTCACGGGCTCCATGGTCGGCTATGCCTACGCGATGGAGTTCTTCATCGCGTGGTACTCGGGCAACCCCTACGAGTCGTTTGCGTTCATCAATCGCGCCTTTGGCCCCTACGCGTGGGCCTACTGGACGATGATCACCTGCAACGTGGTCAGCCCGCAGGTCTTCTGGTTCAAGAAGGCGCGCACGCACATCCCAACGCTGTTCGTGGTCAGTATCTTCGTGAACATCGGCATGTGGTTCGAGCGGTTCGTCATCACGGTCACGTCGCTCCACCGCGACTTCCTGCCGTCCAACTGGTTTTACTACTCGCCAACGCGCTGGGACGTCGCCAGCTTCCTCGGCAGCTTCGGCCTCTTCTTTACGATGATGTGCCTGTTCGTGCGGTATCTGCCCATGATCGCCATCGCGGAGGTCAAGACCGTCCTGCCCGAGGCCAACCCGCATCACCACGCGGACGCGGAGCACGCGCCCGCAGCACCCTCCACCGCCGTGGCGCACTGAGACGACGGGAGCAAGCCGTGAGTACAGCCACCATGAAAGACTTCGGACTCCTGGCCGAGTTCACTACGACCTCCGGCGTCTATCACGCCTGCGAGAAGGTCCGCGACGCGGGCTACACCGTCTGGGACGCGCACACGCCGTTCCCGGTGCACGGACTCGACCAGGCGATGGGCCTCAAGCGCAGCCACCTGCCCTGGGTCATCCTGGTGATGGGCCTCACGGGCTCCTCGCTCGCCATGCTGTTGCAGTGGTGGGTCAGCGTCGAGGCCTACCCCATCATCTACGCCGGAAAGCCCTACTTCTCGTGGCAGGCCTTCGTGCCCGTCACCTTCGAGGTCGGCGTCCTCTTTGCGGCGCTTGGCGCCGTCTTCGGCATGCTGCACTTCAACCGTCTGCCGCGGCACAACCACCCGCTCTTCCAGTCCAAGCGCTTCGAGCGCGCTTCCGACGATCGGTTCTTCATCTCGATTGAGGCGACCGATCCCAAGTACCACCCCGAGCAGACGGCCGAGCTGCTCCGCGCCTGCGGGGCCGTGGCCGTGGAAAGGGTCGAGGCCTGAGATGCGACTCGCGCTCCTCACCATCGGGCTGGCGGTCACCGCCTGCCGCGGCACGCTCTCCGAAGAGCCGCCGATTCACCTGAACCCCAACATGGACTTTCAGGATCGGTACGAGCTCCAGGAGGAGAACGACTTCTTCAAGGATCGGCGCGCCATGCGGCCGCAGGTCGTGGGCACCTACGCCCATGGCACGGTCGCGGCTGACGACGTCACGCACGAGCACCTGCGCCAGGGCAAGGTCGACGGCAAGTTCACCGACGCGCTGCCCACTGGGCTCTCGCTCTCGGCCGATTTCCTCAACCGTGGCCAGGCGCGCTACCAGATCTTCTGCACGCCCTGCCATGGCGGTGCGGCACTGGGTGATGGCATGGTCGCGCAGCGCGGCGGGCTCGTCGTGCCCAACCTGCTGGATCAGAAGCCACGGAGTTATACGCTCGGGCAGATCGTCAACCAGATGGTCGTCGGCAGCAAGCAGATGCCGTCGTACGCCGCGCAGGTCCCACCGAACGACCGCTGGGCCATCGCCGCGTACGTGCGGGCCCTTCAGTTTGCGGGGGTCGCCCCCGAAGAGCAGATCCCGGCCGAGGTGAAGGCCTCGCTGGGCGGAGGAGCGAAGTGAGCCACCACGCGCACACCATCGACGCGGGTTCCATCCCCCGACTTCCGGCCTCGAGCCTCTTTGCGAAGCTGCCCATCATCGGCGGCCTCGTGGGCCTCGGCGCACTCGGCGCCGCGCTCGCCACCGGCATGGGCGCCGCCGAGACGCGCCAGCAGCTCTGGCACAGCTACCTCGTCGCCTACCTCTACTGGCTCTCCATCGCGCTCGGCGGCCTGTTCTTCACGCTCGTCCAGTACGCGACGCGCGCCGGCTGGAGCATCGCGCTCCGCCGCGTGTTCGAGAACGTGGCGGCCACGCTCCCTCTGTTCCTGGTGCTGTTCATCCCGGTCATCCTGGGCATGCACGACCTCTATCACCACTGGCTCGACCACGACGTCGTGGCCAATGATCCCATCCTGCTCGCCAAGGCGCCGTACCTGAACGAGAAGTTCTTCTTCATCCGCGCGGCCATTTACTTCGCGGTCTGGATCGGTCTGGCGCTCATGTTCTACCGCGGCAGCGTCGCGCAAGACCAGACGGGCGATCGCACCATTACGCGGCGGCTCAACGGCCTGTCGTTCGTGGGCATCGCGCTGTTTGCGCTTACGACCACCTTCGCCGCCTTCGACTGGATCATGAGCCTCGACCCGCACTGGTTTTCGACCATGTACGGCGTGTACTTCTTCGCCGGCTGCGTCGTCGGCTTCTTCGCCTTCCTGTCGGTCATCACGGTCCTCATGCGGCAGGCCGGTCACTTCGGCCGCTTCCTCACCGAGGAGCACCAGCACGACGCTGGGAAGCTGCTGTTCGCCTTCTGCGTGTTCTGGACCTACATCTCGTTCAGCCAGTACTTCCTCATCTGGTATGGCGACATGCCCGAGGAGACCATCTTCTATCGCCTCCGCCAGACGGCGACGTGGCAGCCCGTGAGCACGTTCCTGGTCGCGGGTCACTTCTTCGTGCCGTTCTTCTTCCTCATGTCGCGGCACGTGAAGCGGCACCGGTTTGGCCTGCTCGGCGGCGGGCTCTGGATCATGCTGATGCACTACGTCGACCTGCACTGGCAGGTCATGCCCAACATCAACAGCGAGGCGATGCGCCACCACGCCGGACACGGCTTTCACCTGCATCTGCTCGACGGGCTCACGTTCGTGGGCGTCGGCGGCCTCTTCCTGGCGGCCTTCGGCATGATGCTCGGCCGCTCGACCCTGGTCCCGGCGCGCGATCCGCGTCTGGCCGAGTCCGCCGCCTTCCAGAACGCGTGAGCACGAACGGTCACTTGGAGAACTCCACGCCATGAGCCAGCACGAACAACACCACGCCCCCGCCCCGAACATCGGCGTCGAGCCCGATACGGTCGACGTCCGGCGCATCACGGTCATCGTCGCGCTGCTCGTGATTGTGGTCGTCGCCTCGGCCATCGGGCTGCGCAACTTCCTCGACCTCGAGACGCAGGGCGAGCGGTCGCGCAAGACGGAGCGGCTCGGCACGCAGCTCGCGGGGCAGCGGCAGAAGGAGCAGAAGCGGCTCACGAGCTACGGCTACGACGCCGAGAAGAAGACGTGGTCCATGCCCATCGACGTCGCCATGCGTCACTACGTCGCGCAGCCCGACTCGGTCAAGCCGTGCGAGCCCCCGCCCGAGGGTGCTGGGAAGGCCCCCGCGAAGTGAGCCTGCGCCTGGCCATGATCGTGGGAGCGTCGCTCCTGCTCGCTCTCCCCGCGTTCGCGGCCGAGGAGCAAGAGCCCGAGGCGCTGCGCGGCATCACCGTGCACGACCAGCGCGGCGCTCAGCTCGATCTGGGCCTCACGTTCTCCGATCACGACGGCAAGCGCGTGCGGCTCGCGGACTTCTTCGACGGCAAGCGGCCGGTCCTGCTCACGCTCAACTACTACCAGTGCCGCATGCTGTGCACCGAGGTGCTCAACGGCACCGTGGCGGCGTTGCGTGGGCTCGAGTGGTCGCCTGGAGAGCAGTATCGCGTCGTCACCGTGAGCATCGACGGGCGCGAGACGCCCGAGCTCGCCGCCGAGAAGCGCCGCAGCTACCTGGAGGCGCTCGACAAGGGCGACGTCGACTGGACCTTCCTCGTCGGTGACACGGAGACCATCGCCAAGCTCGCCGAGACGGTCGGCTTCACCTACCGCTACGACCGGCAGGCCATGGAGTGGGCCCACCCCGCAGTCATTCACTTCCTCTCGCCCGACGGCCGTGTCATGCAGTACCTGTTCGGCGTCAAGTACCCGGTCCAGAGCGTCAAGTTCGCGCTCATGGAGGCCGGTGAGGGCAAGGTCGGCTCGACCTTCGACAAGCTCATCTTCTCGTGTTTTCACTACGACGCCTTGCGTGGCGCGTACGGGCCCTGGGCCTTTGGCATCATGCGCCTGGGCGGCATCTGTACGGCGGTTTTCCTCGCCGGTTTCGTCGGAATCCTGTGGCGCCGAGATCGGGCGCGCCAGCGGGCGCACCTGGCTCAGACCGTGGAGCTGTTGGCATGATGACTGGTTCTTCTCTAGGCGGCGTTCTCGCCGACATCGAGTCCAGGTCGACCTGGATGCCACGCGCGGCCTCGACCGTCGCGCACGAGGTGGACGACATCTACTCGTTCATCCTCTGGCTCTGCGTCCTGTTTTTTGTGGGCATCGTCGGTGTGACGGTCTACTTCGCCTGGAAGTACCGCCGGCAGTCGGAGGACCAGCGCACGAGCCCGATTCACCACAGCACCAAGCTTGAGCTCGCCTGGAGCATCCTGCCCACGATCCTGCTACTCGTGATGTTCTACTGGGGCTTCAAGGTGTGGATGAAGATGGGGGTGCCGCCCGACGACACGCTGGATGTGCGCGTGACAGCGCGCCAGTGGACGTGGCAGTTCGACTATCCGCGGGAGGGCTTCTCGGGCGCCAATGAGCTCGTCGTTCCGGTCGGCAAGGCCGTCAAGCTCACGATGACCTCCGAGGACGTGCTCCACAGCTTCTTCGTGCCGGAGTTTCGCATCAAGAAGGACGTCATCCCGAAGCGGTACTCGGTGGTGTGGTTCGAGGCCCCGGAGACGGGCGTGTTCAACGTCTTCTGCACCGAGTACTGCGGCAAGGACCACTCGCGCATGATCACGCGCGTTCGGGTCGTGAGCCAGGAGGACTATCAGAAGTGGGTCGCCACCGAGGGCATGGGCGACGCGTTCGCCAAGATGCCGCTGTCGGAGAAGGGCAAGATCTACTTCAATCGGTTCGGTTGCGGCCAGTGCCACAGCCTCGACGGCTCGGCCAACACGGGTCCCGCCCTCAACGGCAAGTACGGCACGATGGAGCAGTGTGCCGACGGCACTGAGATCAAGGTCGATGACAACTATATCCGGGACTCGATCGAGAACCCAATGAGTGTCATCGTCAAGGGATATCAGCCCAAGATGCCGAGCTTCAAGGGCAAGATCAAGACCGAGCAGATCACCGCCATCATCGAGTACCTGAAGTCGATCGGGAAGTGAACGACGCATGAGCACGACCACCACCGCAGACCATCACGCCCCGGGAGCCGGAGAGCACGGCGACCACGCGCACGAGAGCTATCTCGCGCCGAAGGGCATCCTCTCGTGGCTCCTCACGCTCGATCACAAGCGGATCGGGCTCATGTACCTCGTCTCCGTGCTGAGCTTCTTCATGGTCGGCGGCGTCCTTGCGCTGCTCGTCCGTACCGAGCTCCTCACGCCCGAGGGCGATCTCTTCACGGGAGACACGTTCAACAAACTCTTCACGCTGCACGGCGCGGTGATGGTCTTCGTCTTCATCATCCCGTCGGTCCCCGCCGCGCTCGGTAACTTCCTGCTGCCGCTCATGCTCGGGGCCAAGGACGTCGCATTTCCGCGGCTGAACCTGGCCAGCTTCCACATCTACATCATCGGCGCGCTGTTCCTGCTCACGGCCATCCTCGCGGGCTCCATGGACACGGGCTGGACGTTCTACACCCCGTACAGCATCAAGCCCTCCGACTGGGGCGCGGGCATCACCGCCGCACTTCTCGGCGTCTTCATCCTCGGGTTCTCGTCCATTCTCACGGGCCTCAACTTCATCGTGACGGTGCACAAGATGCGCGCCCCGGGGCTGACCTGGAAGCGCCTGCCGCTCTTCATCTGGGCCATCTACGCCACGTCGCTCATCCAGGTGCTCGCCACGCCCGTCTTGGCTATCACGCTCATGCTGGCGACCATTGAGCGCCTGCTCGGCATCGGCATTTTCGATCCCGCCAAGGGCGGCGATCCGGTGCTCTTCCAGCACTTTTTCTGGTTCTACTCGC
>SXOX01000087.1 GCA_005776585.1 Pseudomonadota bacterium | reverse complement strand
TCCATCATGTCCGACGGAGCAACCATGTCTGCGCCTGCCTCGGCGTGGCTGAGGGCCTCGCGCGCCAACAGCTCGAGCGTCGGGTCGTTCTGCACCTCGAGCGATGTCGGCTCGAGCACGCCGCAGTGGCCGTGATCGGTGTACTCGCACAGGCACACGTCCGTGATGACGACCATGTCCCGCACGCGCCGCTTGATGCTCGCGATGGCCCGCTGCACCGTGCCGTCCTCGGCCCACGCCTCGGAGCCGATGGCGTCCTTGTGCTCCGGAATACCGAACAGGATGACGGCCGGGACGCCGTCGTCGAAGGCGCGCGCGGCGTCCTCGGCGGCGATGTCCGCGGAGACGCGGCTCTGACCGCGCAGCGAAGCGATGTCCTGCCGCACGCCCTCGCCCTCGACGATGAACATGGGCCAGATGAGATCCTCGCGCCGGAGGTGCGTCTCGCGCACGAGTCGGCGAAGCGATTCCGTGCGCCGCAGTCGGCGCATGCGTCGAGTCAGGTCCAACATTGGCGTCCTTCCATGCGCGCCCGGGTTCCGGAGCCGGCGCGGGCGCGACCCTATCACGCGACAACCGGAAAGTTGACCCGTGGCCGTTGCTGACTACACTCGCGCTGATCGGGTCGACGTGCCTTTGACAAGTTGTCAACCGCGCGCCTCCCGGAAGCGCCAGCATGGCACGCCCGTCGCGTGCGCTTGGCGCGAGGTGGAGCACGGATGCCAGCGCCTGTCGGGCAAATGATTGGCACGAGGGTTGCTTTGGTAGACCGGTCCATGCTTCGGCTTCTTCCCATCCTCGCCTCGCTCGTGCTCCTGCCCGGTCTCGCTGGTGCGCAGTTCATCACGGTGACCCAGGCCCGTGCGTTCAACGGCAGTACGACCGAGGACGTGCGCTTCGTGACGACCAAGGAGTACGCGATCGGCAAGCGCGCGTGCGAGAAGTACCTCGGGCTCGCGAGCGCCTCCGCGTGCAGTGCGTCGGCGTCGACTCCAACGGCGGACGCGGGCTCGACCGACGCCGGCGTGCTCGCAGACACGGTAGCCGCGACCGACGCGGGTTCGGATGTCGCGGCCCTCGACGCGACCGGCGCCGACGCCAAGGGCGGAGCGCCCGGCAAGGAGGACGCCGCCTCGGCGTGGAAGCTGCGCATCACGGTGAACGTCACCGGGCTCACCAACCCCGAACTCTACAAGTTGGGCGTCGCCGCCGGGCCCAACTGCCCGACGACGATGCCGGACAAGTCCACCGACGACTGCACGCTCGCCTATGAGGCCACGCTCCTCGGGCTCACGCTCAACGGCCGCGAGTACGAGATCCCGATGAAGTACCTGCTGGGCTCCGCCTGCGACACCAGCAAGTCATCGTACGTGCGCTTCTACTTCAAGTGGACCGGGGTCGCGGCGGCCAACGCCGACAAGGAGGACAAGGTCCTCTTCGAGCTCGACTACGACGCGCCGGAGCTTCCGGTCATCGACTCGCTCCAGCCGGGCGAGGGCAACCTCAAGGTCGCCTACACCGACCCGAACGACTCGACGGAGAAGGTCAAGACCTTCGGCGTCTATCGCGGCACCGCACCCTTTACGTTCGCCACCTTGGAGTCCTCGGGCGCGAGCGGCAGCACCGGGGTGACGGCCAACCCCTATCAGCTCACTGGCCTCGCGAACGGGACTGTCTACTACGTGGGCGTCACGGCCATCGATCAGGCCGGCAACGAGTCGGAGCTGTGCGATCCCAACGAGCTCGTCACCGGAACGCCCATCGCCGTCGACAACTTCTGGGAGGCCTACAAAGGCGCGGGTGGTCAGGAGAAGGGCGGCTTCACCTGGTGTTTCGTCGCTACCGCGGCTTTTGGCTCTCCCATGGCTGGCGAGGTCCAGCGCCTGCGCACCTTGCGAGACCGCGTGCTGCGCGCCGACGCAGGCGGCCGTGCGCTCGTGTCGCTGTACTACCGCGTCGGACCCGAGGCCGCGCGCATCGTGACCGACCACCCGTGGCTGCGACCGCTCGCACGCACCTTGCTCTGGCCGGTCGTCCTGTCCGCAGTGTTGCTCCTCGGCGCGCCGCTGTTGCTCGGCACCAGCCTGGCGGGCCTGACGCTCGCACTTCGCGCCGTGGCGCGCCGTCGCGCCAGAAGGACCGCATGAGCCCGTCACGCCGCCTCGTTCGCTGGGCCCTTCTCGCCGTGTTGACGGTGCCTTCGCTTGCGTCCGCGCAGCTCTACAACCAGGAGAAGGAGTCTCCGCGGAACCACCAGATCGAGATCAAGTTCGGTCCCTACAAGCCCTCGCTGTACGCCAAGGGCGCCTCCAATACACCCTACGACAGCGTGTTCGGCGGCTCCTCGATGTTCATCGCGAAGCTCGAATACGACTATCAGTTCTTCCAGAAGGGCGGCTCGCTCGCCGTGGGCTTCGAGATGGGCATCGCGTCGATTACCGGCGACGGGCTGGTCGCGGGCACGAGCACCGCGAGCACCGACGAGACCAAGTTTCGCTTCGTGCCGTTCTCGGTGTCACTGGTCTATCACATGGACCTGTTCGCGACGAAGTGGGACGTGCCGCTGGTTCCGTACGTCAAGGTCGGTTTTGACTACGTCGTATGGTGGATCACTGACGGGGTCGGCGACATCGCCCACTACAAGGATCCCAAGACCGGCGAGGACTTCGAAGGCCGCGGCGACACGTGGGGCTACCATGTCGCTGCCGGGCTCAAGATCCTGCTCGATGTCCTCTCCCCCAGCATGGCGCGCACCTTCGACGTCGAGGTCGGGGTCAACAACTCCTACATCTTCGCCGAGTTCCTCTACGCCGACATCAGCGACTTCGGCTCCGGTGGCTCGTTCAACCTGGGCGCGATCACGGGCCTCTTCGGACTCGCCTTCGAGTTCTGAGGCGTCCGTCGCAGGCGGCCCGACCATGTCTCGTCACATCTTGTTGAGCCTGGAGTTCGACGGCACCGACTTCGCCGGTTGGCAGCGCCAGGACGGTCAGCGCACGGTCCAGGCCTGTCTCGAGGCCGCGCTCGATCAGCTCCTCGGTGAGCCACCGGCGCGGCTGCGGGCCTCGAGCCGCCTCGACGCCGGCGTCCATGCGCGCGGCCTGCCGGTCATGGTGACGACCGACCGTGACCTACCACTGGTTGCCTTCGAGCGGGGCCTGAACTCGCTGCTGCCGGCCGATCTCGCCGTCACCGCCGCGGTCGAGAGCCACGCCGACTTCGATGTCCGCCGAAGCGCCATCGGCAAGGAATACCGCTACACGTACTGGAACCGCCGCGCGCGGTCCCCGCTCCGAGCCCGCACGAGCTGGCACGCGCCCTGGGCCCTCGACCTCGAGGCCATGCGCGCCGCGGCGCCTGCGCTCCTCGGCGAGCACGACTTCCAGACGTTTCGCGCGGCCGGCTGCGAGGCGCACACGACGATTCGCCGACTCTCGCAGCTCCGCATCGAGGCCAGCGGGCAGGGCGAGATTGTCCTCGTCGTCGTCGGCAATGCGTTCTTGCAGCACATGGTGCGCATCATCGCCGGGTCGCTGTTCGAGGTGGGCCGACGCCGCCATCCTCCGGACTGGCTCGGCGAGGCGCTCGCCGCACGCGATCGCGCCGCGGCGGGTCAGACGGCGCCGGCGCGCGGGTTGACCCTGTGGGAGGTCCTCTACCCGCAGAGCCCGTGGCCGGCCCCCGCGACCGAAAACCGTTGAACCGCAGGGCGCGTCCGCGTATCGTGCGCCGGCTTCGGGGCTCCGCTCCGAGCCGTGCTCTCTGCAACCGGTCGTGATGCTCATCGTTGGTTCGAGGTGGCTGATGCGGTTCTCGCTCTTGCGGCTTTTGCTCCCCTCCCTTCTGGTCCTGCGCCTGATTCCCGTGGCGCACGCGCAGGCGTCGATTCCGGTCTCCGAGCTCGAGGCCGCACGCGCAGCCACCGAACGATTCGGGCCCGAGGCTCGGGTCCTGTGGCACCCCGTCCGTCGGGTCCCCGCGGCGCTGCTCGGCCTGGACGTGCCGGTGCTTGGACGGACCGCGGAGGAGCGCGCGACGGCGTTCGTCGTCGCTCACGGTGAGCTGCTCGGCGGCATCGAGGTCGGCGCGCTCGGCACCGCGCGCGTCTCGACCGCGCGTGGCGCGACGGTCGTCCACTTCGAGCTTCAAGCACGCGGCGTCACCATCGCCGACCGCTCCCTCGCCGTAACCCTGTCTCCTGCGGGCCGCGTGACGCAGGTCTCTTCGGACTGGGAGCGCCTCGAGGTCCCAGCGCCGTCGCGCGATGTCGGCGTCGCAGCCGCTCGACGCGCCGCGGAGGTCGCCACCGGCAAGACGGCCACCGGGGTCGTCGTCAAGCGGGTCCTGGCGATGGGGCTGGCCCACGGGACGTTGACCTATCGCGTGCCCGTGATGCGTCTGCCGCTCGTCGCGGCGGACTACTGCTACGTCGACTTCGCTACCGCCAAGCTCCTGCTGTGTCTCCCAGCGACCTTCGACGGTCCCACGGAGGTCGTGCGATGAGCCGCGTCCAGTCACTCCTTCTTGGGCTCTCGTGCGTTGGACTCCTGGCGTGCGCCGCCGAGACGACCGAGGGCAGCGCCCTGACCGCCTCACCGGATGCCACGACCGATGGCGGCGCGAGCGCGACCGGGACGGACTCAGGTCCGAGCACCGCGTCGAGCGACGCCTCCGGGGGAGGGCTCGATGCGCCCGGCCTCGACGTGACCGCACCTGAGGTTGGCGTGTCCGTGAAGCCGCTGGCCTTGGTCTACGTTGACAACCCGATCTCGACGCCCACGCCCACCGAGGTCGAACTCCTCCACCTGACGACCTGGGGCACCACCGCGCCTGCGGGCCTCGAGCCGAAGAGCCTCGTGGGTGACTACGCGGACGTGGTCAATTGCTGGCCCGACGCCGAAAACGGCACGGCGGTGCAGGCCGGGCCGCTCACGCTGACCCAGTGCACCCCAAAGCACGCGGCGCTCCCGGGTCAGGACGGGACCTACCGCCACATCGTGCCTCCCACCAGCCCGACCGCTGCCGATGATCGCTTCGCGGAGGTCATGATGTACCACCACATGCAGGTCATCCACGACTACTTCAAGGACGGCCATGGCCTGACCGACCTCGATCGACCGCTCAAGGCCGTCGTCAACCTCCAGGTCCACCCCAAGGGGCTGTGCGACGAGTGGAGCTCCATCGGCAACGCCGCATATTCGCCGGACGGGATCATGGACTTTGGCTTTCCGATCGACCTCAAGCTGGGCGGCGATGCGATCATCTTCGGTCAAACGACCAGCAAGGACTTCGCTTACGAGGCCGGAGTCATCTACCACGAGTATACCCACGCGATGGTCGGTACGACCCGGCTCTCCGGGCTGGCTCCGGACAACTTCGGCCTGACGAACCTGTCGGGTGCGTTGAATGAGGCGTACGCAGACTATTTTTCGTGTACCGTGCGTAACAACCCCATCGTCGGCGAGTACGCGCTGAACGCGACCGAGGCCCCGACCGTCTGCGGCGTGCCCCTCGGCGGAGCGGGCGGCAACCTCTCGCGGGACCTCACGGCCAAGCGCGCGTGCCCGGGCGACCTGACCGGCGAGGTGCATGCCGACAGCGAGATCTTCTCCGCGGCGCTGTGGGAGATTCGGGAGAAGCTCGGCGCCGAGAAGGCAGACGACGTCATCTTTGGAGCGCTCCACGGCTTCTCGAACACGACGGACTTCAACTTCGCCGCCCAGCTCACCGCGCAGGAGGCGGTCAAGCGGCTCAAGTCGAACGACGAGGTGGCCATCGTGAACAAGGCGTTCAACAGCCGCGGCATCATCGGCTGCAAGCGCGTCGTGCCCGCCAAGGCGGTCGGTTCGCGTGGCCTCCCGCTCACGTACTACCCGCACGGGGCCTTTGGCGGAGACCCGTGGGGCGGCTTCGTGCCCGGTCTCCTTCAGATCCAGGTCGACGCGCCTCCGGACACCAAGGAGATTCAGCTCGACTTCAAGAGCTACGGCACCATGAACGCGAGCGTGGCCTGGAAGGCGGGCCCGGAGCCGGTCGTCTATTACGTCGAGGGACTCTTCGGAAAGCAGTTCAAGAACGACGCTATGACCGTCTCGTCGCTCGAGAAGACGGGCAAGAACGCCTACCGCACGCGCCTGTCGGGGAGCTGCGTGAGCGCGGGGACGTGGACGTTCTCGATCCACAACCAGGGCGGTGACTTTCAGCTCGTCGGCGTGACCGCCACCTTCGCCAAAGCGCCGACTGGGACGCCGAACTTCGACACCTGCGGCAAGTAGCGCGCGATGGCCGACGACGGACGCCTGGTCTTTCACGTCGCGGCGCGGGCGCTGCTCGTCGCAGCTCGGTTTCGCTCGCACCTGGAGTCGCGCGGCTATCGCCTCGTGCCGACCGGGACCGCCGGGGGCTCCGAGGCCCACGAGCGCGTCGCCATCGTGCCCGAGGGTCCGAACGCCGCGTGGATCTACCCGGAGCACGCCGAGGCGCTGCATGACGACTTCGGCCGCTGGCTGAGTCACGGGCTGCGCTGTCGCGTCACCGGAATCGTCGCGAGCGGTCCGGTCCTCGCCTACGAGGTCACCGAGGCGGGTGCGCGCGTGGAGCACCTGGCCGTCAACAGCGCCGAGATCGTCGACGACGGCGAGAGCCCGTACCGCGCCGAGGTCGCCGCGGGTCGCCCGCTGGCGGACCTGCTCGTAGCGGCCGGCTTCGCGCACTTCGCTCGGACCCCGTCCGAGGCTGAGCGCGTGCCCGGGGCGCTCGTCTTGGACTTCGTGCCCAAGGAGGCCAAGCGCACGAAGGGCGCCGCGTCCGAGGTCGAGATCGATCCGCTCCTGGCGTGTCCGAAGTGCGGAGCGCCGCTGCGGGTCGCGCAGGGCAGCTTCGGCGCCTTCTACGCGTGCGTTCGCTACCCCGAGTGCCGCGGGAAGCTGACCGCGCGCCAGGCCGACGTCGAGCGCAAGAAGCGCGAGCGAGGATTCTGATGGCCGACGAAGTCGCGACTCCGCCCCCAATCTCGGTCCGGATCAACCCGGACGGCTCCGTGACCTTCGAGAATCTGCCGCCCGAGCTGCTCGAGCTGGCGCAGTCGCTCGATCCGGACGCGCTCTTGGCGTGCGAGGCCATCACAGAGGCTCCTGGCCCACCGAAATCGACCTAGGTCAACAAAAATCGTCTGATCGGAAACCCCGTCGGGGCGCAACAGATGGAGAGAACGGCGTGACATGGAGGTCCGCCGCCCAAAAGGAGCTCCATGGTCACGCGCCTCTCCTCACGTTCTCGTCATCTCCCCACTTTCGCGTTGACCGTGGTGCTGCTTGCGGGGCTCTGGCCCGCGTCGAGTCGCGCGAAGACGGCGTCCCCGACTCCTCCGCCGCAGGTGGCTCCGACGGTAACGACGACCGCGCGGACCGCGCTCGATGCGGGCTGGCACTTTGGCGCAGAGGCCGTCACTGACGCGCCGCTCGATGTCGGGGGGCGACTCTGGATGGAGTTTCCGTACGGCGTTCGCCTGACGACCACCGTCGGGACGCTCCCCTCCGGGTATGTCTCCATGGTCAATGGGGTGCTGGTGAAGGCCGGTGCTTACGATCAGGCCACGGCGGACATGGTCAAGGGCACGATCTCGAGCTCCGTGGCGTGGCGGCTTCAGCTCGGCTGGCGTCCGTTCGCCAACCGGGGTTTCTTCTTCGAGGCCGGCTACGGCCTGTTGTCGCTCTCCGGCGGCACGTCGGTGGACACCATCGCCGCAGCGAGCGGTCAAGCGGCTCCTCAGCCCTTTGCCGGGCCGGGTCACGACTTCACCGTGAAGTCGCTCGTCCACCTCATCACGGCCGAGATTGGTTGGACGTGGGCGCTCTGGGAGCACCTCACGATCCGTGCGTCCGTGGGCGTGAGCGCGTCGATTGGCGCGAAGAGCACCATCTCGCGTTCCTTCAAGACGCCCTACGCCAAAGAGGCCGACGCCTACGCGAGCACGGCGAGCGCGACGCTCTCGTCGATTCTACGCGACAAGCTCATCACGCCCACCGTCTCGCTCGCGCTGGGCTATCAGTTCTTCTAGGCGTCTGCGCTGTCGGGACGCCGTCAGGACGCCACCGTGACCTCAATCTTGCGCGGCAGCGCGCCGCTGGCCTTGGGCAGCGTGACCGTGAGCACACCGGCCTCCAGCCGGGACGTCGCCCGATCCGGGTCGACCGGCGTCGCGAACGTGAACGTGCGCGTGAGCTCCAAGCCCTGGCGCTCCTGGTGCAGCGGCCGGGCGCACTCGGGCGAGGCGATCTGGCGCTTGGCTGAGAACGTGAGGCTGTCCAGCGCCAACGTCAGGCTCAGGTCATCGGACTTCACGCCCGGGACCTCGACGGTCACCAGATAGGCGCTCTCGGTCTCATAGACGTTCGCCGGGAAGCGCGCGTCGCGACCGGCGCGGCCAAGCTCGCGGTCGAAGGCCGGCGCAAGTCCCAACTCGTTGAAAAGAGTGTCGATCTGACGCTGAAGCGGCTCCGCCGGGCCGCGAGCGATGTGACGGACAGGGAAACCAGCAAAGTGAGCCAACATGGCAAACCTCCTGAAACAAAATAGGTTTATTGTGTTACCGGGGCTCTCGGCCACCAGGCAGGGGCAAAGAAAGTGCGCCCGCCGAAGTTGTCAAGGGGCGCTCGGTTCAACCTGACGATCCGCCTTGCCTTCGCGGGGTTGCCGGGTATTCTCCGCGCCCCGCGTGGGGGGAGGTTCCAATGCGCTGCACACAATGCGGGCACGTCAACGTCACAGCCTTCGAGTTCTGCGAGGAGTGCCTCGCGATCCTGCCCGGAGTCGCTCTCGGAGAGCGCGTGCGGGCCAGCCGGGCCGACTTCGATTTCGCTGAAGAGCGCGCGCTCGAGAGCCGCGCCGAGGCGAGCCGACGTGACGATCCGGAGGACCTCGCCACCTTCCCGTGGAATCCGCCCGAGGCTGCCAGCGGAGGGAGCCTCAGCTTCGTGCGCGAGCGTGAGCTCCAAGAGGCCCTCGCGCTGGTCGATCGCGTCGTGGAGCGCGCCGAGGGGCAGCTGCTGCTCATGTTGGCGGACTTGGGCCTGGGCTCGGCCTCCCTCCTGGCGCGCCTGCGTGACGCGGTGACCAAGAAGCGACCCGAGGTGCGTTGGGCGCGCGCCGTCTGCCGCGACGAGCCCTCACGACCCTATGGGGTCTTGGAGCGCCTCGTCCGCGACGCGCTAGGGGCGCAGCCGTCCGAGGACGACTGGGTCGTCGGTGAGCGGCTCCTGCAGGACGTGCTGCGTCGCTTCGCGTCCAACGAGAGTCGCGCCGGCGAGGCCCGCGAGGTCGCTTGCCTCATCGCGTTTCTCACTGGCCTCAAGATCGAGGGCAGCCCCTACATTGCGACCAGCGACGAGGACGCCTCCTCGCTCGTTCCTCGCGCCGGGCACGCCCTGCTCCGGTGGCTCGTCTCGCTCGCTGACGCGCACCCCATCGTCCTGGTGCTCGAGAGCGCGCAGCATGCCAGCAGCGCGACCCTGTCGCTCATCGATATGCTCGCCGACGCCGCGGTGGGTCATCGCCTCTTCGTCCTGGTCGCCGGGCGCCCGGATCTGGTCTCCGCCATCCCTTCGTGGTCGACGCGCCGCGCCATCACGCTCAAGCCGCTCCCGCGTAGCGCCGCGGCGGAGCTCGTGGGACGTCTCCTGAACGGAGTCCAGCACGTACCGCCAGAGCTCGTCGATCGCGTGGTTACGACCTCGGCTGGCAACCCCTACGCCATCCGCGCCGTGCTGCGATTCCTTCACGAGACGGACGTCATCCATCGCGGCGAGAACGGCTTCTCAGTCGATGAGACCGCGCTGCTCACGGCTGAGATCCCGGAGACCCTCCGTGGCGTCGCCGCCGCGCGCCTGGCAGCGCTGTCCCCCGATGAGCGTACGACGCTCCAGCAGGCCGCGGTCATCGGTCCGAGCTTTCACTTTGGCGCGCTCCTCGCCCTGCGCCGCCTCTCGGCCGATCGCGCCGTCTACGGCGCCGAGGGCGTGGGCAAAGACGAGGCCATCGTCACCCTGCGCGCGCAGTGCCACACGTTCGTCGAGCGCGAGATGCTCGTCGAGATCGCCGACCGCTCGCTGCCGGGCGAGCAGAGCTACCAGTTTCGCTCCGAGCGAGACCAGGAGCTGCTCTACGACCAGTGCCCGGCGCGGCTGCGTCACCGCTATCACCGCGTCATCGGGCATTGGCTCGAGCTCCAGCCCCAGCAGTACGTCGACTCGCACCTCGGTGCGATCGCGCGGCACTTCGAGCGCGGCGGTGAGGATCTCCGGGCCGCGACCTGTCACCTGCGCGCCGCGCGCGCGTGCGCCGAGGCTCACGACAACGGTCGCGCGATCGAGCACTACGAGGACGCCCTGCGCCTCCTCGCCGAGGACGACTACTCCACACGCGTCAACACCCTCTTCGGCGTCGGCAAGCTCTGGATGACGGTCGGGCGCACCGATCGGGCCTTGGACCGCTTCCGCGCCATGCTCAAGCTCGCCTGGACGCTCCGCAGTCGCAGCAAGGGAGCGGTCGCGTTGAACAAGCTTGGCCAGGTGCTGCGCTCCATGGGCCAGTACGTCGAGGCGCACGAGCACTTCGTCAAGAGCCTCCACCTCTTCCGAGCGGTCAACGACGTGCGTGGCGTCGCCAGCGTGCTCGACGACCTCGGGCAGCTGGCGTGGCTGAGAGGCGACGCGGTTGGCGCGCTCGCGACCTTCGAGAAGAGCCGCGCGCTGCGCATGCAGCTAAAGGACCTGCGCGGGCTGGCGCTCACGCTGCACTACATCGGCTCGGTGCACCTCGAGCGGGCGGAGTACGCCACGGCTGAGCGCTACCTGCTCGACGCGCTGGCCATTCGCCGTAAGGTCGACGATCGGGCCGGTCTGGCAGGCACGTTGAACAACCTCGCCGTGATTCGCTATGGGCGCGGCGAGGCCACGCAGGCGCTCGACGCGTGGCAGGAGAGCCTCAAGCTCGCGACCGAGGTCGGCAATCGGCCCATGATCGCGATGCTACGGCAGAACCTGGGCGAGACGCTGCTGCTCGAGGCGTTCGCAGGCACCGTCGGGCCGGGCGCCTTGGCCGTCGCGGCGGAGCACCTCGGCGAGGCGCAGGCCATCGCGACGACCGCGGGCGATCGGCGCATGCTGGCGAACGTGCTGGCGAACCTCGCCTACCTGGCCATGCAGCGTGGCGAGCACACGACGGCCATTCGGCAGGCGCGGCTTGCGTGCGAGCACGCGCGGGACATCGGGAGCAAGCGCGCGCTCGGCCTCGCCGAGGTCGCGCTGGGGGACGTCACCATCGGCACGAGCTGGCTCATGAACGAACCGGCCGGCATCGCCGAGGGTCTGGCGCAGCTCGAGCGCGGCCTGAACACGCTCGACGAGGCCGGCGCCGACGTCGAACGCGCCAGCGCCCTGGAACAGAAGGCCGACATCCTGCGCAAGCTCGGTCGTCCGGCGGAGGCGCAGGCGGCCGAGGCTCAGGCTCACGCGCTCTTCGCGACGCATCGGACGCGCCCGCCGGTCCGCCGCAGCCCGCACTGGATCGACGACGGCAGAGCCCCTCCGCGCCCCGGCGCTGGCGAGGTCGTGGCTCCCGCTGCAGAGGTCCCCGCTGCAGAGGTCCCCGCTGCAGAGGTCCCCGCTGCAGAGGTCCCCGCTGCAGAGGCTCCCAATCCTGAGCCCAACACCGCACCGCCCGAGACCCCGGCCTCGCTCCCGGCACCTCCCGCTCCCGCCGAGGCCGCTGCGCCGCGCAAGCCCTCACGCGCAGCAGCCAAGAAGGTGACCCCTATGGGCGACGGTCCGGCCGCCGCCCCGCGCGCCAACCGAACCGGAAAGTCCAAGCGCGGCAAGCGTTGAGCCGCGCTTGGACTCGCACGGGTCACCCTGGATAATCTGTCGGTGACCCCGTTCTCCGCGCTCGCGTCGCTGTGGCTTGCGTCGGCGTCTCCCCACGTCGAGGCGTCCGTCGTGCTGCCCGACGGCCGGACGGTGGAGGCGCTCCTCAGCCGTGAGGACCTCGACTCCGGCGCGCCGGCCGTGCGCTTCGTGCCGCGCCTCGCCAACGGGCGCGGCTGGGACTTCGGCGACTCCTTTGCGCGGGCGCTGCACTACGGTTGCACCGTCGATCGACCAGACGTGCACGACGGGCAGCTCACGTGCGCCCACGGCGTCCCGACGGTGCGCCCCGACGTCACGCTCCCCGACACGCCCGCCGCGTTCGTGGACGCCAACGTCCCGGTCGTCGAGCCCGGTGGCCGTCCGGTGACCGAGTCGCCGCGCTTCCTCCTTCCGTGGCTCGCGCCCGTCAGTGGCGGGATGCTCCTGTTGTGGACGCTCGCGGTCCTCGCCTGGCGCTCGGCCCGTGCGTCTCCGCCGCTCAGCGTTCGGGCACCGGTCCCCGTCTTGATTCCGGTCCCGACCCGCATCGGCCTCGCCCTCATCACCGTGGTTGCTGCGCTGCTCCGCGGGCTGGCCCTCGACGCCGAGCCCTACGAGCAGAACGAGTTCACCTACGCGATGAGCGGCTTTGGTCACGCGACGCTCGACGGCGTCCTCTTGGACGTCAATGCGCTCGCGCAGACACATCCGCCGCTCTACCATGTCCTGCTGTTCCTGTTGAAGCCATGGCTCGGCACCGCGCCGTGGGTCGGGCGCCTGCCCGCGATGCTGGCCGGAGCCGCCCTCATCCCGCTGGTCGGCCTGCTCGCCCACCGCCTGCGTCTGGCGCCTGCTGCGACCCTGCTCGTCGCCGGCCTCGCGGCCATCGCGCCCGTGCATCAGTGGTACTCCCAAGACTGCACGCCCTACACGCTGAATGCGCTCTTCGCCGTCACCGCGCTGCTCTCGGCCGTGTCGGCGCTCGATGATCCGACGCGCCGGCGCCCGTGGATCGGGCTGTTGTTCAGCGCAATGGGGCTCTTGATGACGCACTATTACGGCGTACATCTCATCATCACGACCCTGCTCGTGCTGAGCGTCTCCGGTACGCCTGCGCTTCGACGGCGCGCCCTCGCCACGGGCCTTGCGATCGGCTCGGGCGTGTTGCTCTGGCTCCCTGCCTTCGTCCAGGGCTACCTCTGGTCTCGGGGACACTCGACCGCGTATCAGCGCGCTGCCGGCGTCTACCACGCCGACGCGAGCCTGCCGGCCGACCTGCTCGAGGCCCTGCGTCTCGCGGCGGGTGCACCGACGTCTCTGGCGTGGCTGGCCCCGATCGGGCTCCTCGTCGGGCTCTGGGCGTTTCCTCGACGCACCCTCGACGCGCCACGTCGCGCGCTCCTCGTGCTCCCCGTGCTCTGGTTTCTCAGCTTCGAGCTGGTCAACCGCGGCACGTTCCTGAAAGGCCTCTACGGCGGCTACTACTTCGGCATTCGTTACGGGCTGTTCCTCTTTCCGGTCGTCTGGCTGTGGTGTGGCGCCGCGTTCGACGAGGCGTGGCGCCACGGCTCTCGCGTCCGCCGCGCGGTCACCACGCTCGCCGCGACGCTGGGCCTCATTGGCGGCGCGTGGGTGTCCTTGCAGCAGCTGCTCTCGCGCGACAAGCCCGAGGTCGCCATGGCGACAGCGCTCGTGAGCGCCCACCTCCGGGACGGCGACGCGCTGGCGGTCGGACCCGCCGGGTACTACGTGCATCCCGTGGCCTACTACCTGGCGCAGGCGCCCGACCGGGACACGCTCACGATCAACGACCTGTTGGCGACGCCCACGACGCGCGAGCCAGGTTGGCTCGGCGTGCTCTCGGACCTGTTCGAGCCCTGGGACCGTGCGCTCCAGAGCGCCTTCGTGAGGCGGCTCTGGCTCATTGACCACACGCAGCACCTCTTTGGCCGGCGCGAGTTCTCGGATCGTCCTTCGGTCGCCCTGCTCGCGGCGGTGGCCCGCGCGGGCTTCGACGAGCGGTGGCGCCGCGACGGTCACGATGTCCAGGTCCGCCTCTTCGAGCGCCGCCCTGACTGGCGACCGACTGCGCCGCCGCGCGTGCATTTCGGCTGGGACGACGCCGCCTTCGTTCGGCGCGTGGCGCCGCCTCCGCTCACCATCAGCTCGGGCCGGCGCGTGCGGCCGGGCGCGGAGGTCATCGTGGTCGCGCCCGAGGGCCACGCGATCGCGGGTCTGCGTCTTCGCGCTGGGACCATGCCCCCCGGAGGTCACCGTGCCATCGACGCCGCGGCGCCCACCGACGCTGTCTTGCACCTCAAGCCCGAGGGCTCCGCTCCGCTGCGCACGACCCTCAGTGAGCGCTTCCACGTCGTGGAGCTCGCCGTCACCCTGCCCGGTGCGACCTCGATGCTTCGCGTGGGCTTCGGACTCGAGCCTCCGGGCCCAGGCGATCCGCAGCCCCCCGAGGTGATCCTTGACTGGATTGAGCCCGTCACGCGACCCTTGGCCGCGCCATGACGACCTCCCTGTTCCCGCGGGCCGTTCCTCGTCGAACGATTCATCTCTACCGAGGCGAATGGCGTGACCTGCTTCGCGGCGCACGCGCGGACGCCGGCGAGGCGCAGGCGACGCTCGCGGCGTTCGAGGACGCGGCCGCGCGCCACCTCGGGGTCACGCACGCCATCGCGACGGGTTCCGGGCGGCTCGGGCTGCGGCTGCTCGTGGGTGCGCTCGACCTGCCGGCTGGAGCGAGCGTCCTCATGCCGGCGTACACCGACGAGAGCGTGCCCGAGGCGATCCTCCGTCAGGGGCTCCAGCCAGTCTTCGTCGACGTCGATCGCCTGAGCCATCTCATGGAGCCCGCGGCCGCGGAGCGCGCACTCCGACCCGACACCCGCGCCGTATTGGCCACACACCTCTTCGGCGCTCCGGCGGACCTGGACGGCTTCGAGGCGCTCGCGCAGCGTGGCGGGCTGGTGCTGTTGGAGGACTGCGCGCACGCCATCGACGCCGTGAGCTCGGGTCGTCGGTGCGGGAGCGTCGGGCGAGGCGCACTGTTCTCTTTCGTCGTGACCAAGGCCGTCAACGCGTTTGGCGGTGGCCTGGTCTCGACCTCGGACGCCGCCATCGCGCAGCAGCTGCGCGACCAGCTCGCCGACCTGCCGATGCCGAACGCGCTGGGCCTCGCCCGTCGCGTCGCGGTCGGCTGCGCCCTGGCCGGCGTGACCTCTCCACCGCTCTTCGGCGCGGTCGCCATGCCCGCCCTGCGCTGGCTCGAACGGGCCGGCGGACTGGGGCCCGCCGCGATCTACGATCGCCTCGTTCGCCCAGGAACGGTGAACGCGCACGTCGATACCCGCATGTCCGGGGTTCAGGCGCGCGTCGCGCTGGCCCAGCTGCGGCGCCTCGACGCGACCCAGGCGCGGCGCCGGCAGATCGCAGCACAGCTCGTCGCCGCACTGCCACGCGGCGTCCAAGCCCAGCTCTCGCGTCCCGGCGATCGCCATGCGGTCTACTTCCTCGTCGTGACGTGTGACGCGCCCGAGGAGCTGAAGCGCGCGTTGCTGAGGCACGGAGTCGACGTCGGTCGCCACGTCATGCGCAACGTCGGCGGGGCGGACTACCCGAACGCCGAGTGGCTCGTGCATCACTCAGTCCAGCTCCCGGTGCATCCGAGCCTCGCTGACCGCGACGTCGACCGCGTCGTTCGCGCCCTGCGCGCGCTCGGCTAGGGTTCCCGCGCTCGCCTAGGGTTCCCGCGCCCTGCGTGCTGCGACGAGCGCGGCGCCCACGGCGAGCAGTCCCCCGGCCAACCCGGCGAGTCCGAGGGCAAATCCAGGCGGCGTATAGCGCAGCCTGACCTGGTGCGCACCCGCGGTCAGCGCCACACCGAGAAACGCCGCGTCGGCCGGGATGACCCGACTCGGCTGACCGTCGACCTCGGCCATCCAGCCCGGGTCGAAGGCCTCCATCACCAGCAGGACACCGTCGCTCGGCGCCTCGACGGTGACCTGGATCTCGGAGGCGCTCTCGCGTCGTGCCGTGGCCGCGACCGGAAGGCCACCGAGCCCGTCACTCTCTCCGCCGTAGCCCGCGGCCTCGACCACCAAGGGCACATCGGGCGCTTCGCCGTCGCGATCGACCTCCGCCAGTGCCTCCTCCTCCGTGGAGACGGAGCGGCACAGGCGGTCGGGGTAGAACCGAGCGAACGGGCGCGGCGTGCCCAGGTCGAAGAGGCCGATGCCCCCGAGCTGAACGCGCATCCGCGGGCGCGGCCGCACCGGCATCTGGCCATTTACAGGCGCAATGAGATGCGTGACCCCAAGGTGGCGCAGCAAGCCGAGCCCGATCTCGGGGTGGGCCTGGAACGGATAGTCGAGCGCACGCACGCGCTCGCCGAAGACGCGTCGAACGACGCGACGGAGCGGGAGGCTCGTCTCGCTGTGCAGCTCGGCCAGGCCCAGGCCGGCACCCACCGACGCCGGAAGCGCGTGCGTCGCTCGCCTTGGGTCGCCACGGCCCGAGTCCGGCCAACCCTCGGGCGCGGGGACGGCGGCCATGGCGTTCTCGTCGCCTGCCGCGATGCCCAGGACGCGCCCCGTGCCCGCGCGCCGCAAGAGCGCCGCCAGCGGCGGCTCGACGATGGCTCCCGCCGGCAGCGTTGGCACCGAGCGCACTCCGGTGAGGACGATCGGGCCAAGTGCCGCGGCCAGGGTGAGCCACCGTCGCGCCCTGGGAAGCAGCGCACTGAGGAGCAGAAGGCTGCCGGTCGCCAAGAGTAGGAGACCGTCGCCGAACCGATACTGCGACAGGCGCGCTGCGGAGAGCTCCGGCTCGCGCCCGACGACCCCGTCGGTCAGGCCGAGCGCGAGCACGCCGCCGCTGACCGCCATGAGCGCCCCGGTCCCGATCGCGCCGGTGCGCACGTCGAGCACGTCGAGGCCGCGGGCGGCAAGAATGGCGGTGGCCAGTAGGACCAGCGCGAAGAGTCGGCCCGTGGCCCGAAAGGCGCGCACCCCAGGGATGGAAGCGAGCAGCTCCCGCGTGCCCGGAATCGCGGCCAATACCAGGATTCCCAGCAGCGCGAGGAGCCCCACGAACACCACGTTCGCGGCCCGGTCACGCCGTCGTCCGCCGAGCCAGGCCAGGAACAGGACTCCCGCCCCGAGGAACTCCGGGTACCAGAAGTCCCGGAAGCTCGGCCCGCCGAAGAAGCGCGGCGCGACCACCTCGACGAGGTCGTCCCAGCCGAACGTCTCGATGGCGGCGTGTGCGGCGACCTCGCTGGCCGTCAACGTCGCGCGCAGGCTCGCGCCGTGCAGGTGCAGCGCAGGCAACAGGACCGGGGCGTAGAGCACGAGCGCGACGCCGACCGACAGCGACAGCCAGCCGAGCCGGACGAGCCGCGCTCGCCACGGTGTCTGCGCGTCCGGAGCGGCGAGGACCAGCCCGCCCGCGGCGAGCGTCGCGTACATCGAGTGCTGGATGTGCCCACCGTAGAGTGAGAGCGCGAGCGCCAGCGCTGCCCAGGCCCAGCGGCCGGCCCTCGGACCGAGCGCGTGCCCTTGGCTCGCGGACGCCCGCAGAACGGCGGTCAGAAACCACGGAAGCCACGACAGCGTGACGAGGCCGTGCACCGTCTGGTGGTGAAACGCCAGGTACGGCGAGCTTGCGAAGAGTCCGCCCGCGAGCCCGGCACCGAGCGCGCTCACGCCCAGCTGCGTCGCCAAGGCGCGCGCCCCATAACCAGCGAACAGCGCGTGTCCGAAGGCGGACCACGTCAGCAAGCGATCGACGTCGATCCACCCCGCCAGCGCGACGTGGAGGGGGTAGAGTCCCCCGGTCTGCGGGTTGGCCAGAAGGGGATAGCCACACATGGCGTTCGGCGTCCAGTGTAGCAGCCGCCCATCGCTCAGCGCCTGTCCCATGGCCTGCCAGTGGGGGAGTACCTCGTTTCGGTAGACCTCGAGGAAGAACTCGCCGCCCACCAGCGCGCGGGCATACTCGGCGACCACGGGGAGGAGGATGAGCGCATGAGGCAGGAGGCGAACCCACCGCCGGTCGGTTGCACCGGGCACCCGCGCACTGTAGCCCGCTTGAGGCGAGTCGGCGAGACGGTTGCCTGTAGCGATCAGGCCGGCTAGCGTCTGCGCGGTGGTCTCACTCGTGCTCATCGCTCATCTCGCCCTGAGCTGCGTCGCCGTGGCGCCGGAGAGCCTGGCCGGCGCGTGGCAAGGCGAGTACGGGTTCCACGTGGAGCGGGGACACGGGACCGAGGCGCGCGGCGCGGTCCGACTCCCCGTGCGGCTCGCCCTACGACCCGACCAGACCGCGGTCCTCACGCTGGGCACCGCACCGGCGCACACCACGGTCCTGCGGTGGCGCACCGAAGGCACCGAGGTCCTTCTCTTCGACCCGGTGAGCGTCGCGAATACGGTGCGGCTCGTGGACCTCGAGTGGCGCGGGGTGACGCTCACCGCGCGCGTCGTCCCCCAGAGGAGCGCCGGGAAGCGCGGGCGGCGGACCGCGTTCCTGGAGCTGCGTCGGCTCGAGCCGTAGGGCTGGCGGCCGACGGGACCGACGAAGCCCGCGGGACTACGGAACACCCCGCCACACCTCGGGACTTCCCCGATCACTCCCTGTGGACGTCATTGACACCCGTTGGTGTGGGCTCTATCCTCCCGACGGCGGTGCGGCTCCCTCGGTGCCGCGTCGCCCGCCGAACATCGCTACCCATGCTGCACGAAGGGTTTCGCAATGCCTGAGGAATCCGCGCTTCGCACGAGCTTGGAGGAGCTGAAGGCTCTCGAACGGGAGGAGTCGGTCAAGCGCCAGTCCTCACCGCCGCGCCGCACCGAGCCTCCGGGTCCCGCCAGTGGGGGCTCGCTCCTCGCGGAGCTGCTGGCCGAGTCGTCGTCGGAGGCGCAGAAGGAGCTCTCCCAGATTCAAGAGCAGCTGCGCCAGAAGGAGGCGGCCGAGCTCGACGCCAAGCGCCGTGAGCAGGACGCGCGTCGTAGCGCGCTCCAGGTGCAGCGCGAGCACGAGGCCAAGCGTCGTGATTCGATGGTCAAGGCCAGGGAGCGCAAGCTCGTCCCGTCCGAGGCGGCGCCGGTCGCTCCGGTCGTGGCTCCGGCCGTGGCTGCTCCGCGTCAAGCACCGGAGAAGGCCAGCTCCTGGGCCTTGCCTGCCACGGTCGTCGCCGTCGCTGTCCTCGGTGGCGGCGGCTATTTTGTCTTTCAAGCCTGGAACAAGCCGGCAGTGGAGCCCGAGAAGGTCGCAGCCGCTGCGCCCGTCGCGCCCGTGCCCGAGCCCGTCAAGCCCGCCGCGCCGCCTCCTGCGGTGCCCGTGGCCAAACCCGTTGCGCCCAAGCCGGACGCACGAGAGATCGAGATCGAGGCCGCAGGCTACACCCGCCGCAACATCGACCTCGCGCCCGTCGCGGCCATCGACTCCGACGGTCCGAAGAAGCCGCGCCCTGGCGGCGGAGGCGGTGGTGGCAAGCCCAAGCCCCTCATCAAGGTCAACACCAACATCCTCAACGGTCGCACGCAATAGCCGGCCGCGGCTCTGAGCGTCATGCACATCGAACGTGAGCCCGAGGGCGTTCGCGCTGCGTCGCGCGCGTGGCGCAGGTCGGGCGAGTGCGTCGGCTTCGTCCCCACGATGGGCGCGCTTCACGCGGGTCACCTGGCTCTCGTCGACCGCGCCCGTGCCGAGGGCGCGACCCGCGTCATCGTGTCTATTTTTGTCAACCCGACGCAATTTGGACCCCACGAGGACCTCGCCGCCTATCCCCGCGATCTCGAAGGCGACTCGGACAAGCTGCGCGCGATCGGCGTCGATCTGGTCTTCTTCCCCTCGGTTGCGGCCATCTACCCGGACGGCGCGGAGACGTTCGTCACGCTGGATCGACTGCCGGAGCACCTGTGCGGGCTGTCTCGCCCGGGTCACTTCCGCGGCGTTGCGACGGTCGTCACGGTCCTGTTCAACCTCGTCGAGCCGGACATCGCCGTCTTTGGCGAGAAGGACTTCCAGCAGCTCCGTGTCATTCAGAAGCTCGTGCGCGACCTGCACCTCCCCGTGCGGATCGTCGGAGCCCCCACGCACCGGGAGGCCGACGGCCTCGCGCGTTCGAGTCGCAACGCCTACCTCAGTGCGTCCGAACGCCAGTCGGCGCTGTGTCTCTCCGCCGCGCTCCGGCAGGCGCAAGCTCGGGTCACTGACGGCGACCGGGACGCGGCCACGCTGATCGCCGAGATGATCACGCTGTGCACCGACGCTGGCGGCCGCGTCGACTACGTCGCCGTGGTCGACGAGGACTCCCTCGATGCGATCGCCTGCATCGACCGGCCCGTGCGCGCCATCCTCGCCGTGTTCATCGGCCGTGCACGCCTCATCGACAATGCCCGGCTGGTCCCACGCGGTGGCCCAGAAACGCTTGACACGCCTGGGACCCGCCCCTAACCTCCCGCGACACTCGCGCGGCTTGGCTGCATATCAGCAACTGTTTGGAATCAAAGAGAAACATCATGCGTCACTCGGAAGCTCGCCACGTCCCTCTCGTGATCGCGCTGCTGCTCGTCTCCGCGAGCGCCGCGGCGGATACGTCGTACGTTTTCTATACGGTCGAGTCCGTTCGATGGGGTACGGGTGATCATCAGCTCTGCCTGCCGCGCACCTACCCGTCGTCGCCGGAGCTCACGCCCGCAGCCATCGTCTCGGAGGCGTTCCAACGGCTCAAGAGCTTTCGAGGCTCGCTGTACAACGACGCGAACGTCAACGTCGGCGGGGACTTCGGCTCCTCCGGCTCCGTCGAGGCGACGCTGGGCGCCGCAGCGCAGGCTGAGCTCGCCGTCGTGCTGAGCGAGGTCTACTGGACGCTCAAGGCGGCTGGAGCGCGCGAGATTCGCCTCCCGGAGCTCAAGAAGGAGCCGCTCAGCGACAGCGACGTGCCCTTTGGCGTCGCGGGCTTCGTCGCCCAGCTCTGGCAGGTCCTGCCTCCGGCGACTCCGGGTAACGGCCTCGTGCGGGTCGGCGCGACGCTCGAGTCGGCGACCACGGTGCGGCAGAAGTTCGAGACCGGCGACAAGAACATCGTCGCGGCCGTCGTGGCCCTCCTCAAGTCGCCGGCGCCGTTCGTGCGCCAGAAGGCCGTGCCCGTCGTCGCCAAGCTTGCGACGGCGACCGCCGAGCCGGCGCTCATCCCGCTGCTCAAGGACCCGGATATGGGCGTCAAGAAGGCCGCACTCGCCACCTTCGAGGGCAGCAAGTCCAAGAAGGTCCACGACGCCCTGGAGCACATGGTGCAGACCGACCCTGATCCGACGGTCAAGTCGCTCGCGGTCAAGCTCTTGAACGCGGCGGGCATCACGAAGTACCAGGTCTTCGTCCTCTTCGAGAAGCTCAAGGACCCCGACGAGGGCGTCGTGCGCGACGCGATCGAGAAGCTCGGCAAGGGCGGCAAGCCCGAGGCGGCGCTCGCGCTCATCGAGGTGCTCGGCCACAAGAACACTCAGATTCAGGACATGGCGATGAAGGCCATCGTCGCGCTCGGGAGCACGCCGGCGCTCGTCAAGATCGTCGACGACGACAAGATCGCGCCCAAGTTCCGAGCGGACGCCGCCAAGGTGCTGGCCAAGGGTTCGGCCGACGAGGCCGATAAGGGGCTTGCCTACCTCGCCAAGAGTGGCTCTACGGCCGAGCAGATTTCCGCCATCGAGGACGTGGCCAAGCGCCGGCGCTACAAGGTCGTGGCGGATGTGATTGGCGCGCTCGGAAGCGCGGACCCGACCGTGCGTGCGGCGGCGGCCAAGGCGCTCGGAGAGATCAAGGACTCCAAGTCCCTTCAGCCGCTTGCGGACGCGATGAAGAAGAACCCCTCGGACGTGACCCTCATGGAGGCGGCCGTCATCGCCATCTTCGGCGGTCTTTCGCTGGACGAGGTCATCAAGACCTCCGACAGCCCCGATCCGGCGCTCACGCAGCTCGCCGTCAAGAGCCTCGCCAAGTTCGCCGAAGGCGACCGGCCCAACCCGCGGGTCATCGAGGTGCTCAAGAAGAAGCTTGGCGACGCGGACAAGGATCTCCGCCGGAGCGCCGCGTTCGCGCTGGCGCGCATCAACGACCCGGGCGTCGTGCAGAGCCTCGTGGCGCTCAAGGCCGACTCGGACGCCACGATTCGCGAGCAGGTCGCCACGGCCGTCGCCAAGTCCAAGCTGCCGGACGCCGACGCCATCCTCCAGACGTATCTGGATGACACCGACCTCGGAACCCGCCGCGCCGCGGTCGACGGCCTCCGTGAGCGCAAGGTCAAGGCGGCGCTCGCCAAGCTGCGGTTCCTCTACAAGCACCCCGACGAGAAGATGCGGCGGTCGGTGTGCCTCGCGCTCGTGGAGCTCGGTGGTGTCGAGGCCTGGGACGCCCACTTTCAGATGTACAGCGAGTTGCTGTTCGACCAGAGCCCGGAGGTGAAGATGTGCGCCGCCCGCGGCATCGGCGGTCGGCGTGACGCGCGCGTTCCGGGCCTGCTCCAGTCGCTCGTCAGCGACAGCAACACCGAGGTCCAGAAGACTGCGCTCGAGGTGCTGGGCAAGACCGGAGATCCGGCGGCCGTCGAGGCCATCGCCATGGCGCTGACCGACGCCAAGAAGGACATCAAGATCGCCGCGCTGGAGGCCCTCGGCAGCCTCAAGATCGAGGCGGCCAAGAAGCCCATCATGGAGTTCGTCAAGAACGAGTCCGACAAGGACCTCGTCAAGCGCGCCAACGCGGTGTTCGACACGCTTCCCTGACCGCTAGGGGCCCTCGTCCAGCGCATGCAGGCGCTCTCGAAAGAGCGTGCACTCGCGCTCGCGGCACAGCTTCTCGAAGGTCTGGCCCAAGTAGACGCGTCGCCACGGCGTGAACGCCTGTGACTGAATCTCCGCGACGACGCTGGGGTCAGTGGCGGTCAGGTGCTGGGCGGGAACGACCCGGTCCACATACACGATGTGCCAGCCGATCGGCGTGCGGATCGGCGGGACGATGAACCGGCTCGGGCGACCTTGGTCCAGGTACTCCTTGCGGACGCCGTCCATGATCTCCTTGAACAGCATCCGATAGCGCACCTTCTCGAACTGCTTCTCGTACGTAGAATCTACATCGTACTGCATATCGTATTCCTGCATCGCGGCGCCGGTCTTGTAGTTCAGCTTGAGCTGGCTGTTCGGCAAGGAGAGCGTGGCCAGGTCGAAGGCTTGACGGACCGCCTCGAGGCCCGTGCCTTCGGCGGTCGCCGGCTTGAGCCGTTCGTACAACGCACGGGCGTCGTCCGCGTGGTCGTCGAGGCAGCTCTTGAGGCGCTCGCGGCGCTCGTCGACCGAGGCAATCTCGCGAAAGCAGTTGTCTTGATCGAGCACCTCGGTACAGCAGAGGACCTGCGTGTCGTGGATCAGGAACCGGTGGAAGTGGTCGAAGCGCCCCCGAAATTGCTCGTACGCCTTCTGGACGTACTCCTGCGGCACATCCGCTGGCGTGAGCTTGGTCCCGAGCTCGATCTCGACGTAGCGCCGCGCGAGCGTGCGTCGCACGACCGCGCCGACCGTGGGCTCCGTGTAGTGCCCGGAACGAAACGCTGCCTGCGCGAGCAGCTCGAGCTCGATGAGTCGCTCCAGTACCTCACGCGGCTTGGCAGTCGGCCCGAGACGCTCGAGCTGGACCTTGAGCACGGACGCGTGGATGGGGACGCCCTCGACACGCGCGATCACGGGGTCGTCGGCTGAATGGGTGCCTGTCCATTCGGGTGCGGTGAAGTCCGCGATCGGCGCCAACGAGAACGGCAGCGTTGGCCGCGTGGGCGCCTCGTCCGCGCAACCCGCAGCGAGGGCGGCCAACACCAAGAGCCGTGAGGCCCGGGTCACGTCGTACCTCGATCGCCTGCGAGCGCGCCGAGCTTCACGAGCTCCAGGCCTGCTCGCACGAGCGCAAAGCCCACGAAGATCTCCAGGATCCCAGCGATGTAGTCGCGATCGGCCAAGAAGCGCACCGACGCGAAGAAGAAGCCGACGCTTCCAAGGACGAGGAGCACCCCCAGGATCTCGAAGATGAGCCGCCGCATCTGCTCTTCACCTCACCGACCGGTCGCTCGGGACCGCTATCCTCGCGCCCGCTCGACGAGGAGCGCGGCGAGCGCGACGCCCGAGAGTAGCGCGAGGACCAGGGCGAAGACCAGACTGCCACGCACGCGGCCCGGATCGGTCATCTCGAGCTCGACGCGCAGCTCGTTGCGGCGAGGCGGGCTGCGGAGCGCGCGCGTGAGCTGGCGAAAACGGAAAGGAATGACGAGCAGCCACGCGCCGACCAGGAACGCGAGGTGCGCCGACGTCGCCAGCGCCTCGGCGCCGGGGAAGGACCGCGCGACCGCCGCGCGCACCGGGATGTTGAAGATCGTGGCATAGACCGTCAGCGCGAAGACCAGCGCCAGGGCGCCCACGACTCGGCCCAGCACGCCTGGTCGCCACATGGGGGGGCCGGCGCGCCGGCGAAGGCTCCACGTCAGGCCCGGCGTGCGGGGCAGCGACAGGAGCACGTGGAGCCCGGTGAGGCCGACCAGCACGATGAAGGCCATGGGTCCGTATACGCGCGGCCCCGTGAACTCCGGCAGCAAGACCAGCGCGGGCAGGCACATCACCGGAGCGCCGAGGATGAGCGCGGCGGGCCGATGCGCCGCGAACAAGGCCACGCTCGCGATCGCGGCGCCGGGGAGCCAGACGGCGACGCGCTCGGCCCCCCGAAGGTGCCCGAGCAGACCCAGGTAGTGAGCGGGAACCAGAACCGCCGCGGCCCACAGGACGGTGCCAGTCATCGCGGCGACGAGCGCTCCAAAGCGCGGCTCTTCCGGCGGCGGCGCGGTGTCCGTCATGCCCCGCTTATGGGGGGTCGGCGGAGCCCGGTCAAGCCGAGCGCCGCTGAAGAAATGCAACAGAAGGATGCCGGTTGCGTGACATTCGCGCGACGATCCACAACTATCGCCCCGTGGACCTGCAGCACCTGAGCTTTCTGATCGGCGGCATCGCGGTGATGCTGTTCGGCACCGCGCGCCTCAAGGACGCGCTGCAGCGCCTCACGGGCCAGCGGTTGAAGGCGTTCATCGCGACGCTCTCGCAGAACCGCATGTCAGCGCTGGCCGTCGGCGCAGGCTCCACGTTCGTCTTCCAGTCCTCGGGTGTGACCACCTCGATTCTGGTCGGCTTCGCGACCTCGGGCCTCGTCCAGCTCGAGCAGGCTATGGCGGTGCTCCTGGGCGCCAACATCGGCACGACCTTCACCGTGCAGATCCTGGCCTTCAAGGCCACCGACCTCGCGCTGTGGTTCGTGACGCTGGGCTACCTCATCGACCGGATCTCGCGCCGCAGTCGGATTCGCGCCCTCGGCGGGGTCATCCTGGGCTTCGGCTTCATCTTCTACGGCATCGGCCTCATGGGTACCTCGACCGAAGGGCTGCGGCATCACCCGTGGTTCATGCAGGCGTTGGCGGCCTTCGCCGACAACCCGCTCCTCGGCGTCGCCGTCGGTGCGGTCGCCACGGCGCTCTTTCAGTCCTCGGCTGCGACGCTCGCGGTCATCATCCCCTTCTGCGACGCCGGGCAGCTGTCGCTTCAGGCGGCCGTTCCGCTCGTCCTTGGGGCCAACATCGGTACGTGCTCCATGGCCTTCATCGCCGCCATCGGCGAAGGGCCCGCCGCAAAGCGCGTCGCGTGGGCGCACATCCTGATGAAGATCGCGTCTGTCGCGCTGGTTTTGCCCTTCCTCTCACCTTTCGAGGAGGCGGTGCGACTGACCGGAGGCTCCGCCGGCCGACAGGCGGCCAACCTGCACACGTATTTCAACCTGGCGACCGCGGTCGTGTTCATGCCCATGCTGCCCATTGGCCGTCGGCTGCTCGAGTGGATGCTCCCCGAGAAGTCGGACCCCACGAAGTTCGGACCCCGCTACTTGGATCCGCACGCGCTGGAGAACCCCTCGCTCGCGTTCGGGCAGGTCACGCTCGAGATTCACCGCATGGCGGAGATCACCGACACGATGCTCCGCGACTGCATCGTGCCGTTTCATCGCGAGGACCCGGACCTCCTCGACGACATCGAGGACCGCGATCAGCGCCTCGACATCCTCGAACGCGAGGTCAAGCTCTACCTCGCCAAGATTCACGGCGCCGGCATGTCCGAGGAGGAGGCGCAGTACGCGCTCGACCTCTTCGCCACGGCCACCAATCTCGAGGAGGTCGGCGACATCATCACGAAGAACGTCTGCTCGCTCGGGCGCAAGCGCCTCGTGACCGGCGGCACCTTCACGCTCGCCGGCATGGCGGAGATCGCCGCGCTGCATCAGTCCGTCTGCCACAACTTTCAGCTCGTGCTCTCGGCATTCACGCTCAAAGATCGCGCCCTCGCCGCGCGGGTCATTCGCGAGAAGCGCAAGCTGCGGAGCGTCGAGGAGCAGCTTCGCAGCTCGCACTTCGAGCGGCTACACACCGGCAACCCGGACAGCGTGGCGACCACGGGCATCCACGTGGACCTCATCTCCGCGCTGCTGCGGGCCAATAGCGCCTTCTCGCGCATCGCCTACCGCATCGCCCGCGAGGAGAGCGTCCGCGCCGACGAGGAATAGCTCTACTCGGGGATGATCGTGTAGATGATGACCTTCCGGTCGCCGCGGCGGAGGAGTTCCACGCGCAGCTCGCGCGCGTCCTTGAGGGCCGCCCAGACCTTCAAGAACTGCTCGGGGCGGGCCACGGGGAGCGCGTTGACCGAGACGACGACGTCTCCGGACTGGACGCCGTTCCGCGGGCCGGGCCCATAGGCGTTGACGTCGATGAGTTCGTAGCCCACGAACTGCTTACCGTGCTTGCCCGCATACGACGGGCGGACCGGCATGCGCTCGAAGAAGGCGCCGGGTCCGCGCGAAAGGACCTGGTTGAGCGCAGGTCGGCGAATGACGAGCGGACCCGCGGGCGCCTCCGTCGGGGCGTCGAACTCTTCGAAGTCAGGCTCGTCATCTTGAGCCTTGGGACCACACGCCAGCAGCAGCAGCGCCAACGCCACTGAGAAGCTTCCACGCATCAGGGCGTGTGCAGCTTGCCTGAGGTTGTGGCGGGCGGAGGCGTGTAGCTCGTGCCGTTGCAGAATGGCGCGTCGCCGAAGTTGGAGACGCAGGTGTAGCCGTCGCGGCAGTCGGAGTCGTCCTTGCAGCGAAACATGCACGCGGCGGTGCCGTCGGCGAAGTGGACGCAGACGCCTTCGTCCGGGCATTCGTTGGTGCGGCAGCCGAGCAAGGTGCAGTAGCCCTCGGGCTGCGCCAGATCGCAGACGAGCGTGCGACCGCAGTCGGTGTTCGACGCGCAGTCATCGCCCACCTTGGCGGTGCACGCCGCAAGAGCGAGCGTCAACACGAAGGCGGTGCAGGAGCGATTCACGCGGCGTTAGCTACCACGGCGCGCCAGAGCGACACAAGGACGCCGGCGGGGACCACCTCGGCGCGCACGTCGGCGGCGAGGCCGGCAGCCGCGATGAAAGCGGCTGAGTCGCTCGTGACGGCGCGCAGGTTGTTGTGCAGCGTCTTGCGGCGCTTCTCGAAGCACGCGCGCACGAACCGCTGAAAGCGCGGCAGCTCTGCGTCCGTGAGCCCAAAGCGCGGCGTGGCGAGCGGGTCGAGCGCGATGACCATGCTGTCCACGCGCGGCGGCGGGCGAAACGCACGCGGCGGGACGCGGCAGACGGGGCGGGCGTCGCACAGCGCGGTGATGAACACGCTCGGCGGGCCATAGGCCTTGCCGTCCTTGCCGGGTGTGGCGAGCAGACGCTCGGCGACCTCGCGTTGAAGCATGACGACGAGCCGCCGAAAGCGCGCACGGTGGCTCTGGAGGATGTGAAAGAGGATGGCCGTGCTCGCGTTGTAGGGGAGGTTGGCTGCGAGCGACATCGGCGTGCCTGGCCGGAGCGCCTCGTAGTCGAACGTGGCCGCATCGCCGTGGAGCACCGCGACCTCCGGCAGCTTGGCTCCCAGGTGCGCGATCATGTCCCGGTCGAACTCCAGGCACACGAGACGCTCGGGGCCGACGCGCTCGCACAGGCGCGCGGTGAGCCGTCCGGTGCCCGGGCCAATCTCCAGGACGTGCTCGCCGTCGAGGGGGCCGAGGGCGGTGACGATCTTGGACAAGATCGCGCCGTCGTGCAGGAAGTGCTGCCCGAGCGACTTCTTGCGGACGAGCCCGCGATCGAACTCCGGCGGAGCCGCGTCGCTCATGCGCCGCACCGCAAGCCGGGGTTTGCGTCGAGCGCGAAGCGCGCCGCTCCGCGTAAGGCGAGGCCGCGTTCGAGGCGGCGTGCGCCGAGGCCAGCGACCATGGCCGCGTTGTCCGAGCAGTAGCGCAGCGGCGGGAGCAGCGCGCGTATCGGGCGCCCCTTGCGGTGCGCGAGCGCGTCCAGCCCGGCACGGAGGCCCGCGTTCGCCGCGACGCCGCCAGCGACGACCAGCTCGGACGTGCCGACGGACTCGGCCGCCTTGCGCGACTTGGTCACCAGGACCTCGACGACCGCCGCCTGAAAGGACGCACAGAGGTCGGACAGCGCCTGCCCCGTCGGGACCCCGGAGCGCGCGACGTGGGTGCGCACCGACGTCTTGAGTCCGGAGAACGAGAAGTCGAAGGGCCGCTTCGAGAGGAATGCGCGTGGAAAGGTGAGCGTCGCGGGATCGCCCGTGCGCGCGAGGCGATCGATGAGGGCGCCCCCAGGATAGCCGAGGCCGAGCAGCATCGCGGTCTTGTCGTAGGCCTCGCCCGCGGCGTCGTCCAGTGTTTGACCAAGCATGGTGAATCGATCCTCGGTGTCGACCCGATAGAGCGCCGTGTGCCCGCCACTGACCGCCAGTGCGACGAACGGCGGCGCAGGCACGGGCTGCTCGGGAAGCTCGCCGTCCGACAGGTGCACCGCGGCGATGTGGGCCTCGATGTGGTTGACGGGCACCAGCGGCAGGTCGAGGGCGGTGGCGAGCGCCTTGGCCGTCTGGACGCCGACCATGAGCGCGCCGACGAGGCCCGGCCCGTGCGTGACGGCGATGGCGCCGAGGTCGGCCAGCGTCAGGCTGGCTCGCGTGAGCGCCAGCTCGATGACGGGGAGGACGGCCTCGAGGTGGGCACGACTGGCGATCTCGGGGACGACGCCGCCGTAGCGCTCGTGCAGCGCGATCTGACTCGAGACGACGTTGGAGAGCACGCGCAGCTGCCCGCCGTCTGCGTGCACGATCGCCGCAGAGGTCTCGTCGCAGCTCGTCTCCAGGCCCAGGACCATCACGGTCGCGCACCGTATCAGCCCACCGCGCGTTGACAACCCGCCGGGCGACGAGTAGGTTCCGCGCCGATGAATGCACGTTCATTCAGCCAGCGCAGCACGGTGACCGAGGCGCACTGATGCGTCCGCGCACGGGTGACAAGCGCGAGCGGATCCTCGCGGCGGCGGTCAAGGTCTTCGCAGAGAAGGGGTTCTACTGTGCCCGCGTGAGCGACGTCGCCCGAGAGGCGGGCGTGGCGGATGGCACCATCTACCTCTACTTTGCCAGCAAAGAGGAGCTCCTGCGCGGCCTGTTCGAGGAGCACATGCGGCGCATCATCGACGAGGTGCGGGGCCTCGTCGCCGAGGGCGGCACTCCGGCGGACAAGCTCTCGCGCGTCTTCTCGGCCTATGTCCGCTTTGCCGAAGAGAACCCCGACCTCGCCGAGGTCCTGACCGTCGAGCTGCGCGAGTCCGGCAAGTTCATGAACGAGTTCGCCGGGCCGCGCTTCGGCGACTTCCTGCGCGTCATCGAGGAGATCGTCCTCGAGGGCCAAGAGCAGGGCCGCTTCCAGCGCCACCTCTCGGCCCGCACCGTCACTCGCGCGATGTTTGGCGCCCTCGACGAGATCTGCCTCGCGTGGGTCATGAGCAAGCGCAAATGGAACCTGAAGCGCTCCGGGAAGGAGCTCCTCGAGGTCTTCCTCGGGGGGCTGCTCTCGCCCGAAGCGCGCGCGGGGGCGGACGCGGTGGCGCCGTCCCAGGGCGAACCCTCGCCACGCGCGGCCGGCCACCCGTCCGAAACGTCCGTCAACCCCCCACCATGGAGAAACGCGTGAAGATCCTCGTAACCGCCAAGCGCGTCACCGACCCTGACGCCAAGATCAAGCTCCGTCCCGACAAGAGCGGCATCAGCCTCGACGGCGTGGAGTACAAGGTCAACCCCTTCTGCGAGAACGCCATCGAGGGCGCGCTCCAGCTCCAGGAGGCCCACGGCGGCGAGGTCGTCGTCGTGAGCATTGGCCCAGACGACGTCCAGCAGTACCTCCGGACCGGGCTCGCCAGGGGCGCCGATCGCGGCATTCACGTGCAGGGCGAGGACGCGGAGCTCGACGGTGACGTCGTGGCGCGCATCCTCGCGGCGCTGTGGGCACGTGAGCAGCCGGATCTCGTGCTGCTCGGAAAGCAGGCCATCGACGGCGACTCCAACCAGGTCGGGCAGCTGCTGGCGGAGCTCGTCGGGGCGCCGCAGGGCTGCTTCGCCTCGGCCATCGAGCTCACCGGTCGCACCGCGCGTGTCTCGCGTGAGGTCGACGGCGGGATCGAGGTCGTCGATGTCGATCTCCCGGCCGTGCTCACCGCGGACCTCCGGCTCAACGAGCCGCGC
>SXOX01000086.1 GCA_005776585.1 Pseudomonadota bacterium | reverse complement strand
TTCTATTCGGGCATCATCTACCGGGCGCTCGGGATCCCCACCAACATGTTCACCGTCATGTTCGCGCTGGGCCGGCTCCCGGGCTGGATCGCGCACTGGAAGGAGAACCTGGCGCACAAGATCCCGATCGGGCGGCCGCGCCAGATCTACGTGGGCCCCACGCAGCGCGACTACGTGGACATCGGCCAGCGCTCCTGAGCCTCGCCTCGTTTCTTGGGTGGCAACGCCCTGCGTTCCTCAGTAGCATGGCCCGGAGCGGGAAGTGGCTCGTCAGGGCACAGCCGTGCCATGCCCCTGACGACACTTGGGTCATCTTTGGCGGAGTGTGTGGAGGTCTCGATGCGACGGTGGACGAAGCCGCAGCGGCTGGTGACGTTTCTGGCAGTGGTGGTCTCGATGGCTCCGGCCGTCGGTTGCAGTGGCGACGAGGAGCCGGGAGCCGTCTTGGAGTTCCAGGATACGGCGGGGCTCACCGACGGCGGCGGCACCAGCGACGCGACTCAGACCGACAGCACGACGCCCGACGTCCCCGCCAAGCCCGACACGGCCAAGCCCCAGGACGATCTCGGCCAGCCCGACGTGCCGACGACCCCGGATGTGCCGGTGACCCCGGACGTGCCGGTGACACCCGACACGCCCGTCACGCCGGACGCCAAGCCCGAGTGCGTGACCGACATCGACTGCGTCGTCGTGCTCGGCGCGTTGACGGCCTGCGAGAACGCCAAGTGCACCGACGGCAAGTGCGCCAAGGTGACCAAGACCAACTGCTGCGGCGCAGCGTCAGACTGTGACGACAAGGACCCGTGTACGCTGGACGCCTGTCCGGTGCCCGGCGGCGCCTGTGCCCACGCGCCCGCTCCGGCGGAGTGCAAGGCCGACGGCGACTGCAATCAGGGACCGCCGTGCACCATCGGCAAGTGCGCCGGAAGCTGCGGTGCGTGCTCCTATGAGCCCTCGCCGGCGTGCTGTAAGGCTGCGACGGACTGCGACGACACCGACCCGTGCACCACCGACACGTGCGCCGCCGACGGCAAGTGCGGCCATGCGCCCATCGCCGCCTGCTGCACGGCGGATGCGCAGTGCGCCGACACCGACCCGTGTACCCTCGACTCATGCGGTGCAAAGAACACCTGCCTCCATCTGCCGAACCCCACCTGCTGTAAGACCGAGACGGACTGCGACGACGGCTCCGCCTGCACCAAGGACGGCTGCGTCAACGGCGCCTGCGTCCATGAGGCGGTCGCAGGCTGCTGCAAGTCGCCCGCGGACTGCAACGACGGGGACCTGTGTACGACGGACCTGTGCAACCCGGACGGGAGCTGCGGCGCGACCAAGATCGCCAACTGCTGCCTTGGCCAGACCGACGCCAAGGTCTGTGACGACGGGAACTCGTGCACGGTCGACACGTGCGGCGCCGATGGGAAGTGCGCCCACGCCGCGAGCCCCGACTGCTGCGGCATCGCCAACGGCAAGGAGGTCGCGCACGTGAGCTTCACCGACGGCGTCGACGGCTGGCAGGCAAACCCCGGCAATGGGCCGTATCGCTGGCGTGAGACCACGGTCGTCAAGCAGGCGGGGACGCACGGCATCGGCTTCACGAACTCGGCGGCCCAACACTACTGTCCTGAGCAGCAGAACTTCAACGTCGGCGGCTCGGCGACGCTGCCCTTTGCTGGCAATGGCAGCCCGTTCGCGCAGAGCTCCATCGCCATTCCGGTGGGAGCCAAGGCGTGGGTCACGTTCCAGCTTTATCTCGATGTCCGCAAGGCGGCCGCGGTCGACACGCTCACGCTGAGCGTCCTTGGCGCGGGCGATCAGCCGGCCATCTGGAGCAAGGCCGACGTTGCCGCCGACAAGTACAAGACGTGGCACGCGGTGACCGTCGAGCTGTCGAAGTTCGCGGGCTCGGCCATCCAGCTGCGCTTCAACTTCAACGTCGGCAACGCGACCTCCGAGGGGGGCTGCTGGGCCGGCGGCGCGGGCGCGTTCATCGATGAGATTGGCGTCGTCGTTGCGAATTGCTCGGGTCCCACGACCGGCTGCAAGTCCGCGACGGACTGTCCGGCCGGCAAGAACGCGTGCCAGCAGGCCGTCTGCGACGCGGCCACGGGTCAGTGCGGCGTCGTCGTCGCGGGCACCGCGGGCTGCTGCAAGGCGGCCACCGACTGCCCGACCGGCGCCGCGGGCTTCTGCTCCGGCGAGCCGAGCTGCACCGACAACCAGTGCGGGGCCGGCGTGGCGGCGGGCAAGTCGCAGAACATCGTCAACATGATCTTCACCGACCAGACCGACGGCTGGGCTCCGAGCAGCAACAACAACCCGTACCGCTGGCGCGAGACGACCTCCAAGTCGGTCAGCGCCAATCGCGCGATGTACTTTGGTAACAACGACGCGAACCACTACTGCTTCCAGCAGTTCTTTGGCAACGCGCCGTCTGGGACCGCGACGATTCCGGGCGGCCAGTCGGACATCTTCCCGACCGGGACCATCGCGTGGGACAAGTCCGGCAAGACGACCTTGACCTTCCAGATCCTCGCCGATGTCCGCACCGGGGCCAACGTGGATCGCATTCGCGTGCGGCTCACTAACCTCGACGGGCAGCAGACGGAGATCTGGACGAAGGCCAGCCTGAAGGACACCGACTACGAGAAGTGGACGGCGGTCACCGTGGACCTCACCCAGTTCGCGCCGTTCCAAGGCACGCTGAGCGTGAACTTCGAGGGCGGGTCGGCCACGGAGGGCGGCGGCTGCTACGACGCGGGTGCCGGTGTCTTCATCGATGACATCAAGATCACGCAGGCCTGTGGGGGCTAGTCGCCGCTTCGGGACGCGCCGGAGTCCGACACGGGCTCCGCGCGCACGCCGAGCACTGGAATTCCCACCCTCCCAAGCATCCGGACCAGCGCGACGAGCGGGAGCCCGACAATCGCCGTGAAGTCCTCCCCATCGATCCGCTCCATCAGAGCGATTCCCAGGCTCTCGATCTTGTAGGCACCGGCGCAGTCGAGCGGCACGTCGCGGTCGACGTAGTCCTCGATCTCGGCGCGACCGAGCGGACGCAGGCGTAGCCGGTGGCGATCCAGGTGCGACAGGCGCGTCTCGCCATGGACGAGGGTCACCGCGGTCAGCAGCTCGTGCTCGCGACCGGCGAGGCGTTCGAGCTGCGCGATCGCGGCCGCGCGGGTGCCGGGCTTGGTCAGGATCCCGTCATCGAGCGCCGGCGCTTGATCGGCGCCGATGACGACGGCATTCGGGTGGAGCGCCGCGACCGCCTCGGCCTTCAGACGCGACAGCCGCAGCACGAGCTCAGGCGCGGGCAGGTCGACGGCACGCTCGTCGACCCCGGGATCGACCACCGTGTAGCTGAGGCCCAGCCGATCGAGGAGGGCGCGGCGATAACGCGAGGTCGAAGCAAGGACGAGCTTGGGTACCGACATGCGTGGCATGCTCGCACCGACCTCGGTCGCCTCACAAGCCGAAGCGCGCTCTCGCCACCAACGGTCGCCGGGTCGCGCGGCGGATTCGATTCGCGCAGGCCACTTTCGGTTTGCCGATGCGCGCCCTTTGTGGCAAGGTGCGCGCCGCGCTGCGGCCGGGCGTCAACTGAACAGGGCCGAGATGGAGTGATGTGGCGAAAGAAGGCGGCATCGAGGTTGAGGGAACGGTCATCGAGCCGTTGCCCAACGCAATGTTTCGGGTCGAGCTCGAAAACGGGCACAAGGTCCTCGCGCACGTCTCCGGCAAGATGCGCAAGTTCTTCATCCGTATCCTCCCAGGTGATCGCGTCACCGTTGAGTTGTCCCCCTACGACCTCACGCGTGGTCGCATCACGTTCCGCCAAAAGTAGCGTGTGACGAAGTGGGGTCCAGGGCCCCGCGCGGTGGGCATTGCGACCCTCGGGCTACACCTATAACACGTTGAATCTGTTCCACTAATTTTCCACCACGGTGGCCATCCACGGGCCCGAGTTCGTGGCACGCGCCCTGCCATGGGCCCCTCCCGTTGCCGTCACGCGGCACCAGGAGGTCCTCGTGTCATACGCCAGCCCCCGGACCCGCTCGCGGTCGTCGGGTCCCCCGTCGTGGCTCCTTGCGATCGCGCGCGCCGCATTCGTCGTTCGCGCCGGGCGCCTGACGGCGGAGGACGTGCTGTCGGAGCTGCTCGTGCTGCTGCTGTCCCACGACCACACGCCTCGGGACGCGCAGGGCTTCCCGACCGGAGCGCTGGCTCAGGAGCGCGCGCGGTGGGGTGCCATCGATCTGTACCGTCGCGTCGTTCGCACCGAGCGCCGCGAGATCGCGCTACCCGAGGGCCGTGAGCTCGGCGTCTCTCGCTCAGCGGACGAATCGCGGGTCGACGCGCGCCGCACGCTCCGCACGCTCAGCGTTCGGGCCGCGCAGTCGGAACCGCTGGACCGTCGGCTCATGGAAGGTCGGCTCGCGCGCGCCGCGACCGAGCGCGAGCTGGCAGAGGAGACCGGCCTCTCACCAGCCTCCGTACACCGCAGGCTTCGCCGTCTCTTCGCCGTGGGTTGACGTCGTTCGACAGCGGTTGACGTCGGACCACGCCGCTCCGGCTCTTTCTCATCGCCTTCTGGCAATTCGGTCTTGCATCGGTCTCGCACGGTGCTAGGCTTTGCGTGCGATCGAAAGCGTTTTTTTTTGGGAGGAGCGTCGAGAGAGACGATGTCTGCTCTGCCGGCACAAGATCGGCGGCAATTTCCGCGTCGACCCAAGCTGATCCGCTTCCTCCTCCAATGGCGGGGAGCGGAGGAACGCACGGTCACGACCGACGCGTCGAATTGCGGTATCTTCCTGCGCACGATGGTCGTCCCTCCCGTCGACACGCTGATCTCGCTGGTCGTTCCGGAGGCCCGTCCGACCTCGGACTGCATTCGCGTAGAGGGGCGGGTCGCTCGGCACGTCCCCCCGGGGGACGCGCGGAATCCGCTGGGCGGCATCGGGGTCGAGCTCCAGCGCTTCATCTCGCCGCTTGGCATCCCGGCCGCAGTTGAGTTCGCGGCGTTGCTCTTTGGCGCGGCCCCGGAGTCGCTCCGGCTCTCCGTTCTGCGCGGCGCCGTCCGAGTCGAGCTGCCGACGTTCGAGGTGGCGCCATTTGCGGCCTCCGCGCCGACGACACCCACGGCGCTGCCGGCGTTCGAGGAGTTCAGCTTCACCGCCGAGCCCACGATTAACGTCCCGCGGACGGTGCACGTTGAAATCGCCGCGTTCTGCCGTTGGAACAACATGGTGATTCAGGCCTCCTTGCGGAAGCTTGGCTCGACGCATGCCGTCATCGGCGGACTCAAGGTCATTCCGCGCACCGGAGACCCCATCGGGGTCCGCCTCATGAGCCAGCGCATCGGGGGCTTCAATGGCGCGGAGTTCCTGGGACGCGTCGATCAGGTCCACCACGATCCGGCCACCGGACAGACACTCGTCTCGCTGATGCTCGACCCGATCGCGGAGCAGCCCAACCTCGGTGGGCTCCGCGCTTTCGTCAAGCGCATCGCCGAGGCCCCCCCTTCAGAGGACGGAGAGGGCACATGAAGACCATCACTCAGACGCGGGAGACACCATGACCGACTCATTTCGCCCCGTCACCATCCTCGTGGTCGAAGACAGCCCAGACGACTGCGACATCTTTCGGGATGCCGTGCGCACCGCACGCCTCGCCAACCCGGTCCACTTTGCCGAAGACGGCGCCGAAGGACTCGCCTACCTGCAGGGCGAGGGGATCTTCCGCGATCGCGCCCGCTTCCCGGCGGCCGGCCTCGTCTTCCTGGACATCAACCTGCCCAAGGTCAACGGCCTCGACGTGCTCTCCGCCATCCGGCGGAACGACGCGCTCAAGGAGCTCACCGTGGTCATGTTGACCGTGTCCAATAGTGACGAGGACGTGCTGCGGTCCTACGAGCTCGACACGCTCGTCTACATCCAGAAGCCGGTCACGGCGACGAACCTCGTCGCCGTCGTCCAGTCCATCGAGCGATACCAGCTCCAGCTCGTCGAGACGACGTGAGCTTCCCCGTGCGACCTCCGGACAGCGTGGCGTTCGAGCCGGCGCGGGTGTTGCTCGTGGAGGACGACGTCTTTGACCGCGACTACATCCGTCATGCGCTGCGCGGCGACTTCGAGCTCGTCGAGGTCGGCGATGGCGACGCCGGCCTCGCGGCAATGGCGCGTCAGGAGTTCGACGTCGTGCTCGCCGACAACGGGCTGCCGGGCATCAGCGGCGAGCACTTCCTGCGTCTCTGCCAGGAGCGCCGACCCGACACCAGTCGCGTCCTGCTGTCGGGCGCGCTCAACCTGGAGATCGTGCTGCGGCTCGTCAACGAGGGCCACGTCTACGCGTGCCTCCAGAAGCCGGTGGATCCCAACGCCCTGCTCACGACCGTGCACAACGCGGCGCGGGTCGCGCGCCTCATTCGCGAGCGGTCCCTGCTCATTCGCGAGCTGGCCGACGCCAACGCCCAGGTCTTCGAAGAGCAGCAGCAGCTGCTCGCGCTCAACAACGAGCTCAAGATCCTCGTCACCATCGCCACGCACGACCTGCGTGAGCCCATTCGCAGCACCAGATTTTTTTTGGACAAGGTCATGGCCGCGCGCGAGGTGGTCCAGAACGCGGAGCTGGTGGGTCACCTCGAACGAGTGCGCCGTGCCCACGACCGCATGGATCAGCTACTGAGCGGGCTGCGCGAGTGGCTGTCGGTGCAGGCGGGCGAGTTCCGGCTCGAACCCGCGGATGTGGGGATGATCGTCACCGAGGTCAAGGACAACCTGGCCCGCGCGATACATGAGCGCGAGGTGTCGCTGCGGCTGCCCGACACGTGGCCGAGCGCGCTCGCCAACGCCCCCCTCCTCCGGTCGGTCTTCGAGAACCTTATCGCCAACGCCATTCGATTCAGCCCCGACAACGCGCCCGACGTCACGCTGCGCTGGTCACGACCGGGGCCGGGCATGCTGCGCTTCGAGGTCGCCGATCACGGCATCGGCATCGACCCGGCCTACCACGAGCAGGTCTTCGGGATGTTTCGCCGGTTAGAGAGCCGGCGTAAGTTCGAAGGCACCGGCGCGGGGCTGGCCATTGTCCAGAAGATCGTGCAGCGGCATGGGGGCGAGATTGGCGTGGAGTCGGAGCGCGGACACGGCGCCACGTTCTGGTTCACGCTCCAAGAGGCGACGGCCGCCTGAGTCTGCGAGCGTTCTAGGTCCACTTCTGGGTGGTCGAGTCCCAGACCTTGTAAGTGCCGTTGTCCTCGCGCTGGAGGGCCGCGGTGCCCGACGGCACGCGGAACTTCTCCACCGTGAACGCCTTCTTCAGCGCGGCCGCGTCGAGCCGCTTGGCCACCTCGGTGTCGGCGATGATGTGAAACGCCACGTCGAGAGCGCCTGGGCTCGCTTCGACGACCGCAAAGCCATGCGCGTCGGTCTTGACGTAGCCGAGCGTGGGGTTGGCCTTGGATTCGACGCTCATCAAGAAGCTCTCTACGCCGTAGGCCAGTGCGGTCGCGCCTGCGGCCGCGAGCACCGGATCGCTCTTGGCGTAGCGGATGAGGATGCGCACGAGCGCGTCGGAGCTGATGCCGGCGGTGACGAGCTCCACGAGGCGTTTGCCCGACGCCGTCTCGAACATTCCGGCCCAGAACGAGTGGATGTCGCCCGTGAGCGCGACGACGTTCCCGATGGGCGCGAGCGCCTCCACGATCTGCTCACGGCGATTGGGAAAGCCGTTCCAGTCGTCGAGCAGCAGGTTGAAGCGCGTCTGGAATGACGCAGGCAGCTGCTTGGCCGCGCGGAGGTCGACGATGTGCGTGAGCAGGCAGTACTCGTTGCCCCAGAGCTTCCAGGTGCTGGTGCTCTTCTTCATCGTGTCGAGGAACCACGCCTCTTGCTCCTTGCCCATGCACGTCTCGCTCTCGCCGCCGGACATGTCCCACAGGACCTTGGCGATGAGCAGGAAGCCGTCGTTGTCGCCGAGGTAGCGCGAGCCCAGGTTGCCGAAGTAGCGCGACTTGCCGGCTTGGATCCACGCCATGCCGCGCGGAAGCTTCGCCTCGTCGGCCTCCGCGATAAGCGGCAGCGGCGGCGTGCCCGGAGGAGCGGCGGCGTTGGCGGCCGCGACGAGCGTGTTGAGCCACGCGACGTTGATGGGCCCGGTCACGCGCTCGCTGGGATAGCTCGCGGCCTTAGCCGCTGCCTTGAGCGGCGCGACATAGATGCCGCTGGCGTACGTCGCGATGTCCTCGACGTAGGGCCGGGCGAGGTCGGGCACCTTGCCGAACGAGGCCTTGAGCGCCGACTCCGTGGCGATGACCGCGCCGGGATAGGCGTCCTCGGGGATGACGTGATCGGCGCGATGCAGGCGCAGATCCGTGAGCACGAGATGGACATGCTTGCCGAACGTGAAGTCGCGCCAGATGCGAATGTCATCGCCGACCGCCTTCGTCGGGTCGTACCGCCAGTCCGGACCGGCCGTGAAGTCCACAGGCATGTACTCCGTCCACGCCCGCGAGGCCGCCTTGCGACGCTCCGCGTCCTTCTCGTCCTTGACGCCGTCTGAGTAAGTACCGTTTTCGCGCCAGGCGTCGTCGGAGAACTCGTGATCGTCCCAGATGGCGATCATCGGGTAGCGCTCGTGGACGGCCTGGAGCGTGGCGTCGCCGCGGTAGGCGCGATAGAGCTCGCGGTAGTTCGACAACGAGCGCGCTGCGAAGTACTCCGCGTCCGTGCCAGCGTTGAACACGATCGCGCCGGCCTTGTCCGAGAACGTGATCGAGCGCTCGGGCGTGCTGGTCTGAAAGGACTTGTCGCCCGTCGTCTCGTAGATGTAGTCGCCGAGGTGCACGACGAAGTCGAGTTCCTCCTCCAGCAGCCGCGTGTAAGCATTGTAGTAGCGGCCGATGTAGTCCTGACAGGCGACCATGGCGAAGCGGACGGGCACATCGGCGTCCTTGGCCGGAGCGGTGCGCGTGCGGGCCACGTGGCTCGCGTAGCGCTCCGGTCCTGCGGCTCCAGCGACGGTGACGCTGACGATGAAACGGTACCAGTACGTGGTCGCCGCTTTCAGGCCGGTGACCTTCACCTTGACGCAGTGGTCATCGCCGGCCTTGGCGACGAGGTCCAGGCCGGACTTGCCATCGAGGCTGACGAGGGTCGCGAAGTCCTGGGTCGTCGAGACCTCGAGGCGCAACGCTTGATCACTGGTGCTGCCCTTGGGGTCGAGCGCGCGGGTCCAGAGCACGACGCTGGTCTCCCGCGGATCGCCCGACGCGATCGATTGCGGGAACCACGCGGCTCCATCCTTGGGCGCAGGCAGGACGCCGGAGTCGGTGCCGGCGTCGGTGCCGGTGTCGACCGGGGCCGACAGGTCCACCGCGGCCCCTGGATCGCCCAGGCCGGGATCGGCGGCGGAGGCATCGGAGGGTGTCGCCGCGGCTGGGTCGGAGGCCTTACAGCCGACGACGGACGCGCCCGCCGTGGTCAAGAGGCACTGCAAGAATGTTCGTCGCTTCATCGTGGTCCTCCCTCGCTTCGTTGGCGGGCAGCTTAGCAATGGCGGGCGGCCAGCGCCATGCCTTGCATTCGCCGAGGCCGCCGCTCAAAACGCGCGCGGCTCCGGCGGGGCCACGGGAGCACGCGGAGGCTCGAGCGCCTTCAGATGACTCACGTAGCTCGGGAGCGCCAAGGTCCCGTCCGCGCCGGCATGCGGACCCACGATGTACGTGATGCTCTTCGGGATTCCAGCTGCCGCATAGGAGGCGACGTCCGTCAAGGCGTTGCCATAGGCGACCGCGACCGTGAGGCCAGCCTCGCCGATGAGCCGCTTCAGCGCGCGCGTCTTGTACGCGCCGACGCCCGCGGCGTTCGGGACCATCTCGGCCAACGTTCGCGTCAAGAGCACGGGCCCCGGCGGAAACTTCTTGGCCTTGAGCCACCGCGTGGTCACGTCCCGGATGAGGTCCGGTCGGCCGGTCAGGTAGACTGGAAGGTGGCCGCGCTCGGCCCAACGCCAGGCCACCTTGGCTGCGCCCCGGCGCATGCGGGGCACGTACCGCTCCTCGACGAGGTCGTAGAGGACCTCCTTGACGATTTCGGCGTCCGAGGTCGTGAGCGTCCCGTCGATGTCGAAGAGCGCGATGCGCGTCCCGGGTGCAACGACCCACAGCCCCGTCTCGGCGTGGCTGTGATCACCCGAGACGACGAAGCGCACCGGCCAGCGGCCGACGCTGCGTCCCGGAACGGAGACGTAGACGCGACCACCGTCGTCCTGAACTCCGTCCACGAGGCCGTGCTCGCCATCGCGGCTGGTCGTGGCGGTGGCGACGCGCTCCCATCGACCACAAGGTGTCCCGGCAGGAAGGAACACCTCGACGGACTCGCCCTTGAGATCCTTGTCGAACGGCCCGTATGCGAACTTCCCAATCAGCTGCGCCGCGGCGCCCTCACGCACCACGACGTCCTGCCCGCGGTGATTGGCCCGACCTTGGGCCACCGTCATGCGACGTGTCATCGATCGACTCCAGCCTCGCGGAGACTCTGGGTGGGCGAACACCGGTGGCGTACACGGTGGAGCAGCCGAGGCCAGCCCCGGCGCGGCAGACGCCAGCATCAACCACCAGGCGAGCATGCGACCGCCCTGCCCTGTTGCGCCTGTCTGCTTTCGGGTCACGCGGTCTCCTTCCAAGAAGCTCCTAGGCTGCCAGTCGGCACCGGACTTGTCAGCCTGGGCTGATGAAGAAGACGCGCGTGCAGCGCCGTGAGTTGCCGTGGCGCAGGTCGTCTGCTAAGCACCCGCGCGTTCGGCCGCACGGCCAGGGAGTCTTCATGCGCGTATTCGTTACCGTCGTCCTTGGCGCGGCGCTCGTGGTCCACGGTGGCTGCAATGGCTGCAAGCGCGATGAACCGCGGCCGGCACCACGCGCGTCGGGCGGCACCGGAACGCCGGCGCCGGCCGCTCCATCGAGCCCGGCGGCGCCGTCCTCGGCCACTGGCGGAGGAGGCTCCGGGACCGGCGTCCCTTCGGAGTCCCCGGCCGGGGCTCCCGCAAACGCACCTGGCGATCCCATCGCCGCACAGGAAGCCGCGATGGCGTCGCTCGTCTCGGGCGATGACTCCGGGCCGGAGAAGCTCCTCGCGCTGGGCGCCGAGCGCATCCCCGTCGCCAAGCGCGCCATCGAGTCCGAGAACGCCGCCGCCGCCCTCGGCGCCTGCCAGGCCCTAGCTCAGGTCGACGACCCGGCCGCAACCGCGGTCTTGATCACCGCGCTCTCCAGCAACGCTCCGGAGGTGCGCATCGCGGCGCTCGATGCCATCGGTGCCAAGCGGCGTACGGACGCACGCGCCGCCGTCGTCGGGCGCTTCGCCGACGCGGACGCCGGCGTGCGGGCCGCCGCGTGCGATGTCCTCGCACGGCTCGAGCAGGCGTCGACGGCGCTCGAGAAGCTGTTTGCCTTGCTCTCCGACAGCGACGACGCGGTTCGCGTCACGTGCGGCCTCGCCCTGGCCGCCGCGACGAAGGATCTGCCGTCCAAGTCGTCGGAGACCGGCGAGCAGTTGGCCCGGGGCGGCTGGCAGGATCGCGTGGGGGCGCTCCTGCTCGAGACCCAGTCGGCAAAGAAGCTCGCGGCGCTGCGCATCCTGTCCGCCTGGCGCGGCCCCGTGGCCTACGACCTCATCCGAGGCCGCCTGTCCGACCCGGATCTGGAGGTGAAGGGGGCTGCCATCGCCGCTCTCGCACCGTTCGGGAGCCTCGACGTGCTGCGCGAGATCACGCCTTACCTCAATGACGGCGACGCGGGCGTGCGCCTCGAGGCCGTCGCCGCGCTGGGCTCACTGCCCATCGCGGACACGCGCTCGGCGGTCCTCGCCGCGGCCACCGACGCGGATCCGCGCATTCGCGCCGAGTCCGCCACGCAGCTCATTCGGGCGCCCGATGAGCCCGAGACCCCGCTCCGTCTCGGGGCGATGCTTCGCGACGAGGACCCGCAGGTGCGCTTTGCTGCCGCGTTCAGCATCGCGCGTCTGGCACGCCAGGACGCCTTCGAGATGGTGCGCAGTCGGCTGGCGATCGAGACTGACGAGGCCGTGCGGCTCGAGCTCCTCGACGCGCTGGTCGCCTGCGGCTATCGCGAGGCTCTGGGGCCGCTCGTCGAGGTACTGGAGACGGCGCAGGGTCCTGTGCGCCTGCGGGCGCTGATTCACCTGCGGACCCGCACCAAAGAGGACGCGGGCTCGAGCCCCAAGCTGTGGCGCGAGTGGCTGGAGAAGCGCGCTCGCCCCGTGACACCCTAGCGGGTGCGAACGCGGCTTCGCACCCCGCCGCTTCCAAGAGCGAACCTGAGTTCGCGCTTGGGCTCCCAAGTCCGTCTCTCGTCCAACGCGATCGCACGACGTTGCCTAAGCCCACTCCTCGCGGAACGCAGGCACAGTAGCTGCATGAGGTGACCGGGCGCCTGGCGCGGTGACGGTGGCCCACACTGTCCGTCGCTGCTCGAGGCGCGGTTCTTTCAGAGGTGAGTTTCTCGCTGCGCGCACACGGCGACGTCGTTCGGCTCAGTCGGCCGACGTGGTCCTGGTGCTTCCTCCTGGGCTTGCGCAGCTTCCGAAGGGTACTCCTGCGAGGCCGCCGGCATCGAGTTCACTCCGCTCGTTGCCGGTGAGCCCCGGTCTTCCCCACGCTCCGATTCAAGCTACGACCGTCGCACGCGCACCATGGCGCCGGTGAGGTAGCGCGCCTCCGGACACGCGATGGGCGTCAGGTGATCGGCGCCGGGCCCAAGGGCCTGAAGCACGGACACATCCACCGAGCCGGCGAGGTGCGCCGCATCGGTGACCATGCGGAGGAAGAGCTCCTCGCTCACGATTCCCGAGCAGGAGAAGGTGAACATCAGCCCGCCATCGGCGACGTGCCGAAGCGCCTCGGCATTGAGCGCGCGGTACTTGAGGTACGCGTCGTCGAGGTGCTCACGACCGCGTGCGAGCTTCGGCGGATCCAGGACGACCACGTCGAAGGTGCGGGCCTCCAACGCCTTGAGAAAGCGCGACGCGTCCTCCTTGTGAAACGTACACGCCTCCCGCAGCCCGTTCCGCTCCGCGGTCCCTGCGGCGACGCTCACTGCAGGACCCGAGCTGTCGACGCCCACGACCTCGCGCGCACCGGCCTTCGCGGCGTTCAACGCGAACCCGCCGACGTAGCAGCACAGGTCGAGCACCGAGCGCCCCGCGGCCACCGCGGCTACACGTGCGCGGTTCTCACGCTGATCGCTGTAGAAGCCGGTCTTCTGTCCCTTGTCCGGGCGGAGGTTCCAGCGAATCCCGTTCTCGAGGACCACGACGTGCCGGTCGAGATCGCCGAACCCGAAACGATCGCCTGGAGCCATCGACTCGAGCCGCGCCGCGTCCTCGGGCACCTGGACGCGCGCGGCCGTGAAGCCGATGGCCTGCAGGGCCTCCAGAATGGAGGGAAGCCAGCGCTCGGCGGCGCTCGTGGAGAGCTCAATCGAGGCGACCTCACCCAGCGCGTCGACGACGACGCCAGGCAGGCCATCGCCGTCGCCGTTGACCAATCGGAAGACGGTCGTGTATTCGCTCGGCAGCCCCAGCGCGCGTCGGAGCTCCGCGGCACGTTGGACGCGACTGACGACCAGCGCGCCCTCGTCGCCTGAGAAGACGCCGCGGGCGACCATGCGTACCGCGATGCGCGCTGCCGGGTGAAACGTCCCGATGCCGATGTGCTTGCCGTCGGCGTCAGCGACATCGACGAGCGCTCCCGCCACGGGCGGCCCCGGCGTGATCTCCGCGATGGCCCCGCTGTAGATCCACGGATGCCCGGCCCACACCGGTCGCGCCTTGCCGCGTGCCAGACGGACCGTGGCGCGGGGCTCAGTCGTCGTCACCGGGATCGCCGTCGTCGAGCTCCACGTCGTCCTGCGGCGGATCCTCGATGGCGGCCTCGCCCTCGTCCGGCGCCTCGTCCGGTGTGAGCAGCGAGGTCGTCTCCGCGTCATCGTCGGCGTCCGCGATGCGCGTGATCCCCGCGACCTTCTCGTCGTCCCGCAGCCGCACGAGCCGCACGCCCTGCGTGTGCCGACCTGCGAGCCGGACCTCGCTGACACGGAAGCGGATCATGGTCCCGCCGTCGGTCACGAGCATGATCTGATCGCTCTCGTCGACCTGCAGCGCGCCCACGACCGAGCCGTTGCGCGCATTCGTCACGATGGTGAAGACGCCCATGCCTGCACGACGGGTGATGCGGTACTCCTCGGTGTGCGACCGCTTGCCGTAGCCGTTGGCCGTGACCGTGAGGATCTGCTTGTCGCGCTCGAGCAGGTCCATCGAGACGACCTCGTCGTCTCCGCGCAGCTTGACGCCCGTAACGCCGCGGCTGACGCGCCCGAGCGGTCGCGCGTCCTCGTGCTTGAAGCGAATCGCGAGCCCCTTGCGGGTCGTGAGCATGACGTCGCGGTCGCCCTCGATGAGGCGAACTGCCACCAGGTCGTCGCCCTCGTCGACCACCGTGGCCTTGATGCCGCTGACCCGAATCTGGCTGTACGCCATAACATCCGTCTTCTTGATGATGCCCCGACGGGTGGCAAACAGCAGGTAGTGACCTTCGCTGAACTCCTGGAGCGGCAGCACGGTCTTGACCGTCTCGCCGGGCTCGAGGCTGATGAGGTTCACGATGGGCTTGCCCTTGCTGTAGCGCGAGCCCTCGGGCAGCTGCCACACGCGCATCGTGAAGACGCGCCCGGCCGACGTGAACACCAGCAGATGGTGATGGTTGGCCGACGCGAAGAGGTCGATGACGAAGTCCTCGTCCTTGGTCGTGGTCCCGGTCTTGCCCGAGCCTCCGCGCTTCTGGCTCTGGTACTCCGTGAGCACCGTGCGCTTGATGTAGCCTGCCGAGGTCAGCGTTACGATGACGTCCTCGTTCGGAATGAGATCCTGCTCGGACAGGTCGCCATCGAACACCGCGATCTCGGTGCGCCGCGCGTCGCCGTACTTGTCGCGAATCGCGATGAGCTCCTCGATGATGAGATCGAGCAGGAGCCGCTCATTGGCGAGGATGGCCTTCAAACGGGCGATGTCGGCGCGCACCTCAGCCAACTCGGCGAGGATCTTGTCGCGCTCCAAGCCGGTCAGGCGCTGGAGGCGCATGTCCAAGATGGCCTGCGACTGCACCTCGGAGAGCCCGAAGCGTCCCATCAACGCCGTGCGGGCCTCCTGGGCCGTCTGACTCGCCCGAATGAGGGCCACGACCTCGTCGATGTGGTCGAGCGCGATGACGTAGCCTTCGAGCAGGTGCTCCCGCTCCTGGCGCTTCTCGAGCTCATAGGTGCACCGTCGCGTGACGACGTCTCGCCGATGGTCGATGAAGTGCTGGAGGATCTCCTTGAGGTTGAGCACCTGCGGGCGCCCGGCGACTACCGCGAGGTTGAGCACGCCGAAGGTGACCTCGAGGTCGCTGCGCTGGAGCAGCTGGTTGAGCACGACCTGGCCCATGGCGTCACGCTTGAGCTCGATGACCATGCGCATGCCGTCGCGATCGCTCTCGTCGCGCAGGTCGCGGATGCCCTCGATCTCCTTCTCCTTGACGAGCTCGCCAATGCGCTCGAGCAGCTTGGCCTTGTTGACCTGATACGGCAGCTCGGTGACGACGATCTTGACGTCCCCGCGGTCGTCCTCTTCGAAGTGCGTGCGCGCCCGCACCCGCAGCTTGCCGCGCCCGGTGCGATAGGCGTCCACGATGCCCTTGGTCCCGCGGATGATGCCGGCCGTGGGGAAGTCCGGCCCCTTGATCCACTGCATCAGGTCGTCGGGCCCGAGCGACCCGTCATTGATGAGCCCCACGCAGGCGTCGAT
>SXOX01000085.1 GCA_005776585.1 Pseudomonadota bacterium | reverse complement strand
TCTCCCCGGATGAGTCCCAGCGCGCGGACGGCGGCCTCGCGCTCGAGCGGCTCGCGCTCCCGTCGGACCGCGTCGAGGGCGGCCACCGCGGACGGGCCGAGCTCCGTCGCGGCGCGCTCCGGCGAGCCCGACTCGACCAGCAACAGGCTCGCGAGGATGGGCGAGTCCGGTTGGACGCTGCGCGCCCGCAGCGCCCGCGCGACCGTGCGGCGGACGTCGGGGTGAGGGTCGGCGAGGGCCGAAATGACGGGCCCGAGCTCAGCGTCGGGGAGCACCAACGCGAGGCCCTCGAGCGCCGTCCGGCGGCGGTCCGGGTCGGGCGACGCGATACTCGCGCGCAGCAGCTCGGTCTCGCTGTCCGAGGCGACGCCCTCGGCCAACCACTCGCTCCTGCGCGTCCATCGCGAGAAGCCGGGCGACTCGGGCGTGTGCCGAATCCCGACTGGCGTCCAGTGGAGCGCCCCCAACGCGAGCCGCGCCGCGTGGCGCACGGTCGGAACCGCGTCGCCCAGCCGATCGACGAGCGGATCGATGCCGCGCACATCGCCGAACTCACCAACGCGGGTCGCCGTCGTGGCGCGGACGTGCGCGTCGGCGTCCGTCAGCAGGGGCACCAGGAGGTCGAGCGCGTCGAGCGCGCGGTCGGCGAGGCCCGTCGCGGCCGCGAGGCGCACGTCGGCATCACGATCGCTGGCGAGCTGCTGGAGCAGCCGTCGGGCGACGGCGGGACCCAGCTGCGGCGCGCCTTCGGCGACCGCTTGACGGACGGCCGTGTCGGGGTCGTTGGCCAGGCGAGTCAAGAGGTCCGCGACGGCCCCGACCGACTCGGCGCGCCGTCCCGCCGTCGATGCCAAGGCGCTGGCCGCTGCGGCTCTCACCTGCCCCACGACGTCGAGCGCGGCCTGCGCGAGCGCGGGAACGACGTCGGCGTCAAGGCCGCCGAGAGCGCGCGCCGCCGCGGCGCGTCGTGAGATGGCCAGCGCGTCGAGCTCCAACTCGCCGAGAATCCGAAAGAGGAACGGTGCCGCCTCGGCGCCCAACGCCGGGATCTCAGAAAAGTGTTCGAGGAAGACGGCGGACGCGACCGCCTCAGCGACGGCCGAAGGGGAGCTGTCCAGCGCGAACAGCGCGGCACGGGCCGCACGACGGACGTCGCCATCCGCGTCGACGAGGGCCAGCTCGAGCTCGCGCGGTGTCTCCGGATGCGCGCTCAAAGGCGGCGCGGACAGCGCCCCCACCGCGGTGCGACGAACGGTAGGTTCGGTGTCGACGCGCAGGGCCTGCACGACGACCGCGTGGGACTCCGCGTCACCGTGACGCCCCAGGCCTTCGACGGCCGCCTGGCGAACGGACGCGTAGGCATCGCGAACCGACGTGATAAGCGCCGACAGGCGCTGCTCCCGGTGCTGAGACGGCGTCGCGCATCCAAGCGAACGGACGCTCGCGAGCCGCGAGGGGCCCTCGCCGCTCGCGCTGAGGCTCACGAGACGCGCGACGTCTTCGAGCGCCAAGAGACGCAGCGCTGCGGCAGCTTGGACAGGCCACGCGGGATCCGCTCGGACCAGCGCCTCCAGCCGCGGCGCGTCGCTCAGGCCGACGACGGCGGCCTCTCGAACGGTGGCGTCGCCGTCTGCGACCAGCCTGGCCAAGGTCCCCTCATCGGACAGCGCGGCCAACGCCGTGGCAGCCGCGGCGCGGTCATCGCCGAGGCTCGACTGCGCGAGGCGTCGCAGCTCGGAGAGCGCCTCCTGGGCGCCGAGTCGGCCAAGGGCTCGTGCGGCCGATTGCCGCACGAGCGCGACGCGATCGGTGAGAGCACGGCGCAAGATCCCAGCCGCCTCCAATCCCAGCCGCTCCAGCGGTGCGACCGCCTCGGCACGTGCCTTCCCGTCAAACCAGCCGGAGTCCGCGTCGAGCAGCAGCCGCTCCAAGAATGGTCGCACCGCGAGGCCGTGCGGGACGACCCGATCCCACGACCGTCCGCGCGCCAGATCCGCCACGCGCTCGAGATCGGGCAAGCCAAGCCGCCGTCCTGCGTCCGCGGCGGCGAGGCGCACTCCGATGTGGATGTCGGCGGCTGCCCACCAGACCGTCTCGGCGGCCTCCGGCCCCTGAAGGCGCACGAGGGCGTCGACCGCAGCCGCCCGGACCAAGGGCTCGGGATCGCGCCGAGCGAGCGCGTCGATGCGCGCGGTGCCCCGCGTGGGCGCCTGGCCGAGGGTCTCCAAGGCCGCGATGCGTACGGCGGACTCCAGGTCGTCGTGCAGCGGAGCCACCCCATCGGGGTCGACGGGGGCCAGCGCGCGTGCCGCTGCCGCGCGGACCAAGCTGCTTGCGTCGCCACAGGCCCGTCGGAGGGCGGAGATACCCGTGGCGCCGCGCCCCGCAAGCGCGAGGGCCGAGGCGGCGACCTGGGCCGGGTCCTGCGACGCCAGACACACGAGCAGGCGATCTTCGACGCCAAAGAGCGCAGAGGAGCCCAGTGCGGCGACGGCGTGCGCCCGGACCTCCGCGTCGCCGTCGCTCAGGCCGCGCTCGAAGGCGTCGCGTTCAGCGTCGGTGGCAAGCGCGCCCAGGGCGTCGAGTGCCGCGCTGCGAACGTCGCTCGAGGTATCGCGCTGGCGTTGCCGCAGCGAGGGAATCGCCCAGCGCGCCGAGGCATGCGTCAGCGCACGGCACGCCGCGGCGCGAACTTCGACAAAGGGCTCCTCGGTGGCCAGGACGAGCGCCTGCTGCGCGCGGAGGTCTGCGGCTCCTGCCAGTAGACCGCAGTACGTCGCGCGAACATGGCTGCCGCCACCGGCGCGCTGGTAGAGCGCTGCGACGACTCCCGCCCGCGCAGCGGCCGAGGCGAGCGAAGGTAGGGCCACGCGGCGACTCAAGGCGTCCAGCGTCGCGCGGTCGTCATCGCTCAGCGCGATGCCGAGCGAGTCGAGCGCCGTCAGCACCGCTGCCCGAACCGTGCCGTCCCGGTCGGCGAGCGCGCCGACGAGCTCCAATGGCGCCTCTCCACCGAGACGTCCCAGTGTGGCCGCCGCCGCTGCGCGCACCTCGGCCGCCTCGTCGAAGAGGTGAGGGACGATCAGGGGCCGCGCGTCGCCGAGCCCGCTCGCGCCGAGGGTCTCTACGGCGTCGACCCGAATCGAGGCGTCGGTGTCGGTCAGAAACGGCGCGATCGCCGTCAGCGCATCGGGGCGACCCGACAGGGCGCGCAGCCGCAGGCGGCGCGTAAGCGTGCTCCCCGACATCGGGGGCGCCTCTCCGTTGGCAAGGCAGCCAGCGGCGGCCGATTGGATCTCCGCCCGCGGGTCGGAGACCAGTTGCGCAACGGCCTGAGCCACCGCGGGGTCGCCGGCGAAGCGCGGAGCCAGCGCCAGTGCAGCGAGGCGCACGTCGCCGTCGAGGTCGTGGAGCAGCGCCGCGACCAGCGCCGCGTCCCCGCGGTTGAGCTGAGCGGCCAGCTTGGTCGCGACGCGACGGAGCTCGACCTGTGGCGCGCGGAGTGCGGCATCGACCATCGCCGTCGCACGGCGGGGATCGGCGACGGCAAACGCGGACAACGCGGCCGCGCGGACCTCCGGCTGGCGATCGGAGCACGCGACGAGGAGGCGCTCGGTGACTGCCCCCAGAGCCGCCGGCGACATCTCCGCGAGCGCTAGCGCCGCCACGGTGCGCAGAGCGCGCTCTGGCCGCCCGAGCGCGCTGGCGACGGCCCGTGCCGCAGCCTCCGTGCCCATTCCGGCGAGGCGCGCCAGCGTGTGCTCGACGCCCTCGGGCAGCGCTTTGCGCGTCGCGAGCAGATGGCCGATGAGCGCGGCGCCCGGGTCTCCGAGGTCGAGCGCGCTGGCGACGTCGGCACGGAGCGCGACTGCGTCGGCTGCCTGGAGCAGCGCGTCCTTGCGGGGATGCGCCACGAGCTGCCGAGCCATCGCACGCACGTCCCCATCCGGATCCACGAGCGCACCTGCGAGGCTTGGCGCCGCCGGTCCGCCGAGTCGGCTGAGGGCCTCGATCGCCGCGGCCCGTACGACCGGGACCGAGTCCGAGATCGACGTGGTTACGGCGCTCAGTACCGGGTCCGTAGACTCCCCGTGCCGCGCCAACGCGCGGAGCGCCGCCTCTCTCACGGCGGGATCGGGGTCGGTCGTCGCTGCCGTGAGGCGCGCCGCCAAGGCCGGCGCCGGGGCCGCGACCTCGATGACGATACGGCGGACGGTGGCCGACTCGTGGTCGAAGAGGGCGTCCACTGCCGGATCAGCGATCGTGGCGAGGGACGTGAGTGCCGCCCGAGCGGCCTCGCCTTGCGGTGGCGGCGAGTCGACGAGGCGTGCGACGTCCGGGAGCGCGTGCGGATCCCGAAGCTGCCCCAAGGCGGTGAGGACCGCGGACGTAACCGAGCCGTCGCGGTCTGTGAGGTGCGCCACCAGACTCGGGACGGCGCGGGTCCCGAGCGCGTCGACGAGGACCGCTGGAGCACCCCGCCGAACCGACGGGTCGGGATCGTCGAGCAACGCCAGAAGCTCTGCGCTGACATCGGTGCCACCGTCGGTCGCGAGGCTGGCGAGTGCAGCGAGGCGCGAGGTCGGCGTCCGGGAGCGGGACAGCGCCACGAGTGCGGCGCGCGCGACCGGACTGGAGGTGCCGCGCAAGGCCTCGCTGGCGGCACGCTGAAGGTCGGGCTCGGGCTCTTGGAGCGCCTGCGCCAACGTGGACACGATGTGCTCTCGCGGGTCACCCGCCAGTGCACGACACCAGCCGGCGCGCACCGAGGCCGGAGCACGGCCGGTGACGAGGGCGTGCGCCAACGCGTCGCGGCCTTCGGCTCCGAATGCCGACAAAGGCTGCGCGTCTCCGCTCCGGAGCGCGGCGCACGCCTTGTCGAAGCCGTCGGGGACAGGCGCGCCGGCCAATGCGGACCGCGCCGCGGCGCGGACGGCGCTCTCGGGGTCTGCCAATGCGCCAATCGCGACCGACGACACCCCGTCGCGCCCGCGAAGGGCCTCCAGGGCCAGCGCACGGACCTCCGGATCCGCGTCGGTCACCGCCCGCGCAATCGCCGACACGGAGGCCTCCGCGAGCGCCTCCCCGGAGATCGGCCGCAGCCCCGAGGCCGCGCGGCGTCGCACGGTCGCGTCGCCATCGGTGAGCCACGCGACCAGGGCGTTCGCTTGACGGGTCCTCACCTGGGCGTCGGCCGCATGCCTCTCGGCCAGTGCGGTCACGACCCGCCGACGTAGGGGGAGCTCGAGCGTGTGCGGCAGGCCGGAGAGGGCGTCGAGCCCGAGGTCTCCCGCGGCGCTCAAGACCGCCTCTGCGGCCGCGGCGACGTTGGCGTCCTCGTCGACGAGCCGCTCGACGACCGTGGCCAAAGCCGCCGGGGTTGCGCGACGCCCGAGCGCGCGAACGGCCTCGACGCGTGCGCGTGGATCGCGGTGCGAGGTCGCCGTGCGACCCAGAAGCTCGACTGCGGTCGACGGGCTCTGGCCCAAGGCGCGGGCTGCTCGCCAGGTGACCTCGGAGTCGACGTGCGCGAGCGCCTGGGCGAGCGCGATCTGGGCATCCTCGGCCGCAAGGAGGCCGAGGCCGTCAATCGCTGCCCAACGGACCTCTTGAATGGGATCGGCGATGAGCGCGATCAGGTCGCCGACGACGCGTGGCTCGTCGCCCGTCGCAACGCGCGAGAGAACGCGTACGGCGGCCGCACGGCGGGCGCTCGTTCGCGGATCGCGCTCGGTCCGCGCCGCGATCGCGCGGGCGAGCGGCCTGGCGGCCGGTCCACAGCCGATCGCCGTGTCCCATTGCTCGGCTGCGAGCGCCTCTCCTGCGGCGAGGAGCGCTGGATCGGCCTTCCACTTGAGCGCCGCGAGCGCCTCGCGCGCCGCCTCACGGACGAGGCGGACGTCATCACCCAAGGCTCCAATCACTTCGGAGAGCTCCTCCTTGGCGCCAATCCGGCCGAGCGCCGTCGCCGCAGCCGCGCGCACGGAGGCGAGCGGATCGCAGCGCAGGGCGGCCGCCAGGGCGCTGGCTGCCGAGGTCACGGCCAGCGTTCCCAACAGCTCCGCCGCGAGGGTCCGTCCGTCTTGACCGCCATCGAAGAGCGCGTCGAGGAGCAAGGGAGCCGCCGAGGCCTGGGTCAGGACCTTCGCGGCGGCCGCCCGAAGGTCGGGCTCGGCGTCGTCGAGGGCCGAGACGAGCGCCGCAGCCCCGTCGTTGGACGCAAGCGCATCCGGACCGAGGGAGCCGAGCGCGCCAATCGCCGCCGCGCGGACGGGTGCCAGCTCCGAGCGCGCCAACGTCGCCAGCCCGGCGACTGCCGCAGCCGATCGCGTGGCGGCCAACGCGGGCGCCAGTTGCTGCGCGACGTACGCAGATGCGCCGTCGATGGCCCGAGTCAGCGCGTCGACGGCGTCTGCACCACGGGTCGCCGCGTCCTGGAAGCGTCCCACGTGGACGAGCCAGGCGCACCACGCAGGTCCATTGCCCGGCGCGTCTCCGAGCGCGTGGGCGGTGATGGCCGCTGTCAATCGCACGTCGAAGTCGGCGTCGCCGAGCGCCCCGCGAACCGCGGCGAGCGAATCGACGTCCCGCTCGGCGGCAAGGGCCTCCAGTGCCGCGCGCCGGAGACGCGGTCGCTCGTGGGACAAGGCGTCGCGGAGGACCTCGACGGCCGAGCGCGTGTCCGTGTCAGGAACGAACTCCCGGCGCCCCAACCAACGCGAGTAGCCGCTTCCGACGCGTCCGCCAGGCAGGCCGACCCGCAGCCAGCCGAGCGCCCGGATCGCGTCATGGGCCGCCACCTGCACCGCCGGGAGCGAGTCCGAGAGTCGCGCGACGACCGCGTCGATGCCCGCGACCTGGCCGAGGGTGCCCAGCCACCGGACCGACTCGAGGCGGAGCTCTGCTTCGGCGCTCGCCGACTGGTCGAACAGGAGCTCGAGCGCGCCAAGCTGGCCCAACGTGCGCACGGCTGCGACGCGCACGGCCGCGACCGTGTCCGCCAGGGCCGACGCCGCCAACGTCGCGGCACCGTCACTCAGGCTGCCCGTCCGGCCGAGCGCATGGAGCGCAGCGACACGCACGTCGTAGTCGAAGTCCGTGAGCGCGCGCTCGGCCGCGGCACGTGCGATGGCCCCACCCGTCTCGCCGAGCGCGATCAGGCTGGCGCTGCGCACGCGCCCATCACCATCGCGCGTCGCGACCTCGAGCGCGCCGACCGCCGACGTCGCCTTGAGGCGACCGAGCGTGCCGACGGCACCGAGTCGTACGCGGGTGTCGAGCGGCGTGCGCGTCGCCTGTTCGACGATCGCGACGAGCATCGGGACCGCGCTGTCCCCTGCCGCAGCGACCCGGTCCCACCGCTCGGCCTCGATGTCGAGGCCCACGAGCGTGGCGCGCTGCGCCTCTCCGTCCGCACCGAGCGCACGGGCCACGTCGGCACGCACCTCCGGGTCAAGATCGACGAGCGTACGCTGTAACGTGGAGCGCGATTCGGCCAAGAAGCGCTCGCCAAGGACCCGAATCGCGGCGCGGCGAGACTCGGGATCGGGCTCGGTCGGGAGCAGCCGCTCGAGCATGTCACGCACGGCCGCGACGTCGGCGAGCTCGGCTTGCGCTAGGCGCGCAATGGCCGCACGTCGCACGAGCGGGCATTCGTCTTGGAGGCCCTGACGGAGGCGCTCGAAGGCCAGACCTGGCGGGACGGGTAACGACGCGCCCTTGCGTCGAACCGACCGCGACCCCTCGGCGTCAGCACGTTGATAGATGACCCCATCCACCGCAGCGCCCACACGCGCCAACGCGCCCATCGCGGCGGAGCGGAGCGCGACCGATCGCCCACTCGTATGGCGGCCGACCGTAGCGGCATCCGCGCCGTCGCGTCGCTCCAGACAGCCCACGGCGCCGAGGCGGACTCCAGTCGACGGGTCGTCGACGTGCGCGAGCGCCGCCTTGACCAGGGGATCTCCCTTCTTGGACGTCCCTTCGGGCGCAAGCGCGGCGAGCGCCAAGGCCGCCTCGAAGCGCACGAGGAGCGAGTCCGAGGCCAGCGCTGCCACGATCTCCGCGGCGGAGTCCCCTCCGCCCATGACCGCCAGGCCTTGGAGACCGAGCGCGCGGCGATCGTCGTCGGCGTGTCGCGCCTGACCGGCGAGCGCCTTGGCGGCCGCCCCGCCCAGCGCGGCGAGCGCGTCCAGGGCACGACGTCGAACGGCGCCCGAGCTCGCGGCCGCGAGGTCGACGAGGCCAGCCACGTCCTTCTTTGCGGAGAGCGCTCGGATCGCGTCGAGTCGTGTGGAGATCGCGTCGTTCGATAGCGCCATCGTGCCCCTCGGGTCCAGTCCGGGGCCGAAGGAACCACACTCGCCACGCCGTGGCAAGGCCGAGAGACCACCCCGGGAGTGCGGCTCCAAGGCCGCGTTGCGCGCTCCGACCGATCGGGGTACGTTCCCGCCGGCGCCGCGCCGGAGCACCGCTCGACCTCTGGTCGCTGCGGGCTCCTGGTGGTCGCGGGTCGTTCTGCGAGGAGAGCACGCAATGGTGAACAGCTCGAGCAACGTGCCGGGTCGGCCCCGCTTCGGTCCGCGAGGATGCTGGATTGGCTGGCTGGTGTTAGCCGTCGCGCTCCCCGGGACCGCGCTCGCAAGGGACGACGAACCCGTCGCGGATACTCTCGGCGAGCGGTCCCAGAAGTGTCAGGTCACCGTGTGCGTCCCGGGGCAGTACCAGCTGCGGTACTTTCACCTGAGCGACTTTCCGATCGACGGCACCGGCAAAAATCACGACGTAAATAACTGGGGCACCCAGCGGTGGCGCATTCGCCCCAAGATCACGTTTGCCAAGGACGTCTTCATCGAGGCCGAGGCTGATCTTTTCACCGGTCGTCTGGCGGGGGACACCACCCGCGACGGCCGCGAGTTCCTGCTCGAGCCGCAGCATCGGAACGACGCGTTCTCCGGTCCGCGGGCGACGGATTTTCGGACGCTCTATCTCTCGTGGACCACGCCTATCGGTCTCCTGCGCATCGGCCAACAGTCGAGTCAGTTCGGCCTCGGCATCCTGGCCAACGACGGCAACGACGAGAGCCACACCGCCTTCGCGGACACCCGCCTCGGCGACCTCTCCGAGCGGGTCCTGTTCGCCACGAAGCCGCTCTTCTTCCTCAAGGACAACCCCGCCAAGGACGCCCTCATCCTGGCCGGTGGCTTCGACGTCGTCTTTCGCGACGACAACGCCAACCTGGTCAAGGGCGACCTCGCGCTCCAGGGCATCGTCTCGCTCATGTGGCGCACCGACCCGCTCACCGCCGGGCTCTACGCGGCGTTTCGCCGTCAGACCGACAAGGACGGCTCCAAGCTCGACGCCAACGCCATCGACTTCTTCGTCCGATGGGTGCGGCCGTTCGACGCCCTCAAGGCCAAGCTCACGATCGCCGCGGAGCTCGCGATCCTCATCGCCACGACCGATCGCATCATCACCGATCAAGCCACGACCGGCGTCGATGTCCTGGGTGTGGGCGGCGTGCTTCAGACCACGTTCGACATCGAGGTCAAGGGCCACCAGCTGTCGACACGCTTGGAGCTCGGCTTCGCGACCGGAGACAACAATCGGCTCGACAAGGACGTGCGCTCGTTCACGTTCGACCCGGCCTACCAGGTCGGCATGATCCTCTTCCAGGAGGTCATGCAGCGCGTCTCGGCGCGGTCGGTGGAGCTCGCGAGCGACCCCAACCTGTCGGCCAAGCCGGTCAAGGGGCTCGAGTTCAGCTCCACGAATGGCGCGATTACAAACGCCGTCTACGTCAATCCGGTCTTTCGCTGGCGGGGACCCTTTGGCCTCGGTGCCGATCTCGGGCTGCTCTTTGCGTGGAGCGCGGCCGATGTCATCGACCCGTGGCAGACCAATGGCCTGCACGGCGGCTTCAATACGAACTTCCTCGGCGCGCCGGCCAAGTCGCATTGGCTTGGGACCGAGGTCGATCTCGGGCTCTCGTATCGCCTCCCGGTGCGTGACCTGATGGCCTTCGTGCTGAGCGCTCAATACGGCGTCTATGTGCCCGGCTCGGCGTTTGAGTCTCCCAGGGGTGGCCCGTCGCTCGATCCGATTCACAAGGTGCGGACGTCCTTTACGGTCGCGTGGTAGCGGTGAAGCGCATGCGGAGGCCACTCGGTCCGTCGCTTCTCGTGCTCGCGCTCGTCACCTCGGCCTGCGCGGGCGATCCGCCCTCGTCGCGCTTCGGCGAGACCCCATCGGGTCCCGGACCTCGCGTGGTCTATGATCCTTCGGCCAAGCCATTACCCAATATCCCGCTGCCGAACGACACGGCGCTCCACGTCGACGCGCGGACCGCGACCGGCAAAGCCCTCAACGTGTCCAAGTACGCCAAGACCTACCTGGAGCAGGATCTGCGCGCCAAGGCAGACCGCCTCGACGGCTTCGGCACGTTTCAGCCCATCAGCGTCTCGTTCGACGCGCCGCTTGATCTCAAGAACATCGTGAACCGTCACACAAAGAACGATGATCCGGCGGACGACGCTCTGTACCTCGTCGATGTGGATCCCGCCTCGCCGGAGCGCGGCCAGCGCAAGCCAATCGATGCTGGCTCGGGCAACTTTCCTATCGGCATCGAGAAGCGGCGTAACTATTTCGAGAACGACGAGCGCTGGTTCTCGTCCAACCTGCTGCTCGAGACGACCGACGAGGACGTGAACAAGAACGGCAAGCTCGATCCCGGCGAGGACACGGACTTCGACGGTGTGCTCGATCGGCCCAACTACATCGATCCGGCGGCGACTCCGGAGAGCTTCCTTCCGTCCGGGTTCGAGCTCGACAAGCCGCTGTGCAGCTCGAACGACCTCGTCGGGCGCGACGTCATCGCCTACGACAACCTCGCGACGTTTTGGGAGGAGGAGACCAACACGCTGCTCGTGCGTCCGCTGATGCCGCTCCGGCCCGGGACCAAGTACGCCGTCGTGCTCACCAATCGTCTCGTGGGTCGGGACGGCAACCCGGTGCGCTCGCCTTTCGCGGGCAAGAGTCACGCCTCGCAGGACGCCACGTTGGCGCCGCTCGTCGACGCGCTGCCGGGGCTGGGCCTCGCGATGAGCGACGTCGCATTCGCGTGGACCTTCACGACCGGCACGGTCACGCGCGAGCTCGAGTGGATTCGCGCCGGGCTCTACGGACACGGGAAGATGGCCTACCTCGGCTCCGAGTTCCCCGTCGAGGACTTCTATCTCGCGCCGGCGACCACCGATCCCAAGTCCACCTACTACGGCACGATCGACGAGTTCAACGCGATCTTCCCCATCATCGCCGAGCTGTTGCTCGGTGGCAGCGCAGCCACCAAAGAGGCGATCATCTCTGACGTCCAGAGCCTCGGAGGGCTCGTCATCGGTCAGTTCGATGCGCCGAACTTCCTCGCCGATCGCGACGGGCTCGCCACCGCAGCGCAGCCAGCCGACGACGACGAGAGCTTCGACATCGATCCCGCGACGGGCGCCTCGTTTCACGGCCGCACGCGCGTGACCTATTGGTGCTTCCTGCCCAAGCGCAAGCCGGAGCACGGCAAGGAGCCGTTCAAGACGGTCCTCTATATCCACGGCTATGGCAGCTCACGCATCGAGGCGCTGGAGTTCGCCGGTCGCACCGCGCGCTTCGGCATGGCGATGTGCGCGCTCGACGCGTACGGCCACGGCCTCATCGTGCCGGACGGGGCCATCGACTTCGGCGGCCAGAAGCTCACGTACGGCGAGCTTCTGGACACGCTCATCGGCCAGCTGTCGAAGCTCGGGCCGTTCGCGCAGGCCGTCAAGGACACCCGCGCGCGCGATCTGGACAACGACGGGACGCCCGATCCGGGCGGTGACTTCTGGACCGCGGACCTCTTTCATACGCGAGATATCGTAAGGCAGACCGCGGTCGAGCACATGCAGTTCATCCGCATGCTGCGCTCGTTCGACGGCAAGCGGGTGTGGCCCTACGACACCAATGGGGACGGTCGGCCGGACCTCGCGGGCGACGTCGACGGCGACGGCATCGTGGACCTGGGCGGCGACGGCGATCGCTACTCCGTCTGGGGGCGGTCCCTCGGCGGGATCCTCTCCGGCGTCCTCGCGGGGATCGAGCCGGCGCTGACTGCGGCGGCTCCGACCTCCGGTGGGGCAGGGCTCCTGGACATCGGCATCCGCAGCCGTCAGGGTGGCGTGCCCGAGGCGGTGTTCCTGCCGCTGCTCGGGCCATTCGTCGTCGGAAACCCCAACGCTAGCGGGCGTGCCGTCGAGCTGAAGTTCCTGGTCAACAACGTGGCGAGCCAGAGCCACCACCCGTTCGGTTCGGTCGACGACGTTCGTCCCGGCGACCGCGTCGAGGTGAAGAATCACGTCAACGGCGAGGTCAGCTTCGCCATCGTCCCGACGGACAAGCGCTTCCGCATCCCGTTCCCCGCGGATGCCCTGGGCGTCGCCGAGCGTCGGCCCCTGCTGGGCCTCGACCGTCCTGGAGTGAAGGCGCCTGTCGTCGCGAGCGACACGACCGCGTTCGGCGATCGACTCACGCTCACGTTCTCGCGTGGCAAGGAGCCGCCTTACGCGACCGTAGAGACGTTTCAGCAGGACGTGACCTTCATGGGCACCGTCTACGCCGCGGGTCAGCCGCTCGTCTCCATTCAGCGCGGCTTGGGCCTCAAGCGCGGTTCGCCGTCCTTTCGCCGGCTGACGGGCCTGGCGCAGCTCGTCATCGATCCGGGTGACCCCGTCAACTACGCTCCGCACTACGACAAGCCGTTCGACTTCTCTTACGATCCCACGGTCTCTCCCGGCACCAACGTGCTGGTCATCCCGACGGGCGGCGACATGAACGTGCCGGTCAATACCGGGATCATGATGGCGCGCGCGGCAGGGCTCATCGAGCTGGAGAAGGCCAACCCGCGCTTCGATGGGACGAAGTATGCCGGGATGAGCGACAACCGCGTGCTGCTGAGCACGCATACCGTCGAGTCCATCGAGTGCCTGCCCCGCTGGCGCAACGCCAAGGGCGAGGCGGTGCTGTTCGACATCGACGACCTCGACTTCGGCAAGAACCCCTACGGTGAGCCGTCCATGTCCACGGAGGCCAACGTGACGCCGCTGCGCCTCAAGAAGGCGGCGACGCACGCCAAAGGCGGTGTCCACGGCATGCGCATCCCCATGATCGAGCAGAACGGCAAGCACGACTTCAACGCGCCGACGCCGGACTGGCCCTTTGATATCAATGGCTTCATGAACAATCAGGTCTACTGGTACTTCTACACCGACGGCAAAGAGCTCGTCGACGATCCGTGCCTGGAGAAATCCACCTGCACCGTCGAGAAGAACGGCTTCGCGCTCCCGTTCCCGCAGGCGGATTGGGAGAAGAAGAAGCCGGAAGACTGGTAGGTCGCTACCATGGCGCTCCTGTCCATCGACGAGGCCACGGCGCGGATCCAGGCGCTCGCAGTTCCGCTCGAGCCCGAGACTTCCGCGCTCTCTCATGCCGCGGGGCGCGTGCTCGCAGCCGATGTCGCCTGTGATCGCGATCAGCCGCCCTTTGACCGCGCGATGATGGACGGCTTCGCGGTCTCCTCCGCTGATGGGGTCGGGCCGCTTCGGGTCGTGGGGATCGTCCCCGCGGGTGGTGCCTACGATGCGGTCGTCGCCGGCGGCGAGGCGGTGCGCATCATGACGGGCGCGCCCGTGCCGGCAGGAACGGACGCCGTACAAATGTTCGAGAACACGACGTGGGACGATGACCACGTCACGCTCACAGCGCCCGTTCGACCGGGAGAGAACGTCGCACGTCGCGGCAGCGAGCTTCGGGAGGGCGCGGTCGCCGTGCCCTCGGGTGCGCGGCTCACGAGCGCGCGGCTCGGGCTCCTGTGGTCTGTGGGCGCCGCCACGGTCCAGGTCGTGCGGGCGCCACGGCTCGCGATTCTGTCGACGGGAGACGAGCTCGTCGAGCTCGCCGATCGGCCAGGTCCGAGCCAGATTCGCGACTCGAATCGTGGCGTCAGTGGCGACCTCTGCCGTCGCGCCGGCGCCGAGGTCGTTCTGGAGCGTCGCGTCGCGGATGATCCGAGCGCGACGCGGTCAGCCATCGCGGACGCGCTGGACCAGGTGGACGTGCTCGTTTTGACGGGGGGCGTGAGCGCGGGCGATTTCGACGTCGTCGGGCAATGCCTCCGTGCCGAGGGCGTCGAGGTCGTCTTCCACAAGGTCGACATCCGGCCCGGCAAGCCGCTCTGGTTTGGACATCGCGGCGCGCAGCTCGTCTTCGGGCTCCCCGGCAACCCGGTTTCGAGCGCGGTCGTGGCTCGGGTCTTTCTCGTGCCGGCCTTGCGGCGTCTTGCCGGTGCGCAGCGCCCACACGATCCTCGCGTGCTCCTGCCGCTGCGCGCGCCGTTTCGCGGCACCGGCGATCGCCCGACCTACCAGCCAGCGATCGCCGAGCTTGGCGTCGGCGTCACCCTCTTGAGGACGGGCGGCAGCGGCGACCTGCCTGGCTTCGCGAGCGCCAACGCCCTGGCGATTCTTCCGGCGCGGCATCCGGACTTCGACGCCGGCAGCGACATCGAGGTGATGATCGACGCCGAGGCCCTGCTCGGTTAAGGGCCCTCGAGAACCTCGGTGCCGTGACCTTGTCCGAAGCGTCCGCCGCGTGGTATCATTGCCGCGCGCTTGGCATTCGGCGCGTACAGCGCAATTCGGAGGGCCGTCGATGGAATCGTTTCACAGCCAACGTGAACCAAATATGCTGTTCGGGGTCTATTCCGCGATTGTCGTCGACAACGTGGATCCCGACGAGCGCTTTCGCGTCAAGGTGAAGTTCCCGTGGATGCCCGGCTCCTCGGCCGCTGACGGCATTCAGACCACCTGGGCCCGCGTCGCCATGCGCATGGCCGGCAAGGAGATGGGCGAGCACATCCTCCCGGAGGTGGATGACGAGGTGCTCGTCGCGTTCATGCACGGCGACTTCCGCGATCCGATCATCGTGGGCTCGCTCCACAACGGCGTCGACAAGCCCTACTGGCAGACCAAGACCGACAAGGGCGTCCAGATCGCCAAGAAGAACAACCTGCGCGGCTGGCGGTCGCGCTCGGGGCACATGATCGCGTTCGTCGACAATGGCAAGAGCAGCGCAGAGAAGATCGTGCTCCAGACCAAGGTCAAGAACACCAACGTGTACGATCAGCCCGTCCTCGGCGCGAGCAAGAGCCCCGAGAAGGCGCAGGGCGGCTCGGTCTCCGTGGACGTCCCCGATGGCAGCAACGGCACGCACGTCATCTGCATGGACATGACCAGCGGCAAGGAGCACATCCTCATCTGCGACAAGGATGGAAAGCTGCTCATCAAGCTGGACTCCAAGGCGCAGACGATGATCCTGTACTCTGAAAAGGACATGGTCATCAACGCCAAGGAGAACCTGTTCATCAAGTGCAAGGCGCTCACGGTCGAGTCGGTGCAGGACACGAAGATGAAGGCGGGTGGCAAGTGGAACCAAGAGGCCACGGGCGCCATGACCGTCAAGACGAGCGCCACGATGAACACGGAGTCCTCCGGCACGATGACCGTCAAGGGCTCAGTCATCAATCTCAACTAGCTCACCTGGTGCAACTCCGTCAGAGCGTTTGGATCGGCGCGCTGCTCCTCGTGGGCGCGCTGGGTGGTTGCCGGTCGGGGCGTGACGCAACGGCTCCGAGTGACATCTCGGTGCAGCTCGTCGAGGTCACGGCCGACGACGACCGCTTGCTCTATCAGCTGCGCTCGGGCCCCTACACATACTCCCTGGAGCTGCTCCTGGGCGAGCGCGGCCGCGAGCGGATCTCCCTCTGGCGTCTCGGTCAGCCGCCCCTCGTGACCGTTCAGCGCACCGCTGGGCATCGCGTGCGAATCGACTCGGCCTCCAACCTGCATCGCTATGAGCACGCCGGACCGATTCGCGTCACGCCGGACGAGATTGGCCGACTCCTCCCGACCGAATGGGCGCTCCTCGATCGCCGGTTCCTCTTGGCGCTCCCGGTTCCGGAAGGTGCGCGCGCGCTCGCTCCGTGGAAGGCGACCCTGGATCTCGTCCGTGCCTTCGACCTCGATCAGTCGACGGAGCTCATGTCCCGGAGGCCGACGGCGCTCGGTCGCGACTGCGGCGCTCCCGGCAGCGCGTGCGAGCCGGGGACGCCACGGACAGCGCAGTCGACATCCTCGCCGTCGAGCTGCACGGCATCGCGCTGCGACCCGACCACACGGCTGTGCCGCGACATCCCGTGCCCGTGCGGCGAGTGCGATCCCGATCAGGTCCCCAAGCCACAGCCCGGCTCCGAGCTCCTCAGCGGTCGGTGGCTACGCGCGGACCTCGCCGAGACCACTCGAGTCACCATCACCATCGCGCCTCGTTGACCCTCCGTGCGTCACCCCGGTTTCGCGGACGCGGTGCAGGGTCGTGTCGGTTGTTCCAGGTCGCGCGTGTGCTATCCTTCCCGCGGCCCGACGGAGATCCCGACCTCTCATGTGCGTCCCATGAATCGCCCTCGCCTCAGCTCTCGCCCGCTCGCGGGTCCCTCGGTACGCGCATTGCTCGTCGGTGTGGCCATCGCTGCAATGTGCGGCTGTGGCAAGAAGAACCAGAAGGCGCCAGAGGAGCAGGGCTCCATCTTCCATGACGCCGCGGTCAGCGGTCCGTCGGATCCCATTCACGGCACGCGCGGGCGGGTCATCATTCAGAGCACGCCGTCCGGTGCCGCGGCACCTACGGGCGCTTCGGGTGCCTCTGGAGCGACGGGCACACCCGCGCCTACGGCCGGTCGCGAGTATCTCGACTGCAAGGAGCCGGTCGAGGTGCGCAAGGCGGATCCGACCACGGCCGAGGGCACGCTCTTCCAGATCTTTCAGGCGTTGCTCGAGCCCGATCCGGAGAAGTCCTTCGAGGCCTTCTACAGCTTCATCAACCCCGACTTTCAGCGAAAGGAAGACGCGAAGCGGTACTGGTTCGGCGCCGCGCGCAAAGACGGCAGCAAGAACTTCCTGCGCCTCGTCTACGGTCCACAGGACCCTTCCTTTCTCATCTGCCGAAAGGTCCCTGAAGGTCCGGACAGGATTCGCATCTTCGTCGGCAAGTCTCCTCCGGTCGGCTCAAATCCTCCCTTCGTTCTGCATAAGGTGGGCGACAAGTGGCTACTCGAAAAGTTCACACCGCAGTGATCTCACGACTTCAGTGGCTGGCCTCCGCGGCCGTTCTTGCTGGCACGGCCGTTGGCTGCGCCGAGCTCGAGCCCGCGACCGCCGGGGTGAGCGTCCGAACGGCGGCGCTATCGGCGTGTTCCGGTGGGGCGGGCAACGCGTTCAGCGAGATCGCCGAGCTGCAGGTGACGGTCGTTCACAACCCATCGACCCCAGACCAGAAGCCCACGGCCTTCGAGAAGCGCCAGGGGCTCGGCGGGTCCAAGACCATCACGATTGGCGAAATCCCGGAGGGCACCGACGAGGACGTCACGCTCGTGGGCTACACGGATGGCAAGCCGTCGTGGTTCGGTCGTAGACGTCACGTTATCGTCAACCAGGGCCAGGACAACCCCGTCCAGCTCGCGCTGTCCAAGTTTGGCGGCTTCTCTTGTCCAAAGGCCGACGCGGAGTACACGCACCGGCTGTTCCCCACGACCACGCCGCTTGGCGGAGGCAAGTACCTGATCGCCGGTGGCTTGACCTCGACCGCCGCGGGTGGCGCTGCGTCCTTCGTCTCGACGGAGGCGTCGCGCAAGGCGTACATCTACGACGCCTGGACTGGGAAGGTGACCAAGGTCGCCTCGCTCATGGCCGCAGGCCGTGGCGCGCACGCGGCCGTCCTCGTCCGAGGCGCCACCAAGAACCGCGTGCTCCTCATCGGCGGGACGCAGAAGCTCACCTTCGACCCCCCGGCCGGCAGCGGCTTTGGCTGGAAGTACGACCTGCAAGACGCCCTTCAGTCGGTCGAGGTCTTCGAGTACTCCGCCACCGGCAGCCCCGCGGATGGCACCTTCAAGACCGGCCTCGCAGGCATGCGCAACAAGCGCGTCTTTCCGACGGCCAACGTCGTCAGCACTGACGGCCTCACACTCATCTGCGCCGGCGGCCAATGGACGAGCGACGACAAGAACGAATACAAGGAGTGCGAGGTCTGGGACACCATCGCCGACGCCACGCTCGCAGTCTCCAACAACTTCCTCAACATCTACCGCGCGGGCGTGGCCAGCGCCGTCGTGCAGTCCGGTGAGGTCACGCAGCTGCTCTTCTACGGCGGCGCTCGTCAGGGCGAGGTCGCCGAGCTCTACACCTCGAGCACGGGCCAGCGCGACGGCGTCGGCGGCAACTTCCGCAAGCTCGACGTGCAGGATACGCCGCACTCGTTCTTCCCCACGCTGACGCCGATTGGAAACAATCGCTTCCTGCTGATTGGCGGCGTCAACTTCGAGGGCGCAAGCTTCGCGGCCCCCAATCAGGCCAACGCGCATCTGCTCACGGTCCGCTACGAGGGCAGCACGCCGGTCATCGACCAGGAGGCCGTGGGCGGGCTCACGGTCGGTCGTTACTTCCACACGACGCTCGCTCCCGCAGGCAACCGCGTGGTCGTGCTGGGTGGCTTCACCGGCACCGACCTGACGGCCACCGACGACATCCGCTACTACAAGGCGGGTACCGGGCTCATCCCCCCGGACTCGGCGGGCAAGCTCACGGCGCGCGGCGGCATGGGCGCGGTCCTGCTCGACAACGACACCATGCTGATTGCCGGCGGAATCTCGGCCGCTGCGGACCTTGCCACCGATCAGGCAGGCACGCTCGAGGTCTACACCCCCTCCAACCTGCTGCCGATTCTCCAGTAGGAGCGACCCATGCGCACCCCCGACCAAACGCGACTTCGCACCGCGGCCACCGTGGTCGCCGCCATGTTCTTCAACGCCATCGTGCTCACGTCCTCTGCTGCGACTGCCGCGGAGGGCCGCACGATCACGTGCTTCGTCTTCCCCAAGAACGCAAAGCAGCCTCAGGCCGCCATCGTCCTTTCGTCCATCGTCCGCGGCCAGATGGGGCAGCTCGAGGGCGTCACCCTGCGCACCGGCGCGCCACCCGGCAACGCACAGGCGACCGTCGAGGCGCAGCGGCTCACTGACGAGGGCTTCAAGTCGCTCGCCGCCGACGACAAGGACGGCGCCTACAGCCGCTTCAAGAGCGCGTCGGACGTGCTCGCGCAGAACCCCGGAGCGGGCGACACCCGCCTGCACGCGCGCGTGGCGAAGGGCCTCGGGATCGCGATCCAGATGACCGGCAAGCCGGCGACTGAGGCTCGGGACGCCGTAAAGCGCTCGCTGATTCTCTACCCGAAGCAGGCGGCCACCGAGTACGCGTACTCGGTGGAGTCCCGCAACCTCTTCGAGCAGGCGCGCCGCGAGATCTCGGACATGGCGTCTGGTCGCGTCGAGGTGAAGTCCACGCCAGACGCCGCCGAGGTCTACCTGGACGGCACCTTCCGCGGTTACACGCCCATCACACTCCAGAACGCGGCCGCCGGCAGCCACCTCGTCGAGGTCGTCAAAGACGGCTTCTTGCGCTGGTCGACCTCGGCGAGCGTCCCCGAGGGTGGGCGTGCCCCCGTGGAGGCGCTCCTCACGGCGTCTCCCGCCAAGGCCGAGGTCGACAAGGCCATCGCCGCATTCGACAAGGGGGTCGATCAGAAGCGCTTTGCGACCTCCGCTCCCGCGCTCCTGCGCGCCGTCGATGCCAAAGAGGCGCTCGTCTTGACCGCCACGGCCGGCCCGAAGGGCTATGAGCTCTCGGGCTTCTATCGCGACCTCGCGGGTACGGTGAAGCCGGTCAACGGCGTCATCGCCCAAGACGCAGACTTCCTGAAGAACATCCGCAAGTTGCTCTCCGATGCGATGCAGGTCGCCTTCGCCGCCGAGGGCAAGGCCGAGCCATTGGACGGTCCGTCCAAGGACCGCATCGAGTCGGTGATGAAGGAGTCCTCGACCGGCGACACCGAGGTCACTATCAACCCGGACGATCCCATCTTCAAAGATCCCGGCGTCACGGGCGACTCGGACTCCATCGTCAAGAAGTGGTGGTTCTGGACCATCATCGGGACCGTGACCGCCGGCGCCATCGTGGGCATCGCCGTGGGCGTCACCCGTAAGACGGACACCGCGAGCGGCAACGTCGGGAATCTCACCGTCACCCTCGACCAGGTCGGCGGGCCCTGACCGCGGCATGCTGAGACGCCTCGTCGGTGCACTCCGTGTGCTGGCCCTGGGAACGGGGCTCGGAGCGCTCTTCGGCGGCATGGCCGGTGGCGCCATCGGGGGGGGCTGGGGCGGAGTCGTGGGCGCGGCTCTCGGCGCGCTCATGGGCGGCGGCGTGCTCTTCGGACTGATTCGCTCGCCAGATGAGCCGCCCGTCATCGCCGGCGGCGGCGTCACGACCCTGTATTCCAGCGAGCCGCACTCGGGCGACCGGGACGGCTGAGCCCGTCTCCGGCGCCCATGTCGCCAGTCGGTCGACCTGAGGGCGCCACTGCGTCGCACCTGACCGGCGAGCGCCTCCGGCGTTGGGCGCCTCGCGGTGCCGTCGCGGTCCTCGATCAGGCGGCCTACGCCGCGACAGGCTTCCTCACGACGGCCCTGCTGGCGCGCATCCTGGACGAGGCGCAGTACGCGGCCTTTGCGCTCGCCTACTCCATCTTGGCGCTCATCGTCTCCGCGCACGGCGCCGCGATCGTCGAGCCCATGCTCGTGCTCGCCCCGAGCCGATACGCGACTCGCACGCGCGGCTACGTCGCGCGCGTCGCCTCGGTGCACTTCGCTGTCACGCTCGCCGTCGGGCTCATCGTCTGTCTGGCGGGCGGCCTCCTTGGGCTCCTCGGACACCCGGCAAGGGCGCACGCCTTTCTCGGGCTCGGCCTCGCCCTGCCGGCTCTGCTCGTCGTCTGGGTCGTTCGTCGAGCGTTCTTGGCCCACGGCGACGCGCGGGGCCAGGCGGCGGTGAGCCTCGTCTATCTCGTGCTCGCGGTGGCGGCGCTGGGCGCCCTCTTCATGCTGCGTGCTTCCAACGGCGGCCTCGCCTTCGTCGCGCTCGGATTGTGCGGATTGCTCACTGCGCTCCTCTTCCGCGCGCGCTTGAATCGCATGGGCACGACCCAGGTCCCGCCGTCGTTCCGCGAGGTGCTGCGGGCCCATTGGGGCTACGGCGCCTGGCTCCAGGCCGCACTCGTCGTCGGCTGGGCCAGCGGCAACATCCATTACTACGTGCTCTCCTCGACGCTCGGTGACACCGCCGTCGCGGGAATGCGGGCGATAGACACCGTCCTCATGCCTCTCTGGCAGATCCTCGCGGCTCTCGGTACCGTGCTGCTCCCGTCCCTCGCTCGGGTCATGGGCACACCGCGCGTCGGCCGCCTCGTGGTGGAGGTGGCCGCGCTCTTCCTCGGCGTCGGTCTCGTCAGCGCAGCGGTCCTCGCCGGGCTCGGCCGGTCGATCCTCACACTCGTCTGTGGCGCCCGCTACGCCGAGTTCGACGCGACCCTCGCGCTCTTCTCCATTGCGTTGCCGTTCGAGACGACCGCCAGCTTCCTTCTCGCCGTGCTTCGGGCCGCCGGCCGAACCCGCGTCATCTTCGGCTACTACCTGTTGCTTGCCATCGCGGTGCCCCTCGGCTACGTCCTCGTCGCGCGCGTGACCGCGAACTGGAGCCTCGACGCGCTCATCGTTGCCCGCGTCCTCGCGAGCGTCGCGCTGACCCTCGGCCTGGTCGTCGCCGTCGCTCTCGCGACGCGTACGCGGCACCCCGGGCCTTAGGCACTGCGCAGCAACAAGTCCTACGATTCAGTCCACGCTGCATCCGCCGCGACAGCGTTGCTGACCTCGGCCATAGCACCACTATGGCCAGCGGTCAGCGCCTTGTCGCGACGGCGCATCGTGAACCTCGATCGTGCGACTTGTTGCTGCGCGGTTCCTTAGTTCGGCTCTTGTGTCCCGTGCCTGTGCCTGATAGGAGCCGTTGAAAGCTGCTGGCGCGATGCCAACGGAGTGCTCTGCGTCCAGTGGCGTGATGGTCCGATCGATTCAGGCTTCCAGGTCTCGCGCCCGCTCATGTCTGCCCTATCGCCCGCCGCCAGCTCGACGACCGAGAACGTCGACGCCTACCGGTATCCCGGGCTCCAGGGCCTGTTTCCCGCAGAGCGCCGCCTCTTCGCCCGCTGGATTCGCCCTCAAAGCCGCGTCTTGGACATTGGCTGCGGTCTGGGACGCGTAGCCCACGTCTTGGCGGAGTCCGGACACGCCGTCGTGGCGTGTGACCTCAACGCGGCGCCGTTGCCGGAGCTCCGGCGCGCCGCGATGGCCCGCATCGCCTTTCCTGTGCTCCGGTGTGACGGGCGCGATCTGCCCTTCGCCCCGCGCGCGTTCAACGCTGTACTGTTTCCAGCTAATGGCATTGACTACATCAACCCCGACAGCGAACGACGCCGCTGCCTTGCGGACATGGCGCGCTGTCTCGCCCCTGATGGCGTCCTTCTCTTCTCGACCCACAACCCGGTCGGAACGGTGTTCTCGCCCCGCGGCCTCGCCTCGTGGAACAGCTGGCGCTTTCGCGCGCGCTACGTGTTGACCGGCGGCATGCGCGGCACGCACTTCACGGACCCGAGTGGGCTGTGGCTCGCGCAGAAGACCCCCGCGGCCGTCGCGCGCGAGGTCGAGGCCGCGACGGGTCTCGCGCTGCTGGAGATCGTGCCGCGCTCCGGTCTGCCGATGGGCCAGCTCGGCGCCACGCTCCTCTCGTGCTATCCGCACTACGTGTTCGGCCCGCCGGGTCGTACCGTGGTGGCCTGAGCGCGCGCGTGCTCCTTTTGCCGGCCCGCCATGGGCCCGTGCCGGTGCTGCAAGCCTGGTTCGCCGAGGACGTGACGGCCGTGTATGGCTGCCTCGAGCGCGCCGAGCTCGTCGATGTCCTTCAGTGCACCCCAGCCGTGGCCGACGCGCTCTCCGCCGTGACCTACGCGCGACGGGAGTTCGAGACGTTGCTCATCGATCTGTCGCAGACCGAGGCCGAGCTCCTGCGGGCCCTGGACCCCAAGTCCTGCCGCTATGAGGTCAACAAGGCCCGAAAGCTCATCGACGCGAGCCCCGGCGATGTCGTCCGGCGGTGGGAGCGCTCAGAGACCGACGCCAAGCACCTCATCGACGCGTTCATGGTGCGTTCGGGCTACGCCCAGCCGACCGCGGACCAGCTCTGGCGTGCTGGACGTGAGTCGGGCGCCTTGGAGATTCACACGGTCTCCTACCACGGCCGTCTGGTCGCGGCGCACGTCGTGCTGGTCGACTGGCCGCGCCGTGCCCGGCTGCTGTTCAGCGCGACGATCGATCGGGCCGACGTCGCGCTCCGCTCGGTGATCGGACCGCTCAACCGCTGGCTCCACCTGGAGGAGCTCTTCGAGCTGCGCCGGCGGGGCTTCCATGAATACGACTTCGGGGGCGTCACGACCGATCGAGACTCTCCCGTCTACGCCATTGGGCAGTTCAAGCGCTCGTTTGGCGGTCGGATCGTGCGCGAGCCCATCGTCCGCATCGCACGTCACGCCTCGACCCGAGCCATCCTTCGCGGCGGGCTCGACGCTCGACGGACGCTGGCGCCAACGTGGCGCGCGCTGACCGCCAAGGTCGGCCGCTCACGCAGCGCGCCCTAGCGCCGCGTTGCTCCGAATCGGGTGGCGAACCCGCGTGCTCAGCCCAGCAGCTTGGCGAAGAAGTCGAGCCGGAAGTTGGAGCCCGCAAAGGCCGCGAGCCCCATGAACAACCCGAGTCCGCCAAAGGCCGCGCCGACGCCGAAGAGCCAGCGCTTCTGGGTGAGCGCCGTGATGCCAAATAGCGCAATGGCGACCGACAGGCACGCCTCCGCCATGTCGAACTGATCGTCGTGGACCCCGATGGCCTCGTACTCTCCCTGGAGCTTCTCGGCGTCCGCCTTGATCTCGTTCTTCTCGGTCTCGTAGCGCTCGGCCTTCTCTTTGAGCTTGACGATCGCCTTGTCGAGGATCACACGCCCTTCCGGCGTGAGGCCCGGCGTCGTATCGCGTTGCACGGCCAACGACTCAGCGCCGTTGGCGGCGAGCAGCTGCTTGGTGCTCTTGGCCTGGAAGTAGCTCCATTGATTGACGATCTGCGTCTGGAGCTGCGCCATGCTCTGCACGACGTTGCCGCTCTTGACGTTGCAGACGGCCATGAAGGTGGCGGTCACGGCCACGGTCACGGCGATGAGCGCGTTGAGGCGCGACTCGCGTGCGCCTTCGAGAGATTCCTGGATGCTGTCAGCGATGTCGGCCATGCCGCACGTGTGCCACAACGTCGCGCTGTCGTCCAGTTCTCAGGCCTTGACCTCTGCGGTGTTGACCTCTGCGGTGTTGACCTCTGCGGTGTTGATCTCTGCGGTGTTGGTCTCTGCGGTGTTGGTCTCTGCGGTGTTGGTCTCTGCGGTGTTGGTCTCTGCGGTGTTGGTCTCTGCGGTGTTGATCTCTGCGGTGTTGATCTCTGCGGTGCAGCGCCGTAGCTTCCCGCCGATGAGTCACCACGACCTGCCCATCACCCCGGCCGTGCGCGCGCTCCGGGCTGCCAACGTCACCTTCGACGGTCACCTCTACGACTATGAGGAGAAGGGTGGCACCGGCGCCTCGGCCCGCAAGCTCGGGGTCGACGAGCACCAGGTCATCAAGACCCTGATCATGGAGGACGACGCCAAGGCACCGATGATTGTGCTGATGCACGGCGACAAGATGGTGTCGACCAAAGAGCTGGCGCGACAGCTCGGCCGTCGCAGCGTGGCGCCGTGCGCGCCCGAGGTGGCGGCGCGGCACACGGGCTACCTCGTCGGCGGCACCTCGCCGTTTGGGACCAAGCGGTCCATGCCCGTCTTCGCCGAGGCCTCGGTGTTGACCACCGAGACGATCTACATCAATGGTGGCAAGCGCGGTTTCCTCGTCTCGCTCAAGACCGCCGACCTCGTGCGGCTGCTTTCGCCAGTCGCTGTCTCGGTCGCGCTGACGAAGTAGCGTGGGCTCAGCTCGTGATGACGCCGAGCACGTGAGAGGCCGTCAGGTCGACCCCGTCGAGGATGGCATCCCGCAGGTCCGCACCATTGAGCATGGCGCGGTGGACCTTGGCGCCCCGCAGGTCCGCACGTCGGAGGTCGCAGCGCTCGCCGACGATCTCCCGCAGGTCTGCGTCCCTTAGAAGCGCATTCTCGAAGCACACGTCTCGCGCGTCGGCCCGCCGCAGGTCCGCCTCGACCAAGGCCGCGTGCCGAAAGCAGGCCGTGCGCAGCTTGGCGCCACACAGGTCGCTATGGGACAGGTCCGCGCCGGTGAAGTCGGCCCCCTGGAGGTTGGCGTCCGCCAGCGACTGATGGCTCACCATCGCGCAGACGAGGCGTGCTCCGCCGAGGACGGCCTCGTTGAGGTTCATCGCGCCGCGCAGGTCCGCCTCGTCGAGGCACGAGGTGGCGAAGTCCGCGCCGGCCATCTCCACGTCGATGAAGCGCGCGCCGGAGAGGTCGCAGTCGCGAAAGACGGCGTTTCTGAGGCTGGCACCGTCGAAGATGGCGCCTGTGAGCTTGACGGAGTAAAAGCGCGAGGCGACAAAGGCCGCGCCGCGAAGATCGGCGCCTGAGAGGTCCACGCCTTCGAGCACCTGATTCGAGAGCCGCAGCTCCCGCAGATCCGCGCGACCAAAGGTCCGGCGGCCTGCCGTGAGGGCATTGAGGAAGGCGAGGCGCTCCATCTGGGACCGTCTAGCGCGTTCGACCGTGCGTGTCCAGCGGCACGGCGGGGCGGCAATGACTCAGCGCGAGCGCACCCTGCGTGCGACGAGCGTGGACGCTCCGAGCGCCAGCAGCAGCAAGAGCCCAAACGACGAGCGGCTCCGCGCGGGTGCGCAACCTCCGGTCGAGGCGCTGCTCCCGCCCGAGGCGCCGCCATCCGCGAGGCCGGTCGCGTCACCCGTGCCGCCGGTCGTGCCGCCGGTGCCGGCGTCCGCGGTGCCCGTCGTGTCACCCGTGGTGGCGTCTGCGGTGCCGGTCGCGTCTCCCGTCGTGCCGCCGGTGGTCGCGTCCGCGGTGCCGGTCGTGCCGCCGGTGGTCGCGTCCGCGGTGCCGGTCGTGCCGCCGGTGGTCGTGTCCGCGGTGCCGGTCGTGCCGCCGGTGGTCGC
>SXOX01000084.1 GCA_005776585.1 Pseudomonadota bacterium | reverse complement strand
CTACTTCCCGGAGCCGGACCTGCTGCCGCTGCACGTGCCGCCGGAACTTCGGGCCGAGCTGATGGCGACCTTGCCTGAGCTACCGTCGCAGCGGCGCGCCCGCTACGTGCGAGACTACGCTCTGTCACCCTACGACGCGGCGGTGCTGACGGGAGAGAAGGAGCTGTCGGCGTACTTCGAGCAAGCGCTGGCAGCCGGCGCCGAGGCCAAGGCGGCCTCCAACTGGATCGCCGGCGAGCTCAAGGGGCGCCTGAACGCCGACGGCCGCTCCATCGCGGACTGCCCGGTGGAGGCCGACGACCTGGCCCGCCTCCTGCGGCGGGTCAAGGACGGGCGCATTTCGGGGAAGCAGGCCAAAGAGGTCTTCGCCCGGATCTACCTCGGTGAGGCGCTCGACGCGGTACTCGAGGAGATCGGCGAGCAGGTCACCGACACCTCCGCCATCGACGTCGAGGTGTCGCGGGTCCTGGCGCTGCACCAGCGCGAGGTCGAGAAGTACCGCGCAGGCAACATGAACCTGATTGGCTACTTCGTCGGCCACGTGATTCGGGCGATGGGCGGCAAGGCCAACCCGCAACTGGTGCGCGAGGCGCTCCTGAAGGTGCTCGATGGGTGACTCCTGGTTCACGATTCGTTGGGACGCCGACGGTCCGGCGGTGCTCATGCTCGACCAACGTCGGTTGCCGGCCGAGGCGCACTACCCGCGCTACGTCGACGTCGAGGGCGTCGCCCGGGCCATCGAGGACATGGTCATTCGCGGCGCCCCGGCGATCGGCATTGCCGCCGCCATGGGCGTCGCGCTCGCCGTTGCGCGCGCTCCCGCGGGCGCCGACCGCGATGCGTTGGTTTCTGGCGCCCTCGACCGGCTCGCACGCACGCGCCCCACGGCGGTCAACCTCTTCTGGGCGTTGGATCGCATGCGCACGCGGTGGGCGTCGGTGCGCGACGAGTCTGGCGCGACCGCGGCTCTGCTCGCCGAAGCGCAGGCCATCCTGGAGGAGGACGTGGCCATCAACCGGGCCCTAGGGGCTCACGGCGCCGCGCTCGTCCCCGACGGCGCGCGCATCCTCACGCACTGCAACGCTGGCGCCCTGGCCACGGGCGGCTACGGCACCGCGCTGGGCGTGATCCGCGCGGCGGTCGCGGCCGGCAAGCGCGTGCGTGTCTACTCCGACGAGACGCGTCCGTACCTCCAGGGGGCGCGCCTGACCGCCTGGGAGCTGCAGCAGGACGGCATCGACGTCACGGTCATTCCCGACGTCGCGGCGGCCCATCTCATCTCCCGAGGTGAGGTCGATCTCGCCATCGTGGGCTCCGACCGGACCGTGCGCAACGGCGACGTGGCCAACAAGATCGGCACCTACGGCGTCGCGCTCGCTTGTCACGCGAGCACGATCCCCTTTTACGCGGCCGTGCCGGTCTCCACGCTCGATCTCGGCCTGGCTCACGGCGGCCTTATCCCCATCGAAGAGCGCACGCCCCGGGAGGTCACGCATGTGGGCGACCGCCAGCTGACCCCGGTCGGCGTGGGCATCCGCAACCCGGCCTTCGATGTGACGCCGTCTCGCTACGTCACGGCCATCATCACCGAGCGCGGCGTCGCGCGTGCACCGTACGAGACCTCGTTGGCGGCCTTGGCCCAGATCCGGCCTGTGGACGAACGCGAAAAACACGCTTGACGCGCCCTGGGCTTGCCATTACAACTCGCCCTCCGCTGGCGGGCCCGGCCCCTGGCAGGACGGATGGAGTCAATCATGTACGCAGTTATTCGCAGCGGTGGAAAGCAGCACCGGGTCACCCCGGGTGAGACGCTGCGCCTCGAGAAGCTCACCGGCGAGGCCGGTGGTTCGGTCACCTTCGACGACGTGCTCCTGGTCGAGAACGACGGGCAGCTCTTCGTCGGCACGCCCGCCGTCGCAGGCGCGCAGGTCACCGGGACCATCGTGCGGAACGGCCAAGGCAAGAAGATTCGCATCTTCACCTACAAGCGCCGCAAGAACGTGGCGCGCCGGGTCGGTCACCGCCAGGACTTCACCGAGGTCAAGATCACCGCCATCCAGCCGCCGGCGTAGCCGCAGGCGCACGACAGGACAGGGAGAGCACCATGGCTCACAAGAAGGGACAGGGCTCGAGCCGCAACGGTCGAGACAGTAACTCCAAGCGCCTCGGCATCAAGGCGTCGGGCGGCACGACCGTCACCGCGGGGAGCATCATCGTTCGGCAGAACGGCACGCCGTGCAAGGCGGGCAAGAACGTCGGCACCGGCCGGGACTGGACGCTCTTCTCGCTGATTGACGGAGTGGTGCAGTTCCAGACCATCCGCGATGGCCAGAAGCGGGTGCACGTGCTCCCCGCCGTCGACGTCGTCGCCGCGCCGGCCCCCGTGGCCGCGCCGCGCACGCCGCCTCCGCCGCCGCGCGCCTAGCTCTCTCCCGGCTCACCGGCCGGGACCCACGCAATCACCGACAGGAGCGGCGTCGTGCGTTTCATCGACGAAGCCGTCATCGTGGCCAAGGCCGGCAACGGCGGCAATGGCTGCATCTCGTTCATCCGCGAGAAGTTCAAGCCGGCGGGCCGCCCTGACGGCGGCGACGGCGGCAACGGCGGCTCCATCATCCTGGTCGCGGCCGCCAGCGTCGCCACGCTGCTCGATTGCCAATATCGCCACATCTACAAGGCGGCCCACGGCAAGCACGGGCAGACCGCGACCAAGCGCGGCAAGAACGCCGAAGACATCCGCATCGCCGTGCCGCTCGGCACGCTGATCTATGACGCGGAGACCGGCGACGAGATCGGGGATCTCGTCTCGGACGGCCAGGAGGTCGTCATCGCGCGCGGCGGCCGCGGTGGGCTCGGCAACGCGTGGTTTGCGAGCAGCGTGCGGCAGGGGCCCGAGTGCTCGCGCGAGCCGGGCCAAGGTGAGGAGCGCCGCGTGCGGCTGGAGCTCAAGCTCATCGCCGACGTCGGGCTGCTGGGGCTGCCCAACGCGGGCAAGTCCACGTTCATCCGCAAGGTCTCGCGCTCGCGGGCCAAGGTCGCCGACTACGCGTTCACGACGCTGACCCCCAACCTCGGCGTGGTCGTCCCGAAGAGTGGCTCCGCCTACGTCATCGCCGACGTGCCCGGGCTCATCGAGGGCGCCAGCAGCGGCGCCGGGCTCGGACACCAGTTCCTGCGCCACATCGAGCGTACGCGGGTCCTCATCCATCTGATCGACGCTGCCAACGTCGTCCCCCCTCGCGAAGCCTACGAGATCATCGTGCGGGAGCTCGCGGCCTATGATCCAGCGCTCCTGGAGCGGCCGAGGGTCGTGTGCCTCAACAAGTGCGACCTGGTGGACGCTGAGTGGGCATCGCTTTGCGTGGCCGATCTCAAGGAGGCGGGAGCCGGTGAAATTTTTCTCACGTCCACAGAGAACGGCGACGGCCTCAAGTTCGTACTGAAAAGAGTCGAAACCCTCCTCGGGAGTACGCGAACCGCCCATGACCGCCAACCGGAAGACGTCGAGACAGAGCCAGCCTGAAGCGCATGGAATTTTTTCCAAGGCGTTTGGGTCACCGGTGGCTTCTTTGACTTACGTCGTAGGCGGGTGCTATAGGGGACGATCAGGACCTGGGGATGACTTTGGTCCAACCGTAGAAGCGACCCTGAGCGCCGATCGAGCCACGCGATCTCGCGCCGAGAAAGAGGAGCTCCGATGAAACTCCAAGGGCTTCCGCAGGCATGTGCCGCGCTGGTGCTCCTCGCCTCGGCCGCGTCCGCGGCGCCGCCGATTCCAGACGAGATCTCTCCGCCGTCGCCGCCCAAGGCCGAGGAGCCGCTCAAGCCGGCGGACAAGCCGCCCTTGAAGACAGACGCGCTTCCCGGGGCCGATGCCCCGCCGCCCTACGACATGAAGCTCCACGAGCTCGAAGAGAACGTCACGACGCTCAAGGAGAAGATCTTCCGCTCCAAGGAGCGGCTCCAGGTGCTCCGGGAGCAGATCCTCCACAACGTCATCGCGGAGGCGCGGGCCGTCATCGTCCACAAGAACGAGATGGGCTCGTCGTTTACGTTGGAGCAGGTGCTCTATTACCTGGACAACGAGAAGGTCTACTTCCAGGACAACAAGGACGGCGCGCTCGACAAGCGCAACGAGTTCGAGATCTTCAACGGCAACGCGGTTCCCGGAAACCACATCCTGGCGGTCGAGCTCGTCTACCGCGGCAACGGGACGCTGTTCAAGTACATCGACGGCTACCTGTTCAAGATCAAGTCGAACTACACGTTCTATGCCCAGAAGGGTCGCATCGCGCGCATCAAGGTCGTCGGCTACGAGCGCGGCGGGATGACCGCGGACCTCGAGCAGAAGCCCTACGTGAAGTACGAGGTCCAGCAGTTCCGCTACTCCAAGGAGAACGCCAAACGCCTCGGCGAGGGTGACTCAAACCTCGACGACGAAGAGGAGAAGAAGGAAGAGTAGTCGTGCGGTGCCTCCGCCCGGTCTTGATGGCGCTCGCGGTGGCGTGCGCCGCTCCCGCCGTCGCGCGCGCCGATGAGGTGGGCTCCGCCACTGCGGAGCGTCTGCTCCATCAGGTCGACATCGATCTCGGCAACGCGGAGTCCAACATCAAGCGCCTCGAGGACGAGGTCGCCAACCCCATCACCGAGAGCCGCTTCTATACGCTGGAGAAGCGGCTGGTCGATGCGCGCGTCTACTACGAGCTCAAGTACTACGGCAACGCCGCCGTGCTGTTCATGGACGCTACGCGCATGCCGGGCTTTCGCGAGCTGCGCGAGGCGCCGCAGGTGCTCTATCAGCTCGCCATGTCGCTCTATCGCCTCAAGATCCATCTGACCGCGCGCGAGACCCTGGAGCAGGTCCTGGCGATGCCGAGCGCCGGAGACATGTACCAGAAGGCGCTGGGGCTCATGATCGAGATCGGCCTCGATCACCGTCGTGCGCTGGGGCTCAAGGCGGCCGTCGAGCGCGCCGAGCGCCTGCCGGGCCGATCGGGGGACCTGCAATACAGCTACGGAAAGGGCCTCTATCGGCTCGGCCGCTCACTGGAGGCGCTCACGGCGTTCTCGCTCGTGCAGGCGCGGTCCAAGTCGTACGCGGGCGCGCAGTACTACATCGGCGTGGTCGCCACGGAGCGGAAGCAGTTCGCCGACGCCATCGCCGCGTTCTCGCGCATCGTCGCCTTGCCCGACGAGCGCATGAAGACCAAGCGAGACAAGCGCATTCGAGAGCTCGCCCAGCTCGCGCTCGGCCGCCTCTACCTGGAGCAGAAGCAGGACGCCAAGGCGGTCGACGTCTATCAGGAGATCGACCGCAACTCCCCCAACTTCCACATCGCCCTCTACGAGATGAGCTGGGCCTACATCCACCGCAAGCAGCTCGACAAGGCCTTGAACGCGCTGGAGATCCTGCTGCTGACCTGTGAAGAGGAGCAGCTCGCCACCAAGGCCAACGTGCTCCGCGGCCGCCTCAACATCCTGCTCGAGCAGGGCGACCTGGCCATCGAGACCTACAACGACATCGTCCAGAAGTTCGCGCCGCTGAGAGACGAGCTCGACCGCTTCGCTCAGAAGCCCGGCAACCTCGCGGGCTACTTCGCTTGGTTGCTGCGCCGTCGCGAGGACAACTTTCAGGTCGGTGCGGTGCTCTCGGAGCGGGCCTCCAAGTGGATCGAGACCGACGAGCAACTCAAGGACGTCGTCAATGTGTTCGACGACATGTCCTACGCGCGCCGGGACGTGAAGGAGACCGAGGGCATGGTGGCCGAGCTCGAGCACGCGCTGACGGGGCAGAACCTCATCGAGATCTTCCCGCAGCTCAAGGCCGCCTGGACGCGCATCATTGTCCAGGAGAACGGGCTCATCGGACTCTCCAAGCTCAACCTCGACGCCCAGGGGCAGCTCGCCGTCTCGCGCATGTCTCCGTCCGAGAAAGGGGTTTACGACGTCCTTGTCTCCTCCCGGCGGCGCCCCGAGGAGGAGTTCGAGCGCATGCCCAAGACGGTCGGCGAGTTTGAGGAGCGCCTGCGCCGCGTCAATCGCCGCTTTGGGGATCTGCGGCGCGATGTGTTCCTCGTCGAAAACGAGCTCAAGCAGGTGCGCGACCAGCTTCAGGCCATGGAGAAGTGGATCTACGAGGCGCGCTACTCCGAGAAGGGCAAGAAGCTCGACAAGGACCAGGAGCAGAAGCTGCTGGACGAGCTCGAGCGGGAGAAGGCCGAGCTGCGCAAGTCCTACGAGGAGCTGACCAAGGTCAAGGAGCGCATCACGGCCGAGAACACGCGCGTCGGCGCGGGTGACTTCGTCGCGAGCGATGAGTCGTCGCTCAAGAAGCGCCTGATCGAGCAGCACCGCAAGGAGGCCGAGCTCCTGGAGGCGCCCTTGGCGCGGCTCGCGGGTGACGATCGCCGCTTCGCGGACGCGCTCCGGAACCAGTCGCGGCGGCTGACTGGCAACATCGAGCGGCTGCAGCGGCTGCTGTCCCGTCTGCAAACGGCCGCGAGCGCGCGGGTGGCGGACTACAAGCGTCAGGTCGACTCGGAGAAGCAGCTCATCGCGGGCTACCGGCGTGAGGTCGATGGCTTCCAGAAGAGCAGCGACCAGTTCGCGCGCGACATCGGGGTGCCGCTGTTCCAGGTGGCGCACAAGCGGCTCTCGGAGGTCGTCCTGGAGGCGGACCTCGGTCTGGTCGACGTCGCGTGGAAGCGCAAGCGGGTCGAGTCCGACAAGATCTCAGAGCTACAGAAGGAGCGCACCGAGCAGCTCCAGCAGCTCGAGGAGACGTTGCAGAAGTTGATCAAGGACTAGGGCGGGTGAACCTGTCGCCGTGATGATTCGAGCTACCGCTACCGCCCTCCTGCTGCTCGCGCTGCCGCGTGGGGCCCCGGCAGCCGATCTGCCGCGCACGCCTCCGCCAGAGTCGCTCGTGCCGATGGACGAGGACGCCAAGAAGCGGCTGACTGAGGAGGTCGAGAAGGCCGCCGAGCGCTTCAAGGACTCCACGCTGGACTATGACGGCGAGGCCAAGCTCGTCGTGCTCAAGGAGGTCAAGAAGCGCCAGCAGTTCATCGAGAAGGCCTTCGAGAAGCGGATCGACGACATCGACATCGTCCAGCAGCAGCGCCGAAACGAGGCAATGGCCGCGCTGCGCAAGTTCATCGACCGCTACCCCGACCATCCGCAGCACACGCCGGACACGATGTTCCGGCTGGCGGAGCTCTACTACGAGAAAACTCAGGTCGACGTCCGCGGCCAGTACAAGCAGTACGAGAAGGACAAGGCGCTGTTCGACCGCGGCAAGCTGCCCGAGGAGCCGGAGTCACCCAAGAAGGACTACTCGGAGTCCATGAAGCTCTACGCCGAGATCCTGCGGCGCTTCGACAAGTACCGGTATCGAGACGTCGTGCTCTACATGCGCGGCTACTGCCTCCAGGAAGAGGGTGAGGACGAGAAGGCGCGCGACGCGTGGCTCGACCTGGCGCAGAATTACCCCGACAGCGAGTACGCGGCCGAGGCGCTGCTGCGGGTCGGCGAATACTGGTTCGACTACGGCCAGTGGACGAAGGCGGAGCTCTCCTACCTTGCCGCGGCGCGCTACAAGGACTCCAAGTTCTACGCGATGATCCTCTACAAGCTCGCGTGGACGCACTTCCAGAAGCCGGACTTCGACTCGGCCATCAAGGGCTTCAAGAAGCTCATCGCGCACTACGACGAGACGAAGGGCAAGGTCGGCGGGGCCCTCAGCCAATCGGCCACTGCGCTTCGGTCGGAGGCCATTCAGTACCTGGCGCGGTCGCTGGCCGAGGACGACTGGGACGGGGACGGCGAGCCGGACCCGGGGCGTGGCGTGGCGCGCGCCCTGGCCTACTTGAACGACGGGCAGAAGTTCGAGCTCGAGATCATGGAGGAGTACGCCAAGGCGCTCTACGATCTCCATGAGAAGACCAAGTACGAAGAAACCGCTCAGGTGTATCAGCGGCTCATCGACCGGGATCCGCTCAACCCCAAGAACCCCGAGTACCACGAGCGGCTGATCGAGGCCTATGACGTGGCGGGGGACCTCGTGATGTCGGCCAAGTCGCGCGAGGACCTGGCCAAGCTCTATGGCAAGGGTTCGGCGTGGTACCAGGCCAACATGAACAGCCCCAAGGCCACGGGGCGGGCCACACGGCTCGTCGAGGTCGCGCTGCGGCAGAAGGCGCTCGTGCACAACCGCCTCGCGCAGGAGGCCAAGGCCGAAGCGAAGCGCACCGGGGACAGCAAGAAGCTGGCCGAGTCCAGGCGCGAATACGATATCGCGATCGCCGCCTATCGAGACTACCTCGCGCAGTATCCCAATCACCGCGAGGCCTATCAGATGCGGTACCTGCTGGCCGAGGCGCTCTACTTCTCGGGCAAGTACCTGGAGGCGGCGGAGGCCTACGGCGGCGTGCGGGACGTCCCGGGCAAGACCGAGTATCGCGAGGCGTCGGCGTTCTCGGCCATCAAGGCGGTCGAGCAGTGGTTTGAAGACGAGGTCAACGCCAAGCGGGCCCCGGACAAGCTGCTCGCGACCGAGGCGGTCGATCCGCCCGAGCCCAAGGGCAAGAAGAAGCCGCAGACGACCGAGGTCGTGCGATTGAAGGCCGAGAAGCTGCCGGCGCACATCGACACGTGGGTCGGCCACTCCGACAAGTACGTGGCGATGAAGCTCGTGCACAAGGAGAACACCAACTTCTCGGTGGAGCAGGCGTTCAAAATCGCGACTTTCTACTACAACTTCAGGCACATGGACGAGTCGCGCAAGCGCTTCGAGGCCATCATGAACGCGTGGCCCACGAGCGCGGAGGCGAGCTATGCCATCGGGGCCATCATTCACAGCTATGAGGTCGAGAACGACTTCGAGAACATCAAGAAGTGGCTCGACTACGCGCAACAGAACAGCATCGGCGACCCGGCGAAGCGCGCCGAGTTCACCAAGAAGCTCAAGCTGTTCCAGCTCACGCGCGAGTTCGACCAGGCGGAGCTGCTCTTCAAGGAGAAGAAGTACGTCGAGGCGGCCAAGGAGTTCGAGCGCGTCGTGGGCGCCGACCCCAAGTCGCCCGTGGCCGACAAGGCGTTGTTCAACGCCGCGGTGGCGTACCAGAACGCGAAATATTGGAACTCGGCGGCCAAGGTCTTCGAGCGCATCGTGACCGAGCCGCGGTTCAAGGGCTCGAAGTTCCGCGAGGAAGCGCTGTATTACCTGGCGGAGACCAGCCGCCTGTTCTTCGACTTCGACCACGCGGCCGACCACTACCTCAACCTCGTCTCGCAATACCCCAACTCGGACAAGGCGCCGGGTGCGGTCTACACGACCGCCGAGATCTACAAGATCACGGGGAAGTACCTGGAGGCGGCGCGCACCTTCGAGCGCTACGCCAAGACCTATGACAAGGAGCCGCTCGCGGCGGAGGCTTTTTACCAGATCGGGCTGATGTACGAGAAGCTGAACGACGGGGCGCAACAAACTCGTCTTTGGAAAGAGTACATCGTTAGATTTGCGAAGGACCCCGCGGCGGCGGACCGCATCGTCGAGGCCAACCTCCGGCTCGCGGACCTGCTCACGGCCAAGAACGATCCGGCCGCCAAGAAGCAATACGAGCGCACGATCGAGGAGTTCAAGCTCCGCAACCTCCAGCCGGGCTCGCCGGCGGCGGTCGCAGCGGCCAAGGCTCAGTTCGCGATCATCGACGTGAACTTCAAGCGCTACGAGACGCTCATGCTCAAAGGCACACTGGCTCAGCAGGGCAAGATCATGAAGGACAAGCGGGCGCTGCTGAACGAGCTGGAGAGCCGCTACATCGACGTCTTTCCGTATAAGGCGTTCGATTGGACCATTGCCTCGTACTACCGTATCGGCCAGCTCTACCAGCTGTTTGCGAAGATGCTGTACAAGGCGCCCGATCCCACGGGCCTGACCGACGAGCAGATGGACGAGTACCGTACGCGCATCGAGGACGAGGGCCTCAAGTGGGACAACGTGGCGGTCCAGAAGTGGGAGGAGACGATGAAGCAGGCCAAGAGCCTGAAGATCGTCAACAGCTGGACGCTCTTGGCGCTTCAGGGCCTCAACAAGTACAAGCCGCAGGAGTACCCGCTCTTCAAGGCCGAAAAGCGCGCCTATGAACTGCGCACCGATCGCAGCGCCCCGCTGACGCTGCCGGTGCCGGAGTCGGACAAGAAGCCAGAGCCGGAGAAGTCTCCTGAGGGCGAGACGCCCCAGCCGAGCCAGCCCAAAGAGCCGGCCACGGGCGAGCTTAAGCCCACGGAGCCCAAGCCCACGGAGCCCAAGCCCACGGAGCCCAAGCCCACGGAGCCCAAGTCCGACGACGATCCGCCGGTTCCGGGCGATCCCGGGGGTGCGCCATGAAGCGCGCCTGGCTGGTGACCGCGGCTCTGGCCGCAGCGTGCGGCCCGACGACGGTGCCCGATCGCGAGGCCAAGCCCACGCCGCCGCCGGCCGATGCGCCACCGCCAGTCGAGGAGGTCAAGAAGCGCACGCCGCCGCCAGCGCGCACGAGCCCCGAGGCGCAGCGCCTGCGAGACGAAGCGCTGGAGCTCATCCAGGGCTATCAGTTCGACGAAGGCGTGCAGAAGCTCGAGGTCGCCGTGCAGTTGGGCGCGGACGCGGCCACGCGGACGTTGCTCGTCGGTGTCTTCCTCCGCGCAGGACGGCTCCAGTCGGCCAATGAGCTGACGGAGCGCTGGGTTCGCGATGAGCCGGACAGCAGCGCGGCGGTTCTGGCGCGCTGTCGGGTGCTGATCGCGGGCGAGCGGCCGTCGGATGCGCGAGTGGTCATCGAGCGCTATTCGGACGCGCACCCGGACGACCTGGCGATCCAGAACATGGCCGCCGAGGTGGCGATTGCGCTCGGCTTCTTCAACCAGGCGATCGAGAAGAGCGCAGAGGTGCTCAAGAAGGACGAGGTCAACATCGCCGCCGTGCGCAACGTCGCGCGCGCCTATCTGGGCATGGGGAAGAGCGAGGCGGCACACTTCGTGGTGCTGCAAGGGCTTCGAACCAAGGCCGACCCGGACCTGCAACACCTGCTTGGGACCATCTTCATCCAGCGCAAGGAGTGGCAGCGCGCGTCCAAGGCGCTCTCTGACTGCCTGGAGCTGGCACCGGACCACCCCGAGGCGCTGAACAACCTCGGCGTCGTCTATCAGGAGGTCGGCGACTACGGCGCGGCCGTGACGTCGCTGGAGAAGGCCACGCGCGTGTCCCCCGGCCTGCGCTCGGCGTTCCTCAACTTGGGCAACGCCTATCGCGGGCTCAAGCAGTATCAGCGAGCGCAAGCCGCGTATGAGCAGGCGCTGCGCATCGACGAGCGCTACGCTGAGGCGTACTTCAACCTCGGGATCCTCTTTTTCGAGCAGCAGATCGAGGGGATGGACACCGTTCAACGCCTCGATCTCGCAGTCAAGAACTTCAATCAATACAAGGTCGTGGCCGGAGCGCAGATCCCAAAGGACGATCCGGTCGACGCCTACATCGACGAGGCGCGCCGGCTCATCGAGAACGCGAAGAAGCAGAAGGAAGAGGAGCTCAAGCAGCCGCCGCCGCCCGCGCCGCCGCCCGAGGACAAGCCCGCGGAGCCCAAGGCGCCCGAGGACAAGCCCGCCCCGGACGCGCCGGTGCCCGAAGAGAAGCCGGAGCCCGTCGCGCCGCCGGCACCGCCCGAGCCGGCCCCGACTCCCGCGCCCGAGCCGGTGCCAACGCCGACGCCGACGCCCACGCCAACGCCAACGCCAGCGCCGGAGCCGACGCCGGAGCCGGACGTTCCCGTTCCTGACGACATCCCCCCGAAGCAGGAGACGACACCATGAGCACGTTCCGATGGATCCCCGCGTGCGCTCTGGCGCTCTGTGCGCTGGGCGCCTGGGCCGAGCCACCCGCCAGCGACAAGGCGGCAGACGACGGCAAGCTCAAGAAGGTGGCGCCCAAGATGCCGAAGTCGATGGGCAAGTCCAACCAGCTCGAGGAGCTCATCGTCGTGGGCAAGCTCCAGAAGCCCGAGGTCTTCTACGTCCTTGGCCGCACCGACTTCGCCTACAAAGGCCTGGAGCTCCAGGAGAACTTCCTCGAGCGGATTGGGAAGTCAGTGAAAGGGAATCCGTTTTGAGCCGTCGCACGCAGGACTGCGGGGCCCGGTCGATTTTTCGATCGACTTGGCGCCGCGGGTGCACTAAGTCACAGGCCGTGTTCGCTTCGACGGCCTCCGCAGGACACGGTGACACACCGACGAAAGCGGCGACACAAAGGCCGTCCGGTGTACGATTTGACGTCGGACTGGCGACGCCATAGAGTGAGGGATTCATGAAGGTTCCGCACCGCAACATGAAACGATGGGCCCTGCGCGCAGGCGCGGGGCTGGCGTTTGCCGTCGTGACCGGCGTGGGCCTGGCCCTCGCCGCGCCGCCTCCGGTCGAGCCGCCCAAGATGTCCACCAATGAGCAAGCCAAGAAGGCCGAGTCGCAGCTCGGCGGCATGAAGGCCATGCTCCAGGCCTCCTTCGACGCCTTGCAGCGCGCACGGGCCGAGCAGGACATCAACAAACTAAACTGCGTAAATGAATCCCTCTCCGCGATCAAGGGGCTGATGCGGCTCTCCGAGCAGAACTATGTCGCGCTGCAAGAGGCCATCGCCAAGAAGGACGACAAAGGCGTGGAGCACGAGTACGTCAAGATCTCCATCGCGTACAACAAGATCGCGGAGCTCGAGGGCCGCGTGAAGTCCTGCGGTGGTCCGGCCACGACCGGCGACGTGGACGGCAAGCCAACCATCGACAGGATCGTGGACGCGGACATCCCGACCGAAGATCCGGGCGAGAACGTCATCGAAGTACCTATCGACAACGTTCGCCCACCCTCGGCGAGCCCTTTCTTTTAGGCCAAGCAGGAAAGCGCGGCGGCGGAGCGAGTGATGATAGAGGCGGGCATGCGTATCGACGGACAACGGAGGCGGGTCGCCACGATGGCTACCATCGCAGCTCTCCTGTTCGTTGCGGCGCCAGCACTCGGGCAGCAGCCGCCCGTGGGCTACGTGCAGTCCAACCAAGGGCTTCAGCCTCAGAACGATGGCGCGGGCGTGCGCCTTCGGCCGCAGCGCGAGCGCGGCATCAAGCTGGGCAACTTCCGCCTGTGGCCCAGCCTCCTCATCGAGGCACGCTGGGACTCCAATGTCTTTCAGCAGGCCCCTGAAGAGACGCCGACGAATGCGCCCATCATGCGCATCGTGCCCGGACTCGCGCTGTCGAACCCGGAGCCCGACAAGTTCGGCCTCACCTTCGGAGTCGAGACGGACGTCAGGCTCTTCCTCTCCGGAGACGAGACGCTCAAGAGCATGCAGAACTTCGGCGCCAAAGCGGATCTGAAGCTCGACATCATGCCCAAGGCCCCGGTATCGTTCACGATCTACGACGCGTTTCGGCGCTCGTTGGTCAACCCGAACTTCTCGACGTCCAACTCGTACAACCAGAACTTCAACAACGTTGGCGCCACGCTCAACATCCACCCCGGCGCGGGCGCCCTGAACATCGGGCTCACGTACGGCTTCGTGTTCAACAAGTTCGACGATTTCACGGAAGGCAACTACCTCTATCACGACGCCAAGCTCTCGGCGACCTGGCGCTTCTATCCCAAGACGGTCGCGTTCTTCGAGGCAGACGCGCAGTTCCGTCAGTGGGACGAGGCGTCGCGTAGCGGCCTGCCCAACGTGAACTCCAAGCCGCTTCGCATCGTCCTCGGCCTGAATGGCTACTTCACCAAGAAGATCGCGGCGCTGGCCAAGATCGGCTACGGCAACTCGTTTCACGAGGACGGGCCTTCGTACAACAACGTCCTGGCGCAGGCCGAGATCGTCTACAAGCCCATCCCGACGATTCTCTTGGCGACCGGCTATGCCCGTGACTTCTCCGAGTCGTTCTACGGCAACTTCTACTCGGAGGACCGCGCCTACCTTCGCACGCAGTTCGACATCGTCCAGCGGGTGGTGATCGACGCTGGCGCGGCCTTTCACTACCTGAGCTACCCGGAGTTCGACCCGGGCAAGCTGCGGCCTGGAACGCAGGTGTCATCCACGACGCGGCGCGACAAGGCCGTCTCGGGCAACATCTCGGTGAGCGTAGATATCGTCCGCTGGATTGGCCTGACCGTCGGATACGAGGTGCGCTCCGTCTTTACGGACTTCTTCGTCCGCGACGTGTCCTCGGGCAAGGCCAACGCGGACCTGGGCAAGTACACGAAGCATCAGGTCTACGGCAGCGTCAACGTTCGCTATTGAGTGAACCCGAGCGCTCCCGGGATCAACCTCCAAGCTGGGACGGTCACCGTTATGCGTATCGCCTTCGTCGCGCTGCTCGGAGCCCTGTCACTCGCGTGCCCGTCGCAGGTCACGACTGACTACGACAAGTACAAGATCGACGCTACCGAGGCCATCAAAGCGGCCACTCTAGGCATCGGCGACGTCTTCGAGGTGCGGGTCCACCACCACAACGACATGTCGGGCACGTTCCGCGTTGGCCCGGAGGGAGAGATCAACTTCCCGTTCGTGGGACGCATCAGCGTGGCCGGCTTCACGGCCTCGGCCGTCGGCCAGGTCGTGCAGGACAAGCTGAAGGACGGCTACCTGAAGAATCCCTTCGTGACGGTCTTCATCAAGGAGTTCAACTCCAAGAAGGTCTTCGTCCTCGGGCAGGTCCAGAAGCCGGGCATCTTCGCCTTCGAGGACGGACTCACGGTCGTCCAGGCCATCGCCATCGCGGGCGGCTTCACGAGCCTGGCGGACAAGAACTTCGCCATCGTCAAGCGGACAGAGGGCGGCGTCGATCGCCGCATTCCAGTGCCGGTGGAGCGCATCGTCTCCGAGGGCGGGGCGCGGGACTTCCGCCTCAAGCCGGGTGACGTGGTCTTCGTTCCCGAGAGCTACCTGTGACCAGAATATCGTTCAGGCGGCTTGAATCTCGTTAAGTCCGAGCGTAGGATGACCGATTGTTGGGGCATGTGCCCGCTGTGATGGACTGACGGCCGCAGAACGTGCGGTTCAGCGTGGCCGAAAGAGAGTAGATCATGGGTCAGGCAATCGGAATCGACCTTGGGACCACCAACTCGTGCGTCGTGATCATGCAGGGCGGCTCGCCCGTCGTGATTCCGTCGCCCGAAGGTAGCCGAACGACGCCGTCGATCGTGGCAGTAACGGAGCAGAACGATCGGCTGGTCGGCCACATCGCCAAACGGCAGGCGGTCTCCAACCCGCGCAACACCGTGTCCGCCGTGAAGCGCCTCATGGGGCGCAAGTTCAACGATCCCGAGGTCCAGCGGGCGACCAAGGGGTACCCCTACGCCATCGTCGGCGCGGGTAACGGCGACGCCGCTGTCAACGTGATGAAGCGGAACTACTCGCCGCCGGAGGTCTCGGCCTTCGTGCTCCAGTACCTCAAGCAGTACGCGGAGGAGTACCTCGGTGAGACGGTCGAGGACGCCGTCATCACGGTCCCGGCGTACTTCGACGATAGCCAGCGTCAGGCCACGCGCGACGCCGGCCGCATCGCCGGGCTGAACGTCCTCCGCATCATCAACGAGCCTACGGCCGCCGCTCTGGCCTTTGGCCTCCAGAAGCAGACCCGCGGCAAGATCG